>NZ_JBEZFI010000046.1:0-38766 GCF_040649295.1 Micromonospora sp. NPDC048999 | reverse complement strand
GCATCGAATTCATGACAAAGCTCCATTCGGGGGTCGACGCACACGCCGATGGGGGTCGGCATCATGCGCAAGCACCACGTCAGGCGCCCAAAAACGGGGGAAAGACTTCAACCGGCTGGCTCACGGGGCGAGGAAGCTCGCCTCTACGCGGCGCCGGGACCATGTACAACGACCGGCGGCCCACCATCATTCCAGGCCCGCGCACCCCGCCAGGCGGGGGCGTCCTCCTCGGCCGTGCACCCGTGTTCAACGACCGACCCCCACCCGGCATTCCGGCCCGAGCGACCGTCAATTCCTCGCAAACCGGACTAAGTGGTCTAGAGGTGGCCCGACGGTCGGTGGGCTGGGTCACGATCAGCAGGTCCGCCAGGACGAACCTCGGATCGCGATACGCAGCATAGATACATGACGCATCCCAGCGCCTCGGCACGCACCGCCGGGCCGTCGTGCGCCGAGCGGGCGTACCAGCACCTCAAGCAGGCCATCCTTGAGCAGGTCTACCCGGGTGGGCTGCTGATCAGCGAGGGAGAGATCGCCGAGGCGGCCGGGGTCTCGCGTACACCGGTGCGGGAGGCGCTGCTGCGCCTGGAGGCCGAGGGGCTGGTCGCCCTCTACCCGAAGCGCGGCGCGCTGATCCGGCCCGTGTCGGCGCGGGAGATCGTCGACGTCATCGAGGCCCGGCGCCTGGTCGAGCTGCACGCCGCCGAGCGGGTCTGGCCCCGCCGGGCCGAACTCAGGGCCGACCTGGCCCGCTGGCTGACCGAGATGCGCCGGGCGCACGCCGCCGGCGACGTCACCGCCCTGATGGCCGCCGACCGGGCCTTCCACGCCACCGTCGTCGAGGCGGCCGGCAACGAGATCCTCGCCGAGCTGTACCACCGGCTGCGCGACCGGCAGCTGCGGATGGGCGAGGCCAGCTTCCGGCTCTCGCCCGGCTGGGCCGAGGTGGCCCTCACCGAGCACGCCGGCCAGCTCGCCGCCCTCGACGGCGACGACCCGCAGCCCTGGCTCGACGCGGTCGGCGCGCACATCGACAACGCCGCGACCGTGCTGCGGACGCTGCGGTGACCGCCGCCGGTCCGCTGCCGCGTACCCCTGCCCGTCCGGGCCGCCCCGCCGCCCTGGTGTACGCGGTCGCGGTCACCGCCTACCTCGTGGCGATCTTTCACCGCAGCTCGCTCGGCGTCACCGCCGTCGACGCGGCGGACCGCTTCCACATCAACGCCGCCGCGTTGGCCACCTTCTCCGTCGCCCAGCTCGCCGTGTACGCGGCCATGCAGGTGCCGGTCGGGGCGCTGCTCGACCGGTTCGGCTCCCGCCGGATGCTGGTGGCCGGTGGCGTGCTGATGGTCGGCGGTCAGCTCTGCTTCGCCGTCGCCACCGACGTCCGTCTCGCGGTCGCCGCCCGCGTCCTGGTCGGCCTCGGCGACGCGATGACCTTCATCAGCGTGCTGCGCATCGTGGCGTTCTGGTTCCCCGGACGACGCAACCCGCTGCTGGTGCAGCTCACCGGCACCGTCGGGCAACTCGGCGCGGTGCTCAGCGCGATCCCGCTGGTGGCGCTGCTGCACCACGTCGGTTGGACGCCCGCGTTCCTCACCGCGGCGGCGCTCGGCACCACCGTGCTGCTGCTCGTCCTCGTCGCGGTCCGGGACACCCCGCACGCGGAATCCGCCACCGCCGCCCCCGACCTGGACACCGTACGCCGGCAGCTCGCCGAGGCGTGGGCCCAGCCGGGCACCCGGCTCGGCCTGTGGACCCACTTCGTCACCCAGTTCTCCGGCTCGGTGTTCGCGCTGCTGTGGGGCTATCCCTTCCTGGTGCAGGGGCAGGGCTTCTCGCCCACCGGGGCGGCGTCCCTGCTCACCCTGATGATCGTGGTGACCCTGATCTGCGGACCGGTGATCGCGCACCTGTGCGCCCGGCACCCGTTCCACCGCTCGGTCCTGGTCTTCGCGATCACCGCCGGCACCGCCGCGGTTTGGACGGTCGTGTTGGCCTGGCCGGGACGTGCACCGCACTGGCTGCTGGTGGCCCTCGTCGTTGTCCTCGCCGCCAACGGCCCCGGCTCGGTGATCGGCTTCGACTACGCGCGCACCGCCAACCCGGTGCACCGCATCGGCAGCGCCACCGGCATCGTCAACGTCGGCGGCTTCGTCGCCTCGATCTTGCTGATCCTGGCGGTCGGCGTGGTCCTCGATCTGGCCACCCCGGCCGGGCGGAGCACCCCGCCGCTGGACGCGTTCCGCTGGGCGTTCGCCGTGCAGTATCTGCTCTGGCTGATCGGCGCGGTCCAGGTGCTGCGCTACCGCAACGCCGCCCGCCGCCACGCGGCCGAGCGCGCCTCCGCCACGGTCCCCACTCCGGTAGGCACCTGATCGCGGTGCTCAGTGGCCCCGCCGCCGGTGCGTCAGCGAGTCCAGCATCAGGGTGAGCCCGGCGCCGACCAGCCACACGTCCTTGGCGATGCCGGTGCCGGCCTGGGTCGGTTTCAAGCTGTTCGGCTCCCGCAATCCCGGCGTCTTGAGGTAGAGCTGCACCAGCCCCGCGCCGAAGGCCGTCAACGCCGCACCGGCCAGCAGCGACGGCACGAACGGCACGAGCAGCGCGGCGCCGAGCGCGATCTCGCCCCGGGACAGCAGCTTCGCGAACCGATCCGGCCCCAACTGTTCGAGTTGGGGGAGCGCGCCGACGGCCATGCCGTGTACCGCCTGCGCGGCCTCGGCCTCCAGGCCGCGCTTGCCGAGCCCGGAATTCAGGATGAACGCGCCGATGCTGACCCGCAGCGGCGCATGCGTCAGCCTCATGATCACTCCCGTCGGATGCGGAGAACTGCTGCCGCGTACCCCGCGATGCGGGAGATAACCCGTCGGGTAGCGGTGGGCCGGCGCGTGTGTTCGGCGGTAGGTTCGGCGGGAGAGACGCCAGATCGACAACGGCGGGAGGAACCGTGGGCCAGCAAGTCCGGGGAGTTGTGTCGCGGCGCAAGGGCGCGCCGGTGGAGGTCACCACGATCGTGGTGCCCGACCCGGGGCCGGGTGAGGCGGTGGTCCGCGTCCAGTCCTGCGGGGTCTGCCACACCGACCTGCACTACCGCGAGGGCGGCATCACCGACGACTACCCGTTTCTGCTCGGCCACGAGGCCGCGGGCGTTGTCGAGCAGGTGGGGGAGGGGGTCACCGACGTGGCCCCCGGCGACTTCGTGGTGCTCAACTGGCGGGCCGTCTGCGGGCAGTGCCGGGCCTGCCGCCGGGGCCGCCCCTGGTACTGCTTCAACACCCACAACGCCGCCCAGAAGATGACCCTCACCGACGGGACCGAGCTGACGCCCGCCCTCGGCATCGGCGCGTTCGCCGAGAAGACGCTGGTGCACGCCGGCCAGTGCACCAAAGTCGACCCGTCCGCCCGGCCCGCCGCCGTCGGCCTGCTCGGCTGCGGCGTGATGGCCGGCCTCGGCGCGGCGATGAACACCGGCCAGGTGACCCGGGGCGACTCGGTCGCGGTGATCGGCTGCGGCGGCGTCGGCGACGCCGCGGTGGCCGGCGCGGCCCTGGCCGGAGCGACGACGATCATCGCGGTGGACACCGACTCCCGCAAGCTCGACTGGGCGCGCCGCTTCGGCGCCACGCACACCGTCAACGCCTCGGAGGACGACCCGGTCGAGGCGATCCGCGCCGCGACCGGCGGCGTCGGCGCCGACGTGGTGATCGACGCGGTGGGCCGCCCGGAGACCTGGAAGCAGGCCTTCTACGCCCGGGACCTGGCCGGCACGGTGGTGCTGGTGGGCGTACCCACCCCGGACATGAAGATCGAGCTGCCGCTGCTGGACGTCTTCGGCCGCGGCGGTGCGCTCAAGTCCAGCTGGTACGGCGACTGCCTGCCCAGCCGCGACTTCCCGATGCTCACCGAGCTGTACCAGCAGGGCCGGCTCGACCTGGACGCGTTCGTCACCGAGGAGATCGCCCTCGACCAGGTCGAGGAGGCGTTCACCCGGATGCACCACGGTGACGTGCTCCGCTCGGTGGTGGTCTTCCCGTGACGGCCCGCGTCGACCACACCGTCACCTCCGGCACGTTCTCCCTCGACGGGCAGACCTTCGACGTCGACAACAACGTCTGGGTGATCGGCGACGACACCGAGTGCGTCGTCGTCGACGCGCCGCACGACGTGGCCGCCATCGTTCGGCTCGTCGGCGACCGCCGGGTGGTCGCCATCCTGGCCACCCACGCCCACGACGACCACGTGCGGGTCGCGCCCGAGTTGGCCCGGGCCACCGGCGCCCCGGTGCTGCTGCACCCGGCCGACCGGGTGCTCTGGGACCTGGTCCACCCCGACACCCCGCCCGACGGGGAGCTGACCGACGGCCAGACCGTCCCGGTCGGCGGCACCACGCTACGGGTGCTGCACACCCCCGGCCACAGCCCCGGCGCATGCAGCCTGCACGCCCCCGACCTCGGCGCGGTCTTCACCGGCGACACCCTGTTCGCCGGGGGGCCGGGCGCCACCGGCCGCTCCTACAGCGACTTCGGCACCATCATCCAGTCGATCCGGACCCGGCTGCTGACCCTGCCGCCGGAGACGGTTGTCCACACCGGACACGGCGACGACACCACCGTCGGCGCCGAGGCGCCGCACCTCGACGAGTGGATCGCCCGGGGGCACTGAGCCGACGCCCCGTGCGGGTCGAGGCCGGTCCTGACCGTCGGACCTGCCTCGACCCGCTGTCGTAGCCGGCCGCGGTGCCCGGGTCAGCCCACCTCGTCGGGGTGGGCGTGGGACACCGGCCGCGCGGGTCGCGACCGTAGGAAGGCGCCGCGGAGCACCCGCAGCAGCATGGCGGGCCGCATCAGCGCCTCCGGCCGGTCCACCATGCCCGCCGTACGCAGGTAGGCGGTGGTGACCTTCTCGTCCCGGGTCGCCGCCGCCTGGACGAGAGACAGATATCGCTGGACGCAGCCGGGGCGGTGACCCGGGCGGCGGCGGACCTGCTCACCGCGGAGGGCTGGTTCGCGCAGCACCCCCACCTGCGGGTCGGGTTGGACCAGCTCGCCGACGGCGTCGAGCCGGAGACCCGCTTCGCCCCCGCCACCGAGCGGGCTCAGACGATCCTCGACGCGTACCAGGCGCAGTGTGCCGGGGACGGTCGGGTGCGGCGCAGCCCGGACTGCGCCCGGGTGGCCTGAGCCGCGGTCCGGGCCGGCGTGCCCCGGCGCGCCGGCCCGGCTACCGCGGCAGGCGGTAATGCAGGTGAGTGACCCGGGGCGACTCGATCACGGCGATCGGCTCCAGCCCGACCGGGTCGACGCCCAGGTGCTCGAAGAGTCGCCGGCCTGTGCCCAGCAGCACCGGTGCGATCTGGATGTGGAGTTCGTCCACCAGCCCCCGCGCGAGGAGCTGCTGGGAAATGTCGGCACCCATCAGCCGGACGTCCTTCTCCTCAGCGGCCGACACGGCCTCCCGGTGGGCGGTCTCCGGGTCGGTGACGAAGGCGAAGGTGCCGCTCTTCTCGACGAGTGGGGCAAGCGGCGCGTGGGTGAGCACGAAGCAGGGGGCCGGCCACGGGGTGTCCTGCCAGAGGCCGATGCCCAGGTCGAAGGTGCGCCGTCCCATCACCACCGCCCCGGTGCTCGCCGTCCGCTCCCGCAGCAGCTTCCCGTCGACGTCGTCGGCCGACGCCTGGAAGATCCACTCGTGCAGGGCCAGGCCGCCTCGGCCCATCGGATGCTCAGCGCTGATGTCGGGGCCGGCCATGAACCCGTCGAGCGACATGGTGACGTCCAGGAGCACATTGCCCATCGGGCCTCCTCGTTCGATGGCTGTTGGCTCGGCCGGGTGCTGCGCCACCGCCGGTCGGTAACCTGGCGGAGGCAGTTCCCCGGCGCCGCCGCATGTGCCGGCCCGACGTACGGCGGGGCCGACCGCCCAAAGTGTACGATGTCCACATGCAGGCGGCCCCGGGAACCGAGGAAGTTGCCCCGCGGCGGAGCACCTACCGTCACGGGGACCTCTACCGGGCGTTGCTCGCTGCCGGGACGGAGCTGGCACGGGATGGCGGGCCGGCCGCCGTGGTGCTGCGCAAGGCGACCCGGATGGTGGGCGTCGCGCCGAACGCCGCCTACCGCCACTTCACCGACCGGCAGGCGTTGCTGCATGCGGTCTGCGAGGCGGCGCAGTCGGACCTGGCCACCGCCATCGAGGCGGAGATGGCCGCGCTTCCGTCCGGGGACGACCCGCCCGAGCGGGCCCTGGACCGACTCCGCGCGGTCGGCACCGGATACCTGCGCTTCGCCCGTGCCGAACCCGGCCTTTTCCGCACGGCGGTGTCGGTGCCGGCCGACATGCTGACCGCCGGCGCCGAGGGCAAACGGGGCCGGGGCGGACGGACGCCCTTCGAGATGCTGGGTGACGCGGTCGACGAGCTGGTGACGGCGGGGGTGCTGCCGGCGGACCGGCGCCCGGAGGCGGAGTTCCTTGCCTGGTCCGCGGTGCATGGACTGGCCATGCTCCTCATCGACGGGCCGCTGCGGATGGTGCCGGACTCCCGCGCGCACGAGATCGGCCAGCGCCTGCTGGACATGGTGGAGCGCGGGCTGCCGGTCGTCCGTCCGATCACAGCGGGGCGTCCCGGCCCGGTGTGAGCGGCCGGTGGCCGCCTCGCCGTTGGCCGATGGTGCCGGCCGGGCCGCTCGCCGGACCATCGGCCCGGCGAGCGGCGTTCAGGTTTGCGGAGGTAGCGAGCGGACGAAGGCCCGAACATCGCCGACCAGCAGATCCGGCTGCTCCAGCGCGGCGAAGTGGCCGCCCCGGTCGAACTCCGCTCAGGCCGCCTGCACCGGCGTGTTCTGGTACGCGGTGATCAGCCACTCGCCGTCCTGCTTGACGAGCAGCCAGCTGGCCCGGATGGCCCGCTCGGCAGCGACCTCGGTCTCGCCGGGCGCGAGCACGCCACCCTGGGTGAGCACCAGCACGACGTTCTCCGCCAGCGGCTTGACCGCGTACGGGGTGCCGGTGACCTGGGTGCCCTTGAAGGGGCCGGTGAACGCCTGGGCCATGAACGACTCGATCTCCTGCCGGCCGGTGCGCGACACGCCAGTGATGATGAGCGTCCCGTCCTCGGTGAACGCGCGGGCGAACGCCCCGGCGTCGTGGTCCGCCCAGGCGGCAACGATGCGCTGCGGTACGGCGGCGACGGCGGCGCGGTCGTCGGCGATGGCGGAAGGGTTGGTGGTCATGTCGGTGGTCCTCTCCTGGTTGGGGGCGGGGCAGCGACTGCCCCGCCCCGACGGGTGCGCGGGGACTCAGAGATGGCTCCAGGCCGCAGACGATTCGACCGCAGAGTTCGAGGTTGGTGTTGGGGTGCATGATCGCGTGCAGGTTCAGCGTCTGGACGTCCCGCTCGATGCGTTGGATCGACACGTCCCGATAGATCGAGGAACCACCGCTGGCGGTGTTGAGCAGGTCGAGCGCCTCCTTCGCCCGTTGGCACACGGCGCCCAGGTCCAGTCGGACCCGGGCCATGAACGAGCTGTGTGGACGGCGCAGCGGTGTTTGTCGCCCGTGCGTCGCCCGGCGATCCCGCCCGTCTCGGCTCACCACGACCTTGGCACCGTGCGCCTGGCCAGCGCATCTCGCGGATTGCGGACCGCGGTGGCTGACACGGGACGGTTCGGTGGCGCAGCGGCCGACCTGGTCAGCCCGCAGGGACGTGGTCGCCGGTTCAGGCCCGATGGGCGTCGCCGGCCCGTAGGGCACCCCGGGACGACGCCAGGTCGGGCCGCAGCCGGGCGGCGCCGCACCTCCGCTCTGCGCGTGTCCGCCGCCGGCTGCGCGGTCGGGCCACGCCGATGATCTCCGGCCGTGCTCAGGCCGTCCCGCCGGCAAACTGTCCCGGCTGCCGCCCTGCGCCGGCGGGGCCACGGTAAGCCTGGGCGATGTCGAGCCAGCGGTCCGCCTCGGCGCCGGTCGCGGTGAGCGCCAGGTCGTCGCGATGGCGGCGGCGGGTCGCCAGCAGGCAGAGGTCGACGGCTGGCCCTGTGATCCGCTCGCCCGAGCCGGCCGGCCCGAACGCCCAGACCGCCCCCGACGGGCCGGTCACCTCGAACCGCAGCTGCACGTCGGGCACGGCCAACCCGCGGGCCTGATAGCCGAAGTCCCAGGTCCGTACGACGAACTCCACCAGGTGCCGGATCCGGTCGCCGTACACCCGGTGGACGCCGAGTGCGTCGGCGACGTCCTGGCCGTGCGCGAACAGTTCCATCATGCCGGCAGCCGCGAGGACCGCGGCCGGCAGCGGGCGGACCAGCCACGGCACCAGGTGCCCGGGCGGGGTGACCGCCAGCGCGTCGTCCACCGCCGCGCGCTCCGCCCGCCAGCGTTTGAGCAGCACCTCGGGCGGCTCGGCCAGGTAGCCGGCAAGGGCGTGCTGAACGTTCGCGTTGAAGTCGGCGCTGAGTCCGGAGGTGAGCCGGGTGAAGGCGTCCGGGTCACGGACCGCCAGTTCGGCCATCCGGAAGGTGGCCGCCAGGTGGGCGATCTGGTGGGCAATGGTCCAGCCGGGCGCTGGCGTCGGGCGTTCCCAACCGGCGGCGTCCAGGTCGGCGACCAACCTGTCCACGTCCTGGCCCTCGGCCCTCAGCTGGGTGTACACGTCGGATTGCGCGGTCACGGTGGTTCCTCTCGATCGATCGGGCGCGGGTCAGGAAACGGGCCGTGGTCGTCGGGTCCGCAGCAGCATCCCCAGCGCGCCGAGGACCACCAGGCCGTCGATCACGAGCAGCACCGCGCTGACCGGGTCGACGTCGTGCTGGTGTCCCGACACCGCCGCTGCTTCCGCCGGCACCCCGCCGGCCGGGGGAGGCGCCCCGGTGCCGACGCTGAAGCGCCGGATGCCCTGCGTCTGGCCGCCGTCGGCGAACTCGACGTGGTACGCCAGGGTGAAGACGCCGGGCTGTTGGATCGAGACGGCCTGGACGAGGCGGTGACCGGTGGCGGTCGGGGTGTCGGAGCGGTTGACCCGCCGGCCGTCCTCGCCGATGACGGCCAGATGCGAGCGGGCCGCGACAGGCGCCCGCGAGAACGCCAGCTCCACCTGGGCCGGCGCGGTGGTCAGGGCGGCTCCGTCGGCCGGGACGCTGGCCGTGGGGTCGTCCCCGCCCGAGGCTGCCGCCGGGGCGGCCGGCGCGGCGAGGGCAAGGGCGAATCCGATCATGGCCGGAGCCATCGCTCGGAACACCTGACGGCCGGCCATCTCAGGCCGGCATCGGCTGGGACGGCAGCGGCTCGGTGTACGGGCGGCGGCTCGCCGCGCACGTGCAGGACATGGCGGCGCTCTCCGCCGGGCTGGGCCGCAGGTGCAGGTACATGGCGACCACCATCGGGATGAAGACCACCGAGTTGTAGAACAGGTGCAGCTCGACCCGGGGCAGCACCAGCTGCAGCATGCTGGTCGGCACCTTGGCGCCGAAGAAGTAGACGCCGGTCTGGGCCTGGATGAACAGCAGGGCGTGCTCGATGTGGTGCCAGAACTGCAGGGCGAGGGAGACCGTCCACCAGGTGCGGGCGCGGCCGACGAAGCCCGGTCGTAGCAGGAACAGGCCCACCAGCATGAGCAGCGCGTATCCGTAGTGGAGCCATTCCGAGGTGACCAGCCATGGGTAGAACTGGCCGAGCACGCCGCGCGCCGCCGGCCGGGGCCAACCCAGCACCCAGATCTGGTACGCCTGCACCAGGTGCTCGGCCCAGTGCGCCACCACGACGAACAGGTAGAGCCGGAGCGCGGTCTGGTGGTGCCGGCCGTTGATCCAGGCCACGAGACCTCTGCCTCGCTCTGCCTCATGGACGCGCATGACGGTCTCCATCCTCATGGCTGGGGCTGCACGAGCCACGCTAGCGACACCCAAGCCCGCCACGTTCTTCGAAGTTGCGCACTCTCCACAGCAGACCGAGCCGCCCTTGCTGACCGCTTTGACCTGCTCGGTTCGGGAAAGCAACCGGGAAGATGCGGCACTGCCGCAGTGATCGGACGATGAGACGGCCCGGGCCGCCGGACCCGGCGCCGGCTCCCGACCAGCCAGTGCTCCTACCCGACGACAGGAGACACGCCAGTGCAACCGAGTACCCCCGATGCCAACCCGGCAGTGACGATGACGTTGGAGGCGTTCGCCGACACGATCCTTCCCGGCGAGAAGCGGTGGCCGGACGATCGCAGCGTCGCCGGCGTCTCCGGCGGCGGCGGTGCGGTCGCGTCGGGCGCGGTCGACGTGCTACGCACCCCGGAAGGCGGGATGGCCCCCGCCCTGGACAGCCTCGCGGAGGCGCTCAACGGGCACGCCCGCCACCACGCCGAGAAGCACCGCCTGACGCTCGACCCCGACGTACCGCCGTTCGTGGCCCTCGCCTATCCGAACCGGGTGGCGTTGGTGCAGGAGCTGACCGCCGTGGACCACCCCGAGCGGGAGGCCTGGGTGAGCGTGGCCATGTTCAGCACCATCGCCTTCGACGCCGCCGCGCACCTGCACACCGTCGACGCCCTCGCCGCCGGCCACCCCGGCCTGGCGACCCTCGGCTACTACCCACCCGGCCAGGACGGACTCTGGCGGTTCCCGGAGTACTCCTACGGCCGGGTGCTGGCCCAACCGCACCCCGACACGACCCCCTCAGGGAGCCCGGCATGACGGTTACCGAGAAGACCGACGTCCTCGTGATCGGCAGCGGCTTCGGCGGCGCGATCGCCGCGTACCACCTGGCCGCCGGCGGCGCCCGGGTGGTCGTGCTGGAGCGCGGGCCATGGCTGCAGGGCGAGGAATTCGACCAGGACTTCAAGTTCGGTTCGTCCTCGACCCGGGTGTTCGACTTCGTCATCGGCGACGGAATGAGCGTGCTGAGCGGGAACTGCGTCGGTGGCGGCAGCGTCGTCTACTTCGCGGCCATGCCGCGCGCCCCACGGTTCGTCTTCGACCGGCAGGGCAGCATCGGTCGTCGCATGTGGCCGACCACGATCTCGCGGGACACGTTGGACCCGTGGTACGACCGGGTGGCCGAGGCGTTGCCGGTCAGCCAGCAGGACTGGAACGATGTGCCCTTCTCGGGCGGGCTGTTCGGCGCGGCCTGTGCCCACGCCGGTCGGACCGCCAACCCGGTCCCGGTCGCCATCGACCGGGATCGCTGCACCAACTGCAACTGGATGATGTCCGGGTGCCGCTTCGACGCGAAGCGGTCCCTGCTGTTGAACTACCTCCCGGCGGCCCTGGCGCACGGCGCGCAGATCAGGCCGATGCACGAGGTGCAGTACCTGGCCCGCACCGAAGACGGCGGCTACCGGGTGCACTACCGCGTACTGGATGACGTCGACTATCGGGTCGAGGCGGGTGCCGGGGCGATCGACGCCCGGATCGTCGTGCTCGCCGCCGGAGCGGGCGCGACCCCGGTGATCCTGCAGCGGTCCGAGCCGCACCTCGGTCCGATGCCGTCGGCCGTCGGGCGGTACTTCTCCGGCAACGGTGAGCGGCTCAACACCGCGGTCTTCGACGAGGACCGGGTACGGGACGTGCTCGGCCTGTCCCGGTCCGACGGGGTGCCGTACGAGGGTTACCAGATCGGCAAGGGACCGTGCGTCGCCAGCTGGGACCGGTTGGACGGATCGCTGCCGGAGTACCAGCGGTTCTCACTGGAGCAGCTGTACTTCCCGCCCGGCTTCGGCACCATTCTCGCCCAGGTGCCGGACGCCACCGGCCCTACCTGGTTCGGGGCGGAGAAGAAGGAACTGCTGCGCCGCTGGCGATCCTGGCTGACCATCTTCACGATGAGCGAGGACGACAACGAGGGGGTGTTCGGGCCGACCCCGGAGTCCGGCAACTCGCAGCGGCTGTCCCAGCAGATGCTCGGCCGGGGTTCGCTGCGCTACCGGCCGACCGCCAACACGCTGCGGGGCTGGGCCGAGTCGGACGCGGCGGTGCGCGACATCCTCGAGCGCGACGGGCTGGCCCGGGTGATGCCCTGGACCAACGAGGTGGTGGGCGCGTACACGGTGCACCCGCTGGCCTCCTGCCGCATCGGGGACGACCCGGCCACCTCCGCACTGGACGACCGGCACGAGTTGCGCGACCATCCCGGCATCTTCGTGACCGACGGGTCCGCGGTGCCGGGCGCCCTCACCGTCAACCCGGCCATGACCATCGCGGCGCTGGCCGAACGCGCGGTGCCGGGCATCGTACGGGCCGCCCAGCAACGGGGCGTGCAGGTCCGGTACGGCGCACCGTCGCCGGACGGCGCCACGGCGGGTCGCCGAGCCGTCCTGCCCCTGGTGACCGGCCGGACCGGGAACTGAGCCGCCGCGCGCACGATGCCCGGCCGGACGGGCGTCAACGCTTCGGGACGTACACTGGGTTGAAGCGGGTGGTCACCTCAGTGGGGGTCAGCTCCCGGTCGCACTCGACACAGTGCACCCCGGACCGGGCCGCTCCGCCGCAGCCGTCGTGCTCGGCGAGGCGGGGCGGGCCGGCCGGGCCGGCGAAGTGCCGGTCCCCCCACTGCATCAGGGCCAGGACGACGGGCACCAGTTCCCGTCCGCGGTCGGTGAGGTGGTACTCGTGCCGCAGCGGGCGCTCCTGGTAGGGCACCCGTTGCAGCACGCCCCCGTGCACCAGGGTGCCGAGCCGGTCGGCCAGCACGTTGCGGGCGATCCCGAGGTTGCGCAGAAACTCGTCGAAGCGGGTCGCGCCGAGCAGCGCCTCGCGGACGATCAGCAGGCTCCACCGCTCGCCGACCACGTCGAGAGCCCGGGCGATGGAACAGCTCTGGCCTGCGTACAACCGGTTCTGCATCCGGTCAGTTTAGTGACCGCGCCGATACCATCGATGGGACCGCCGGGCGGTCCCGCCCGGGACGAGGGAGTGGACTGTGCGAGGCTGGCTGCTCAGGACGGCCGTGCGCCGGTCGATCACGGAAATCCGGTACCTGACACCGGTGCGGCCGGCGGTTGCCCCGCCGCCGCTGGCCGCGCTCTACGACGAGGTGGAGCGGGACTTCGGGGTGCTCGCGCCACCGGTGGTGCTGCACTCGTCCGAGCCCGACGCGCTCGCAGCCTGCTGGGCGATGCTGCGCGAGACCCTCGTCGCCACCGGACGGGTCGACCGGCGGGTCAAGGAGGCGGTCGCGGCAGCGATCTCCGTCGCCAACAGCTGCCCGTACTGCGTGGAGGTGCACGGCACGGCCCTGGACGCCCTGTCCGTCGGGCCGGATGCCGCGCAGGTCGCGCGGGACCGGATCGACCTCGTCGTCGACCCCGAGGTCCGGCGGTTGGCGGCCTGGGCCCGACGCAGCGGGGTCCGCGAGCCGGACGACCACGGGGCGCCCCCGTTCGGGCCGCCACAGGCGCCGGAGGTGATCGGCGTCGCGGTGACCTTCCACTACATCAACCGCATGGTGAACATCTTCCTGGACGCCTCACCACTGCCGTCGGCCGCGCCGGCCGCCGTGCAGTCGGGGCTGCGCCGGCTGCTGCGTACGGTCATGCGGCATACCGGCCGGGTCGAGCGTGCCCCCGGCATCGCCCAGCGCCGACTGCCCGAGGCGGCACTTCCCGCGGACCTCGACTGGGCGCGGGGCTGCGCCCCGGTGGCCGACGCCTTCGCCCGCGCCAGCGCGGCGATCGAGGCCGCCGGTGCCCGGGCGCTCGCGCCGGAGGTGCGGGACCGGGTCGCGGCCGAGGTGAGCCGGTGGGACGGACGGCCGCCCGGGCCGAACCGGTCCTGGACCCGGGCCGTGGTCGCCGACCTGCCGGCGGCGCAACAGCCGGTCGGGCAGTTGGCCCTGCTGGCGGCCCTCGCCTCCTATCAGGTCGGTGAGCCGGTGATCGACGAGGCGCGGCGCGCCGGACTGGACGACCGGGGCCTGATCGCCGTGACCTCCTGGGCCAGCCTCACCGCCGCCCGTCAGATCGGCACCTGGATGTGGGCCGGCGTCGGTCCGCCCACCCGGCCGGCCGATCGGTGAGCCGACCGCTTTGCCGGCCTGGCCCCGAGCCGTGCGGAGCGAGCCCCGGAGCTGCGGTCCAGGTGCGCAATCTCGGAGTTCTGTTGCCTTCCCCCGGTCGGTCATCCTGGCACCAGTCCCGCAGTTCAGGGCGGTGACCACCGGCCGGCGGCCCACCGGGCCCGACCACCGGCCGGTACGCCGGAGGTGACCGGACGTCCGCTTCCGGCCTGCCGGGAAACCGTCCCGCCCGGCCCGGGCGCGTCGGACTCCGGGTCCGGGCCACGTCAGCAACCTTGGAGGCGGAGTGCTCGCCAGCCGCGTCGTGTCATCGGTCGTCCAGCGTCAGGTCAAGTACGTCAAACCAGTCCCACGGGAGTCCGCGGAGGGCATCGTCGCCGCGGTGTACGACCAGGTGGCGGAGGAGATGCGCCTGGTGGTCCCGCCGGTGCTGCTGCACTCGCCGTCACCGCCGGCCACCGCCGCGTACTGGATGCTGATGCGGGAGCCGCTGATCAGCGACGGCGTGGTCGACCGGTTGGCGAAGGAGGCGGTCGCCTCGGCCGTGTCGGTGGCGAACATCTGTCCGTACTGCGTGGACATGCACAGCACCGGCATGTACGGCCTGGCCGGCGCCCACGATGCGGAGGCGATCGCCACGGACCGGCTCGACGACGTGCGTGACGAACGCCTCCGGCGGCTCGCCGGCTGGGCCCGTCAGGCACACCTGCCGGACCCGCCGGCAGCCGTGTTCACCGAGGCCGAGCGCCCCGAACTGGTGGGAGTGGTGGTCGGCTTCCAATACCTGGCCCGGATGGTCAATGTCTTCCTCGGCAGTTTCCTGCTCCCGCGACGGCTGTCCCCGGCGGCCCGCCGGCGCGCCAAGCACGGCATCAGCCACCTGCTCAGTCCCACCTTGCGCGGCGGCTTCCCGCCCGGCCGGTCGCTGTCGCTGTTGCCACCCGCGCCCTTGCCGGCCGACGCCGGTTGGGCCGCCGGGAACGACGGGGTGGCCGAGGCGGTGTCCCGGTCGTACGCGGCCCTGGAGGCGGCCGGTGAGCGCGCGCTGTCGCCCGAGGTCAGGACGCTGGTACGGACCCGACTGGCGGACTGGCGGGGTGAGGAGAGCGGGCTGAGTCGGCAGTGGTGCGAGGACCTCGTCGCCGAGTTGCCCGCCGCGGAACGTGCCGCCGGGCGGCTGGCCCTGCTCACCGCCTTCGCCTCCTACCAGGTGGACGAGAGCGTGGTGCACGAGTTCCGGCGGCACGAACCCGATGACCGGCGTCTGGTCGAGGCGACGGCCTGGGCCAGCTACGCGGTGGCCCGCCACATCGGTGCCGGACACGTGCCGGCGCCTTCCGCTGCCGGCTGAGGTGGGCCGGCAGCCAGGCGCGCCGGCAGGGAAGCAACCGAGGAGGAACCATGTCGACCGTTCTGGGTGCGCTGCGCCGGCTGGTGCTGGCGCCGTCACTGGCGGACGTGGGCTTCGGCCGGCGGGGGTTCCCCGGCCCCCACCGGGCCGCCACCCGATGGCTGGAGGCCGTGCCGCAGTCCGTCGTCTGCGGCTTCGAGTGGGGCATCGACGCGAGCGACCAGTGGGAATTGGAGCGCCGACTGGAGCTGGTGGAGCCGACCATGCGGGGCTTCGCCTACGAGGGTGCCACCATGGCCTGCACCGTCCTGGACGCGATGCGCGGTGGCCGCGGCACGCGAACCCGGGAACTGCTGCTGGGACCGGGTCGGCCGCACATCTTCCTCGCCTACATCGGCATCGGCTTCGCGATGGCCCGGCTGCCGCGACGGCTGTGGCGCACCGTCCTGCCGGACCTGCCCGGCATGCCGTACCACCCGACGATGAGCTGGTTGGCGGTGGACGGGTACGGCTTCGACCGGGCGTACTTCGACATCGGGCGGATCGTGCACCGGCAGGAGCGTCTGAAGCCCTATCCCTGGCAGGGGTTCGCCGACTACTTCCCGCGCGCGGTCGACCAGGGCATCGGCCGCGCGCTGTGGTTCGTCCACTCCGCCCGGCCGGCGGACGTCGACGCCGCGGTGCGCCGCTTCGCGCTCCAGCGGAGGCCGGACCTGTGGAGCGGGGTGGGGCTGGCCGCGGTCTTCGCCGGCGGCTGCGGCACGGAGGAACTGGTCCGGCTCCGCGAGGCGGCCGGGGACCAGTGGCCGGAACTCGCCCTGGGCGCGGTGTTCGCCGCGAAGGCCCGGGCGTTCAGCGGCACCGTCCCCGGGCACTCGGAGGCCGCCACCGAGGTGTTCGCCGGCATGTCGGTCGGGAACGCGGCGGCCCTGGCCGACGACGTGGCGGACGGCCTGCGCGACGCCGGTGGCGTGCCGGCGTACGAGACGTGGCGGCAGCGGATCCGGGAGCGCTGCGTGGAACTGCGCTCGACCGATCCGGTGCGCTGACGCGCGGTCGCGCCGATTGTCGGGAAATTGCCTGCCGGCGACGCGTGGGAATGGTTGGCACGCCCCTCCGTGGCGCTTCGCACGCTCGAAGAAGCAAAACCGCCGGCTGGCCTGGCAATATTCATTCAGGCCCGTCGAACGGTCCTTGGCAGATATCCCTTGGGGGCGCTTTGACTAGTCACGCACGCGCGCTCAGGCGCCGCATTCTCACGCCCAACCTCTCCGAGACCAAGGTCGAAGTGCGCGGGTTTCACGCAAAGAACGCGGCAGCGCGGGAACTGCTGGAAACCATCGGAGAAACCTTTCTCGCCGGTTACGCATTCGCGGTGGAGGCGAAAGGACACGAAGACGCCGTACGTCGACTGGCGGGCATTCCCACGCGTTTCCGCGGTTTCGCGTACGAGGGCGCGGCAATGGGCTTCGCCGTTCTCGACGCCCTGCCCTTCGGCCGGTCGACCAACGTGTCGCGCTTCCTCGCCGGTGCCGGGGCCCAGCACGTCTACATGGCGTACGTCGGGGTCGGCTGGGCCATGGCGCGGGTCCCGCGTTTCCGGTTCCGCCGGCTGGCGATGCCGGATCCGCTGCTGCGCTGGCTGGCACTGGACGGCTACGGGTTCCACCAGGCGTACTTCAAGACCGATCAGTACGTCCGGGCCGCCTACCAGGATCCCGCGTTCCCGTGGCCCGGCGGTGGGCCGCGCTCCTACGTCAACCGGGCCATCGACCAGGGCATCGGCCGGGCGCTGTGGTTCGTGTGCGGAACGGCGGCCGAACGGGTGGCCGACACGATCAACGGCTTCCCGGAGCACCGGCGGGCCGACCTGTGGAGCGGCGCCGGCCTGGCCGCCACCTACGCCGGTGGCGCCGACGAGGACGAGCTGCGCTCGTTCCTGCGCCGCGCCGGCCGCTACCGCGCGCAGGTGGCCCAGGGCAGCGCCTTCGCCGCCGCCGCGCGGGTGCGGGCCGGCCTCGTCGTGCCCCACGTGGGCGCGGCCACCACGGTCCTGTGCGGCCTGACGCCCGCGGAGGCGGCCGCCCTGACCGACGAGCGCCGTCCGGAGGGACCGGACGGCGAGCAGCTACCGGCGTACGAACTCTGGCGGCAGCGGGTCGCCAACGACCTCGTGGCCATCGGAAGGAACTGACGCATGTCCAGGACAGTCGGCTGGCTTCGTCGGCGCCTCGCCGGAGTCGTCGCCCTCATCCTCGTGGTGAGCAAGATTGATCGGAAGAAGGCGGTACCGGTATGAGCAGGATTGCTGTGGTGGGGATGGCCTGTCGTTACCCGGACGCCACCTCACCGAGGGAACTGTGGGAGAACGCGGTCGCCGGTCGTCGGGCGTTCCGCCGACTGCCCGACGTGCGGATGCGGCTGGACGACTACTGGGACGCAGACCCGGCCACCCCGGACCGCTTCTACGCCCGCAACGCCGCGGTGATCGAGGGGTACGAGTTCGACCGGGTCGCCTACAAGGTGGCCGGCAGCACCTTCCGCTCGACCGACCTGACCCACTGGCTGGCGTTGGACGTGGCGGCCACCGCCCTCGCCGACGCGGGCTTCCCGATGGCCGAGGGGCTGCCCCGGGACCGGACCTGCGTCATCGTCGGCAACAGCCTCACCGGTGAGTTCTCCCGGGCCAACCAACTGCGGCTGCGCTGGCCGTACGTCCGGCGGATGGTCGCCGCCGCGCTGAAGGAGCAGGACTGGAACGACGACCAGCTCGCCGAGTTCCTCACCGACTTCGAGGCCCGCTACAAGTCGCCGTTCCCGGAGATCGACGAGGACACCCTCGCCGGTGGCCTTTCCAACACCATCGCCGGGCGGATCTGCAACCACTTCGACCTCAAGGGCGGCGGCTACACCGTGGACGGCGCCTGCTCCTCCTCCCTGCTCTCCGTGGCGACCGCCTGCAAGACGCTGCTCGACGGCGAGGTCGACGTCGCCGTGGCCGGCGGGGTGGACCTCTCCATCGATCCGTTCGAGATCGTCGGGTTCGCCAAGACCGGCGCGCTCGCCCGCCACGAGATGCGGGTGTACGACCGCGACTCCAACGGCTTCTGGCCCGGCGAGGGCTGCGGCATGGTCGTGCTGATGCGCGAGCGCGAGGCGCTGGAGGCCGGACACCGGATCTACGCCACGATCGCCGGCTGGGGCATCTCCTCCGACGGCAAGGGCGGCATCACCCGCCCCGAGGTCAACGGCTACCAGCTGGCGCTGCGCCGGGCGTACGAGCGGGCCGGCTTCGGCATCGAGACGGTCGGCCTCTTCGAGGGACACGGCACCGGCACCGCGGTCGGCGACGCCACCGAGCTGCGGGCGCTGTCCATGGCCCGGCAGGCCGCCGATCCCGCCGTCGCCCCGGCGGCGATCAGCTCGATCAAGGGCATGATCGGCCACACCAAGGCGGCGGCCGGGGTCGCCGGGCTGATCAAGGCCGCCATGGCCGTGCACCACGAGGTACTGCCGCCAGCGATCGGCTGCGTGGACCCGCACGAGTTGCTCACCAGTGACGACGCGGCGTTGCGGGTGCTGCCGAAGGCGGAGCGCTGGCCCACCGACGTGCCGGTGCGCGCCGGCATCACCGCCATGGGATTCGGCGGCATCAACACCCACGTGGTGCTGGAGAAGCGCCAGGCGCGCCGCCGCTCCACCCTGGACAGCCGGACCCGCAGCCTCGCGTCGTCCCGCCAGGACGTGGAACTGCTGCTGCTGGACGCGCTGTCCGTGCCGGACCTGCGTGAGCGGGTGGCCAAGCTGCTCGAGTTCGTGCCGCACGTGTCGTACGCGCAGCTGGCGGACCTGGCCGCCGCCCTGCACGGCGAGCTTCGTGACCTGCCGTACCGGGCCGCCGTGGTCGTCTCCTCGCCCGAGGAGGCCGAGCGGCAGCTTCAGCGGGTCGCCGCGGCGCTGGACGCCGGGGAGGTGCGACTCTTCTCCCCGGACGGGCGCTGCTACCTCAACCACGCGACCGGCACCGCCCGGATCGGCTACCTCTTCCCGGGCCAGGGCTCGGGCCGGGGCACCAGCGGCGGTGCGCTGCGCCGGCGCTTCCCGGAGGTTGACGAGGTGTACCGGCGGGCGGCCCTGCCCACCTCCGGTGACATGGTGGCCACGGCGGTCGCCCAGCCACGGATCGTCACCGGCTCGATCGCCGGTCTCAACGCCCTCACCGACCTCGGGCTGGAGGCCACCGTGGCGGTCGGGCACAGCCTCGGCGAGCTCTCGGCCCTGCACTGGGCCGGCGCCATGGACTCGGAGACGCTGCTGCGGGTCGCCGGCGTACGCGGCCGCACCATGGCCGAGCACAGCGCCTCCGGCACCATGGCGAGCATCGCCGCGTCGGCCGAGACGGTGGCCGGGATGATCGACGGCACCGAGCTGGTCATCGCCGGCTACAACGGCCCGGAGCAGACGGTGGTGGCCGGCCCGGTCCAGGCGGTGGAGGAGTTCGGCGAATTCGCCCGCCGGGCGGGCGTCGAGGCCACCCGGCTCCACGTGTCGCACGCCTTCCACTCACCGCTGGTGGCCCCCGCCGCGGCGGCCTTCGCCGGTCGGCTCGCCGCCGGGAGCTTCGGTCCGGTGGGTCGCCCGGTGGTGTCCACGGTGACCGGTGAGGTGCTCGGCTCCGACACCGACATTCCGGCGCTGCTGCACCGCCAGATCACCGACGCCGTGCTGTTCCAGCAGGCGGTGACGGTGGCGGCAAAGGACGTCGACCTCTTCGTGGAGGTCGGGCCGGGCCGCGTACTCAGCGGCCTGGCGGCCGCGACGACGGAGATTCCCGCAGTGGCCCTGGACACCGACGACGAATCCCTCGCCGGACTGCTGCGGGTGGTCGCGGCTGCGTACGTCGTGGGCGCGCCGGACGTGCACAGCGGGCTGTTCCACGGCCGGCTGGTGCGGCCGCTGGCGGTGGGCCAGACGTTCACCTTCTTCTCCAGCCCCTGCGAACAGGCCCCGGACGTGACCGTCCGGCAGGCCAGCCGCGCCGTCGAGGCGCGGCCGGCCGTGGCGGTCGAGCCGGCCCGTGAAGGCGAGTCCAGCCTGGACCTGCTCCGCCGGCTCGCCGCGGAGCGGGCCGAACTGCCCGTGGAGATGGTGCGAGGCGACAGCCGGCTCCTCGACGACCTGCACCTCAGCTCCATCACGGTGGGGCAGGTGGTCAACCAGGCGGCCCAGCAGCGAGGTATCGCAGCCTCCGCCACGCCGACCAACTTCGCCACCGCCACGGTCCGCGAACTGGCCGAGGCGCTGGAGGAACTGGCGGTGACCGCCCGGCCCGGCGAGACCGGGACGTCGCCGGTGGTGACCGGCGCCGCGCCCTGGGCGAGGGCGTTCCGCGTCGACCTGGACCCGGCGCCCCTGCCGACGGTCCGCACGGAGCAGAGCGACGGGCGCTGGCAGGTGTTCGCCCCCGACGATCACCCGCTCGCGGCGCGCCTGCGCCAGGCGTTGCAGCAGCGTGGTATCGGCTCGGGCGTTCTGGTCTGCCTGCCGCCGGACTGTGTCGAGGACCAGCTGGAGCTGGCGCTGCTCGGCGCCCGCGCCGCGTTGGCCGCCGGCCCCGGCACCCGGTTCGTCCTGCTTCAGCACGGCGCCGGGGCGGCCGGGCTGGCCCGGACGCTGCGGCTGGAGGCGCCCCAGCTGCGGGTGACGGTCGTGGACGCTCCGAAGACCGGCGAAACGGTCGACCGGGTGCTCGACGAGGTCGCGGCGACGGCGGACTACGCCGAGGTCCACTACGACGAGGCGGGCATGCGCCGCGTCCCGGTCCTGCGTGCCCTGCCGGTACGGGCCGACCGTACCGAACAGCCCCTGGGCTCCGACGACGTTGTGCTGGTGACCGGCGGGGGCAAGGGCATCACGGCGGAGTGCGCGCTCGCGCTGGCCACCGACTCCGGGGCGCGGCTGGCCGTGCTCGGCCGGTCCGACCCGACGCAGGACTCGGAGCTGGCGGCCAACCTGCGCCGGATGGCCGACAGTGGGGTCACCGTCCACTACGCCCGCGCCGACGTCACCGACGCCGAGCAGGTCCGCCGGGCCGTGGCCGAGGTGATCGGGGCGCTCGGACCGGTCACCGCCGTGCTGCACGGTGCCGGCCGCAACGAGCCGGCCGCGCTGACCGGTCTGGACATGGCGGCGGTACGGCGTACCTTCGCGCCGAAGGTCGGCGGGCTGCGGGCCGTGCTCGACGCGGTCGACCCGGACCGGCTGCGCCTGCTGGTCACCTTCGGCAGCATCATCGGCCGGGCCGGGCTGCGCGGTGAGGCGCACTACGCCACTGCCAACGAGTGGCTGGCCGGCCTGACCACCGAGTTCGGTCGCCGGCACCCGCAGTGCCGCGCCCTCTGCCTGGAATGGTCCGTCTGGTCCGGTGTGGGCATGGGCGAGCGGCTGTCGGTGGTGGAGAGCCTGGCCCGCGACGGCGTCACCCCGATCTCCCCGGAGCAGGGTGTGGCGCTGATGCGGCGCCTGGTCGCCGACCCGCACGTGCCGCCGGTGGTGGTGGTCAGCGGCCGTACCCAGGGCATCGACACCGTCCGGTACGACCTGCCCGAGCTGCCGCTGCTACGGTTCGTCGACAAGCCGCTGGTCCGCTACCACGGGGTGGAACTGGTCGCCGAGACGACGCTCAGCGCCGGGTCCGACCTCTACCTGGCCGACCACCTGCTGGACGGCAACCTGCTCTTCCCGGCGGTGTTCGGGATGGAGGCGATGGCCCAGGTGGCCACGGCCGTCACCGGCCACCGCACCGTGCCCCGCATCGAGCAGGCCGAGTTCAGCCGGCCGATCGTCGTGCCGCCGGACGGTGCCACCACGATCCGGATCGCCGCGGTGGTCACCGCCGACGACACGGTGGAGGTGGCCATCCGCAGCGCGGAGACCGGCTTCGCCGCCGAGCACTTCCGGGCCCGGCTGGTCTTCTCCACCGACCCGACGCCGGCCGGCCCCCCCGACCAGGTCGCCGAGGGCCTGCCCGAGGTGCCGCTCGACCCGGGGCGCGACCTGTACGGCGACACGCTGTTCCAGGGCGCCCGGTTCCAGCGGCTGCGCCGCTACCACCGGGCGGCGGCGCGGCACGTCGACGCCGGCGTGGCGGTGGTGGCCGGCACCGACTGGTTCGCCGGGTTCCTGCCTGGCGACCTGCTGCTCGGCGACCCCGGCATGCGGGACGCGTTGATGCACGGCAACCAGGTCTGCGTGCCGGACGGCACGCTGCTCCCGGCGGGCATCGAACGGATCCACCCCGGCGGTCCCCGGCTCGCCGCCGACCGGGAACTGCGCTACTGCGCCACCGAGCGCAGCCGGGACGGGGACACCTACGTCTACGACATCGCGGTCCGGGACGACAGCGGCGAGGTGGTCGAGCGCTGGGAGGGCCTTCGCCTGCACGCCGTACGCAAGAAGGGCGGGGCCGGTCCCTGGGTGGCACCGCTGCTCGGGTCCTATCTGGAACGCGCCCTCGGTGACCTGGTCGGTACCGCGGTGGCCGTCACGGTGGAGCCGGACGGCCCGCCGGAGGCCGACGGGGTGGCCGGGCGGCGGGCCCGCACGGCGGTGGCCGTCGGCCGGGCCGTCGGCGCCCCCGTGCAGGTGCGGTACCGGCCGGACGGGGCGCCCGAGATCGACGGTGGCCGGACGGTCTCCGCGGCGCACGGTGCCGGCGTCACCCTCGCGGTGGCCGGGACCGGGCCGCTGGCCTGCGACGTGGAGGAGGTCCGGCCGCGGGACCGGCAGGACTGGCGGGATCTACTCGGCCAGTACCACGACCTGGTGGACCTGATCGCCCAGGAGACCGGCGAGGGCGTCGATGTCGCCGCGAGCCGGGTCTGGACCGCCGTCGAGTGTCTGCAGAAGGCGGGCCTGCCGGGCGCCCCGCTGACCCTGGCCCCGCCGGCACGGCCCGGCTGGATGGTGCTCACCGCCGGCACGGTAGCGGTGAGCACCCTGCTCACCCGGCTGCGCGACCGCGCGGAGCCGGTGGTCTTCGCGATCCTGACCGGCAAGGGGGGCCAGCGATGAGTGACTACTTCGAGTACCCGCACACGGTGGGTTTCGAGGAGACCAACATCGTCGGCAATGTGTACTACGTGAACTACCTGCGCTGGCAGGGGCGGTGCCGGGAGATGTTCCTCAAGCGCAACGCCCCGCAGGTGCTGGCCGATCTGCAGGACGACCTGAAGCTGTTCACCCTGAAGGTCGACTGCGAGTTCTTCGCCGAGATCACCGCGTTCGACGAGCTGTCGATCCGGATGCGGCTGGTGGACCTGGCGCAGACGCAGATCGAGTTCAGCTTCGACTACGTACGCCTGGACCCGGGCGGCGGCGAGACTCTGGTCGCGCGGGGACGGCAACGGGTGGCGTGTATGCGCGGGCCGAACACGCGCACCGCGCCGACCCGGGTGCCCGAGCCGCTGATCCGGGCGCTGGAACCGTACCGGGCCCTGACCCGGGCCTGACCCGACCGGGACCGCGAGGAGGGGACCAACGTGAGCGTCGACCACCAACCGTCCGGGCAGGTGACCGATTCCAAACAGCTACGGCAGGCCTTCGGTACCTTCGCCACCGGGGTCACCGTGGTGACCGTGGGCGGCCCGGCTCCGCACGGCATGACCGCCAACTCGTTCACGTCGGTCTCGCTCGACCCGCCCCTGGTGCTGGTGTGCGTAGAGCGGCAGGCGGTCATGCACGAGGCCCTGCACGCCGCCGGCGCGTTCGGCGTGTCGGTGCTGGCCGGCGACCAGGAGAAGATTGCCCGCCACTTCGCCGACAAGTGGCGGCCGCTCGGCCGGGCCCAGTTCGACGCCGTCGACTGGGTGTCCGGCCGGGCGACCGGCGCGCCGCTGATCGAGGGCGCCCTGGCCCGTTTCGAGTGCGAACTGTGGCAGGCGTACGACGGCGGCGACCACACCATCTTCATCGGTCGGCTGCTCTCGCTGGAGCGGCAGCGCGAGGAGGAGCCAGTGCTCTTCCTCCGCGGCCGGTTCCGCCAGGTCGGCCCGGAGCGCCGCGAGGTGGGGCGGTGACTGTCACCAGGAGCCGGTCCGTCCCGCCGGGGCCCTCGGGCGTCGCCCTGCTGCCGACCCTGTGGAAGTTCGGCTTCGACCGGCTGGGGCTGATGACCTCGGCGGCGCGTACCTTCGGCGACGCCGTTCGGCTGGCGCCCGAGCCGAAGCCCTTCTACTTCTTCAACCACCCTGAGCATGCGAAGCACGTGTTGGCCGACAACAGTCGGAACTACCACAAGGGCATCGGCCTGGTGCATGCCCGGCGGGCGCTCGGCGACGGGTTGCTGACCAGCGAGGGCGACCTGTGGCGCAAGCAGCGGCGGGCGATCCAACCGGTCTTCCAGGCCAAGCGGATCGCCCAGCAGGCGGGGGCGGTCGCCGAGGAGGGGGCACGGTTCGTCCACCGGCTGCGTGCCGCTCCCGCAGGGCAGCCGGTGGACGTGATCGAGGGGCTGACCGATCTGACCCTCGGCGTACTCGGTCGCACCCTGCTCGACACCGACCTGAGCACCTTCCGCTCCATCGGAAGGTCGTTCGAGGCGATGCAGGACCAGGCGATGTTCGAGCTGGCCACGATGAGCGCGGTGCCGATGTGGGTGCCGCTGCCCAAGCAGGTGCGGTTCCGGCGGGCGCGGCGCAACCTGCAACGGGTGGTGGACCGGCTGGTCACCGATCGGACCGCCCGGGACGGGGAGAACGTCGCCGGCGACGACGCCCTGTCCCGGCTCATCCAGTCCACCCGGCAGGAGCCGGACCCCCGGGTGGGGCGGCAGCGGATGCGGGACGAGCTGGTCACGCTGCTGCTGGCCGGGCACGAGACGACCGCCAGCACCCTCGGCTGGTCGCTGCACCTTGTCGACGAGCATCCGGAGGTGCGTGAGGGGCTGCACGCCGAGGCGGTCGAGGTGCTGGGCGACCGCCTGCCGACGCACGAGGACCTGCATCGGTTGCGCTACACGACCATGGTGGTGGAGGAGGTGATGCGGCTCTTCCCGCCCGTGTGGATGCTGTCCCGCAAGGCGCAGGGACCGGACACGGTGGCCGGCTACGGCGTACGGGCCGGCGCCGACGTGCTGATCTGCCCCTACACGTTGCACCGGCACCCGGCCTTCTGGACACAGCCCGAGCGGTTCGACCCGGACCGGTTCGACCCGACGCGCCAGCACGACCGGCCCCGTTACGCCTACCTCCCGTTCGGCGCCGGCCCCCGATTCTGTGTGGGCAACCACCTGGGCATGCTCGAGGCGGTCTTCGTCCTCGCCCTGATCTCACGCGAGCTGCGGCTCACCAAGGTTCCCGGTTACCGGGCCGTACCCGAGCCGATGCTGTCGTTGCGGGTCCGGGGCGGCCTGCCGATGTACGTCCACCCGGTGCGCTGAGCGCCGGTCGGCACCCGACTTCACTGCGGGGGCGGTCACCCGGTGACCGCCCCCGCAGGTCTGTCGAGGTCGTCGAGTCGGACCGGTAAGAGCCCCCGCACCGACGGTGCGGGGGCTCTTACCTGACGCGTCAGGCGTGGCCTGCGCCGACTGCCCTCAGCCGTGCCCGCTCCCGGCGCAGCGCCGACTGCCGGGCGTCCAGCAACGCGAGCAGTACGGGCGGGTCGACGATCCGCATGGGCTGGAGGAAGAGTTCGACCTCGACGGAGCTGTCGCGGGTGACGAGCAGGGGTCCGATGCTGCCGACCCAGGTGGCCTCCGCCGCCGGCACCGTCTCTTCGTCCGGTCCCACCGAGTGGGCCAGCAGGTGCCACGCCCCGACCGGTACGGGGTCGAGGGTGAAGGGACCCGGGGTGTCGAGGATGCGGCACTGCACGGGCCGGCCCTCGGGTATCCGCTGCGGGAACATCCCCACGAAGACCCGGTTGTTCGGCAGCCCCGGCGTGCCGGTGATCCGCCCGCGTACCGTACCGCTCGGGCGGCTGGCGACCGCGTGGCCGTCGGCGATGGGGACGTGGGTGGTGAAGCCCCCCATCCGTCGGTACGTGGTGGGGGACAGGCCGACGCTGCGGGTGAACCGTGAGCTGAACGTGCCGACGCTGGAGTAGCCGACTCGCAGGCTGACGTCCGCGACGGTCAGCGAGGTGGACACCAGCAGGCGCTTGGCCTGCTGGAGCCGCAGCGCGGAGAGGAACCGTCCAGGCGAGACTCCGGTGGCTCGCTGGAAGATACGCGAAAAGTGGAACTTGCTGAACAGGGCTGCCCTTGCCATATCGTCAATGGTCAAGTGGTCGGAAAGATTATCCTGCATGAATCTAATGACTCGTTCGGCGGCCCTGACACCCGGATCTTTCAAGTCCTCCCCCTTGCCTGAATGGCTAGACAGTGGATTCCCGGCGTAGCGCCGGTCTCGATGTCGTGGCGAATTCGACTCCACTGCAACCCAGCGTGACAATTTCGCATCCGATGGGTTGAGCAATTGTCGTCTACCACTGTCTTAGTGCCGAGATGATGTTAGCGGGGAACTGCAGGCACGTGCAACATCCACAGCGACGACCCGACTACGATGGGTGATGACCTGGATGGCCGGCCGAGGTGACGCAGTGCGACGATGTGGCGCGCCGGGGGTTGAATCTGATGATTCACGTTTCCTATTCTGCGCATCGCAACAGCCCGTTGAAGTGTCCTTAATGGTTGGTCGGCATCCGCCTGTCGGCGAGTCGGGCGCCGCCTTCGAACTTGTCACAGGGTTTGCATTAACCCATAGGCGATCCTCGACGTGCTTCCCTGTTGTTGGGGTGAACGTGGTGGGTTGCCGGCAGCAACTGTCAGGTGACGCCCGCATGAAGGATGCCGTCGTCCGGTGCCCGTACTGCCCATAAGCGGGACCCGGGCGGGCATGAACTCGACGGCCCGGCCGACCGGAGCGGTCGTGACCCGTCCGGGTTGGTGCTGCATGGCGATGGTGCTGGCTGCGGCGGCAGCTCGCCGAGCGTGCAGGAGGGGCAAGGAGCCTAGGTTACGGCCTGTAGCGAACCCGGCAGCTTTGAGCAACTTCGAAGAAGATCTTTCCTGGGTGGACGCAGGCGGTCGCGCGGGCGACCAACCGAGGCGCTGGTCGCCGCCCGCCGGCAGTTCACAGGTCCTCGCCCCGGCCCGTCTGCGATTAGGATCGGCTCCATGACCGCGCCGAAAGATGACCGTCCGCCGACTGTCCGCCAGTTGCGCCTCGTCGTCGAGGCCGACGACTACGAGGCCGCGGTGGTCTTCTTCCGCGACGTTCTCGGCCTGCCCGAGCAGGCGGCGTATTCGGGCGACGACGACGCGCGGGTGGTGATCCTGGAGGCTGGCCGGGCAACCCTGGAGCTGGCGAACCCCGCGCAGAAGAGAATGATCGACGAGGTGGAGGTCGGCCGGCAGGTCGCGCCGCGGCTGCGGGTGGCATTCGAAGTGGACGACAGCCGCGCGGTGACCGAGCGGCTGGTCGCCGCGGGGGCCACCGAGGTCGCCCCGCCGACGGTCACTCCCTGGCACTCTCTCAACGCCCGCCTCGACGCTCCGGCGGGTCTGCACGTCACCGTCTTTCAGGAGCTGCGTACGCCCGAGGGACGGGCCACCCTGGACGGCTTCGGCACCGGCTCCTGACCGCTGAAATGGCTCAGCCCCGGGCGCCCCGCCGTTGATACCCGCGCGATGTCCGACCCCGGCACCACGCCCGCACTGACCCCGCCGCAAGCGGCCGCCCTGCGGCACGTCCGCCACGTCGCGCTGCGGGATCGGCCGGCGGCACCATCGCCCGGCACGGATCGGGGACGACCTACCGGGCGGAGGAGGTCATCGCGGCGGTGGCCACGCACGGGCGACTGACGCTCAACTTCCACCCGGACCGGCTGCTGCGCGACGGCCGTACAGTGGCCGAGGCGTTGGACCGGGACGGCGTCTACCGCAGCCAGTTCGAGACGGGCATCTCCAACGGCGGGCTGACCGCATACCCCGGCGGCGACCGGGATCGCTGGGAGGCGATGCTGTTTGGCGAGGCGTACCAGCGGCCCGGCGTGCTCCCCGCGGAGCGTCCGAAGTACGGCGGCCTGAACCTGCTCGACCACGCCGACGGCGCCTGCCCCCGGTTCGGCTCCTGTCACCTGCGACTGCGGCCCGAACTCCTCCGCCGGGCCACCTTCACCTTCGGCGACACTCACACCCAGCCGAAGGACATCGGCACTCTGGACACCTTTGAACCGGTCCTCGCCGCGCTCCTTGAGGCGACCGCCGGTACCGGCGTTAGCCTCGGGGTGGCCGGCATGGACACCGAAACGCTGCTGCGCGCGCTGCTCCGCCGTAGCGAGCGGGAATCCGCGGAGGCAGGGCGGGCGTTGGACGACTACATCGAGGCGCAGATCCACAGCAGCTGAACCTCGCCCGGGACGTCGAAGCGCTGGTGGTCGACCCGTCGTTCCGGGGCACCGAGGCCGGGCGGATCCTCGCCGGGATCGCCCGACGGCACGGCTTTCCGCTGCACTGGCACAGCGGCTTCGAGCTGCCGGTCGATGGCGTCGACGGCGAGTTCCGCGGCCCGGCCATTCCGCCGCTCGCCGCCCGGGTGCACGCGGGGTTCGCCCGTCCGGGGGAGCCCGTGCACGCGGCGCTGATCGGCCGCGCCGCCGCGTCGGTGGTGCGGAACCCGGAACGCTGGGCCGACCGTGGTCCGGTCGAGGTCACCATCCAGCACCTCAAGCAGCTCTGGCACGTCCTCGTCCGGTTCGGTACGCCGACCGCCGGTTGAGGCTCCTGCCGTCCGGCTGTGAGCCGTTTAGTGCGCCCGTTGCCGGCCTGTCCGGTATCCCCGGTGACCTCGGCCGCAGCAGGCCTGTCTCCGGCATTTCCGGAATGACCGACACGACAGCCTTGTTGTGTTCCCAGTACGGCCGGAGCGCAAACCCGTACCGGCCGGTAGTTCCCCCCGAGGCTCGCTCACCCCGGAGCGCGTCGTGATGATCGAAAGGGCAACCATCGTGAAGCAGCACTTCACTCGATGGCTCCCCGCCATCGAACAGACCTCGCACCGCACGGCCGAGCTCGTGAAGACCCGGTGGCTCCCCGCCATCGAGCAGACCTCGCGCCGCACGGCCGAGGTTGCGAAGACCCGGTGGCTCCCCGCCATGGAAGAGACCTCGCGCCGCACGGCCGAGGCGGCGAAGACCCGGTGGATCCCCGCCGCCACCAAGTCCCCGCAGCGCAAGGCCGCGCTGAGCATCGCGGGAGTGGCTGCCCTGGGCTGCCTGGCGGTCGGGCCCAGCGCCTTCGCCGCGCCGGTCACCAGCGGTCCGCACGACGGCGCCGTCGCCGCGATCGACCTGGCCACCGGCACCGACACCGCCAGCGGCGCGGACCAGGCTCCCGCCAGCGGCACGGACCAGGCCAGCGGCAGCGGTGCGGATCAGGCCGCCGCCAAGGCCAACAAGCCCACCCGGGACGAGCTCATCCCGCACGGTGTCGAGGGCGCGCAGTCGCGCATCCCGCTCGACAACGCGCAGATGGCCAACGCCGATGCCATCGTCCAGGCGGCCAAGGACACCGGCGTGGGCGAGCGGGGCGCGGTCATCGGCGTCGCCACCTCGCTGCAGGAGTCGAAGCTGTACAACCTCGGCCACCTCGGCGCGTCCAACGACCACGACTCGGAGGGCCTGTTCCAGCAGCGCCCGTCGTCCGGTTGGGGTACGCCGCAGCAGATCACCAACCCGGACTACGCGTCGAAGGCGTTCTTCAACGCGCTGAAGAACGTCGGCGGCTGGCAAAACCTGCCGCTGACCACGGCCGCGCAGACCGTGCAGGTGTCCGCCTACCCGTACGCGTACGCGCAGTGGGAGTCGCAGGCGGCGGACATCGTCCAGCAGCTCTGGTGAGTTCCCGCTCTCCACGACCGGCCGGTCCCCATCCGGGGGCCGGCCGGTTTCGTCGCTTCGCTCAAGATCCGCGCAGTTTCCCCGAAGGTGCTGCCTCCCGGTGCCGTGAGGGGCCACTTTCGGGGAAGTTGTCCGGATCTTGCCGGCGCGCCTGGGCCGGCTGTGGTGGTGTGGGGTGAGTGTCCGGTTTGTCGGGTGTGGTCGGGGGTCCCGGGGCGGAATGGCGGGTGGCGGTTGGTCGTTGAACACGGGTGCACGGCCGAGGAGGACGCCCCCGCCAGGTGGGGTGCGCGGGCCCGGAATGATGGCGGGCCGCCGGTCGTTGTACATGGTCCCGGCGCCGCGTAGAGGCCCCGCCCCGCGGCCGGTCCGGGCAGAGACTTTCCCCCCTTTTCGAGCGCCTGACGTGGTGCTTGCACACCCCTTGCCCACCCCCGTGGGCTGGTGTGCCAACCCCCGAATGGAGCTTCTGATGATGAACACGATGCTGCTGCGCAAGAGCATTCTCGGTATCGCCGGTCTGGCCTTCACCAGTGGTGTGATCGCCGGCCCGCTGGCCCACCACGAGGCGACCCCCGCCCCCGCGACGACTCCCGTCGCGATGGTCCAGGCCGACCAGCCGGCCGCGCCGGCTGACAAGCCGGACGCCAAGCCGGCCGTGGACCCGGCCACCCTGATCCCGAACGGCGTGCAGGGCACCCAGTCGAAGATCGCCCTGAACAGCGACCAGACCGACAACGCGAAGGCGATCATCGCGGCGACCAAGAAGGCCGGCATGCCCGAGCGGGCCGCGGTCATCTCGATCGCCACCGGTCTGCAGGAGTCGAAGCTGGAGAACCTGGGTCACCTGGGTGACCAGAACGACCACGACTCGCTGGGCCTGTTCCAGCAGCGTCCGTCCAGTGGTTGGGGCACCCCGGAGCAGATCACTGATCCGGCGTATGCGACCACCGCGTTCCTGAAGGGTCTGAAGCAGGTCGACGGGTGGCAGGACATGCCGCTGACCAAGGCCGCGCAGACGGTGCAGGTGTCGGCGTACCCGGATGCCTACGCCCAGTGGGAGCAGCAGGCCGCTGACCTGGTCGCCCAGTACTGGAACAGCTGACCCACCTGAACGACACGTTGGCCGGCACCCCGACACGGGGTGCCGGCCAACGGCATCTTGCAGATCTCAGCGCAGTTCGGCCGGCGCCCCGGCCCCTCCCGGACCGCACCCGGCGGCTGGTCAGCACCCCTCTGCTGCCGCCAGCCGACGGTCAGGAGGCGGCACCCGACCGGGCCGGGGAGGCGGAACCGGAGGGGCGGTGACCCAGAACGATGTCGACCACCGCGGCGACGAGCGCCAGCGCGATGATCGCCGCGGCCAGCACCAGGGATCGCCGGAACGCGGCGGTCCAGTCGTTGTGGGTGTCGGCCAGCGTCGAGAAGAACACCGCGCCAACCACCGCGATCCCGGCGGCTGACCCGATCCGCTGGCCGGTCTGCAACATGCCAGCCCCGCTGCCGGCCTGCGGCACCGGCACCTCGGACAGGGTCAACGTCTGGTTTGGCGCGACGACCAGGCCGCTGCCCAGCCCGGCCACCAGGAACGGCGCCGCGGTCAGCAGCGGCACCGAGACGTGCGGGTAGCCACCCAGCACCCACACGATCGCGCCGAGGCCGATCACCACCACCAGCAGACCGACGCCGACCAGCGGCCGGCCGTAGCGATTGACCACCCGGCCACTCGCCGCAGCCGCCACGGCCGAGCCGAGGGCGAACGGGGTGATGGCCAGACCGGCGCCGAGCGCGCTGTAGTTCAGCCCGATCTGCAGATACAGCGTGAAGATGAAGAAGATCGCGGTGAACCCCGCGAAGTAGAGCAGACCGATCAGCGTCCCCAGGCTGTACGAGCGCAGCCCGAACAGCCGCAGGTCGAACAGGGGCTGCTGGCGCCGCGCGTACCGGCGCTCCCACAGGCCGAATGCGCCCAGGAAGACCAGCCCGGCCAGGATGAGCAGCCACTTCAGCGCGCCGTGCCACTGCTGCCATTCCACCAGGGGGAGCAGCACCAGGGTGACCCCGACGCCGAGCAGCAGCACGCCGAGCGGGTCGAGCCGGTGCCGGTCGGCCGTCCCGGTGGGACGCGCCGGCATCAGCCGCCAGCCCAGCAAGACGGCGATGATGCCGACCGGCACGTTCACGAAGAACACGAACCGCCAGCCGTGCTGCTCGCCGCCGGCCTGGATGAGCAGCCCGCCGAGCAGCGGGCCGACGGCGGTGGAGATGCCGATGGTGGCGCCGAGCAGCCCGAACGCCCGGCCCCGCTCGGCCCCTCGGAACAGCTGCTGGATCATGCCGCTCACCTGCGGGTTGATCACCCCGGCGGCGGCGCCCTGCACGAGCCGGGCGATGATCAGCCACAGCGGCGACGTGGACAGCCCGGCCACCGCGCTGGTCACCGTGAACAGGATCAGCCCGGCCACGAACCCGGTACGCCGGCCCCGTGCGTCGCCGAAGCGCCCGGCCGGCACCAGGATCAGGCCGAAGGTGAGCGCGTACCCGGACAGCACCCACTGCAGGTCGCTCGGCGTGGCGTGCAGGGCGCGGTCGATCGACGGCACAGCCACGTTGACGATGCTGACGTCCAGCAGCGTCATGAACGCGGCGACCAGGCCGACGCCGAGCGCCTGCCAGCGGCGCCGGTCGTCGTACCCGGCGGTGGCCGCCGGCGGCGACCGGTCCGTGCTCATCCCGCCTCCCGAAGGCAGTCGCTCGCTCGCGTAACCCCGACGGCTACCCGGGCCCCGGTAGGGCAAACGACGCGGTCACGCCATCTGGCGCGCACACCACCGTGGGCCGAAGTCCAGACCCGCCATCGGGGAGTCCTCCCGGTGCAGCAGGCCCCGCTCGGTGAGCAGGTGCAACGGTTCGCGCAACTCCTCCTCGGTCATCCCGGCCTGCTCGGCGATCAGGTCGGGATACGGTACGTGCCCCCGTACCTCCAGCTCGGTCACCGCCTGGTACACCCGTTGCTCGATGTCGGACAGCTGTACCTGCTGCATCGTTCCCTCCTCGGCACGACCCGCCGGACCCGGCGGGTGGTCTGCACGCGGCGGTTACCCCGAGGACTTGCGATGATGCCCACCCGAACGGGGGCTCACGCCGGGCAGAACCGACCCGTCGTGCCCTAGGCTGCAGCGGTGATCATGTGGGATCTCGTCGTCGTCGGTGCCGGCCCCGCCGGGCTCTCCGCCGCCCACGCCGCGGCCCGGGCCGGCGTCCGCACCCTGGTGCTCGAACGCGCCACCCATCCGCGCTACAAGACCTGCGGCGGCGGGCTGATCGGCACGTCGTTGGCCGAACTCGCGGACCGGATCGACGTGCCGGTCCACGACCGGATCGACCGGGTCACGTTCACCCGGGACGGGCGACGCGGCTTCACCCGCCGGCACGCCGCGCCGCTGGTGAGCATGATCCGCCGTGAGGAGTTCGACCATCGGCTGCGGGCCGCCGCGGCCGCCGCGGGCGCCGAGGTCCAGGAGGGCGTCGCGGTCCGCGCCGTCGAGCAGGACCCCGACGAGGTACGCCTGCGGCTGGCCGACGGCGACACCGTACACGCCCGCACGGTGATCGGCGCCGACGGCTCCTCCGGGGTCACCGCCCGGCACGTCGGGGTGGCCCATTGCCAGGTCGACCTGGGGTTGGAGGTGGAACTGCCGGTCCCGCCCGCCGAGCAGGAGCGCTGGCGGGGCCGGGTGCTGCTCGACTGGGGATCCATCCCCGGGTCGTACGCCTGGGTCTTTCCCAAGGGCGACCGGCTCACGATCGGCGTCATCTCGGCGCGGGGTGAGGGGGAGCGGACCCGGGCCTACCTGCGCGACTTCCTGGCGCGGCTGGGCCTGGCCGGGTTGACCCCCGAGCACGACTCCGGTCATCTGACCCGGTGCCGCACCTCGGACTCGCCGCTGCGCCGCGCCCGGGTGCTGGTCGCCGGTGACGCGGCTGGCCTGCTGGAACCGTGGAGCCGCGAGGGGATCAGCTTCGCCCTGCGGTCGGGCCGGCTGGCCGGGGAGGCGGCGGCCGGGGGCGACCTCGATGCCTACGAGCGCGCGGTACAACGGCAGTTGGTGCCGGAGATGCGGGCCGGGCACCGGCTGCTGGAGATCTTCGAACGGCGGCCGGACGTGTTCCACGCGCTGCTGGCCACCCCACCCGGCTGGCGGATGTTCGTCAAGTTCTGCCAGGGCCGGACGAGTTTCGACCGGGTGCTGACCCGCCGTCCCGTCCGGGCCGGCCTGGCCCTGCTGGACCGGCTCCCGCCCCGCCGGCCCGGAACGGCACCGCGGCCCGCGGTCGGGTAACCCGGTGGTCAGGGCGCGATGACCGCCCGCCCGTGGACCTTCCCCGGCGCAGCGCCGTCCTGGTTGATGCGAACGGGGTGGACGGCAGGACGCACAATGCGGTCATGACTGAGCCGAACGAGTCGTTCACCGACGAGGAGTACGCGTTCCTTCGGCACGTACGCTTCGGCGAACTGCCGCACGGGGTGCGTCCGGAGGAGCGGGTGGCGTTGACGGAGACCGACGCCCGCCGGGACCGCCCGGAGCCGGCCGGCGACCCCGAAGCGTGGGCGCTGCGGAATCCGGGCTGAGCCCGGAAACGGCCGACGGGCCGCGGGGGTACCCCGCGGCCCGTCGGACCGGTACGGATCAGAAGACCGGCACGCCCTCGCGGACCAGCTTCCAGTTCGGCACGAAGAAGTCGGCCGGGTCGATGGCGCCCTTGGCCTTCGCCCAATCGATGAGCAGGTCGCGGATCTCCTTCTGCTCGTTGTAGACCTGGGTCTTCACGATGCCGGGGAAGTTGCCGCCACCGCTACGCCGGTAGTTGTTCACCGCGACCACGAACTGGGCGTCCGCGGGGACCGGGGTGTCGGTGCCCGGCATGACCAGACGGGTGATCCGCTGGCCGACCGGCTTCGAGATGTCGATGTCGTAGTCGACACCCGAGAGCGTGTCGTAGTTGTAGTCCGGCACGCTCGAGTCGCTGATGCTGCCCGGGTTGACGGTCGCGCCGACCGGCAGCGTGCGGAAGTACTTCGCCGAGTACTCCAGGTACGCCTTCACCTCGGCACCGGTCATGACGACCGCCTCGAGGGTGTTGTCGTACACGTAGAGGCCCGCGACGTCGCGGATCCGCACGTCCCCGGCGGGGAACACCGCGGTACGGCTGAAGGGCGCCGCGATCGACAGCACCGGCAGGCCCGCGTACGCGGTGCCGGCCAGGGCCGTGGTGACCACGTCGGTCTGGACCTTGTTGATGAAGTCCAGGATCGGGGTGTCCTTGTACCGCGACTCGGCGGCCTTGAGTTCCACGGTGGACCGCGCGACGACCTGGTTGACGTAGTTGACCGTCTTGGTGTGCTGGCTGCGCACCGCCGCGAGCACCTTCGGGTCCTCGACCACGGTGTTGGTGTTCAGCATTGTGGCGCCCTTGGCGATGACCTTCCAGTCGCCCTTCTCCCGGGTGAGGGTGAAGTCCATCCGGGTCAGCCGCTGGCCGAACTTCGACGGCTCCGAGGTCAGCACCCGCTCGCCGGTCTTGGTGTTGGTGACGAACCTCTCCCGGATCTCGCTGTGGGCGTGGCCGAAGAGGATCGCGTCGATGCCCGGCACCTGCTCGGCGATCATCCTGACCGGGTTCTCGATCGGCAGTTCCGGACCGTAGCTGGAGGTGCCGCTGTCGCCGCCGTGGGCGGAGATGATGACCAGGTCGGCGCCGCGGTCCCGCATGATCGGCACCCACTTCGCGGCGGTCGCGATCATGTCGGCGAAGACCAGCTTGCCCTCGACGTGGCCCTTGTCCCAGATGGCCACGCCCGGGTTGGTCAGGCCGAGGATGCCGACGTTCAGCGCCGGCGCGCCGTGCCCGCCGAGGTTGACCGGCTTGATCACGTACGGCACGAAGGCCGGCTTGCCGTCCTTCGCGTTGAGCGCGTTGGCCGCGAGGGCCGGGAAGCCGAGCTGCTCGATCCACTTGGCCAGCAGCGGCAGGCCGTAGTTGAACTCGTGGTTGCCCAGAGTGACGGCGTCGTAGTTGAGCACGTTCATCGCGTTGGCCATCGGGTGCGTCTCACCGGTGACGGTGATCGGCTCCTGCTTGGCGTAGTAGGTGGCCAGCGGGGTGCCCTGGATGGTGTCGCCGGCGTCGAGCACCAGGGTCGCCTTGCCCTTGCGCTCGGCGCGGATCTGGTTGACCAGGGTGGCCAGCTTCGCGACGCCGACGTCGTTGTGCTGGCTGTCGTCGTACTCGGCGTCGAGGTAGTAGTCCCAGTTGTAGACGTTGCCGTGCATGTCGGAGGTGCCGAGGATGGTGAGGTCCCAGGTCGTCGTGGGGACGCCGTTGCCGTTCGAGGCGGCAGCCTGGGCGGGAGCGCTGGCAAGCAGGGGAGCGGTCGCGGCGGCGGCCGCAACGGCCAGCACCTGGCGGCGTGAGGCGCCGGAGGAGGAGGTCATGAGGTGCCTTTCCGTGGGGGTTGACGCCCGCCTCGTGGGCGCCGTTGCGCACCATAACGATCACCTTGTCGCTCGCGCCATACCCTCCCGAGGTGTTTCACCTCATCACCATTTCTTGCCGCTTCCGTGTAACACGACGGTCACCCCGGGGCCGGCTCGGCCCCGGCCAGTTGACGCCCGGTCAACGGGGCCAGGCGGCCATTCGGCGGCGAACGTCGGCGACCTGGTCCGCGTCAAGCCCGTAACGGGTGAAGCGACGGTCCGGCAACTGGTCCAGGTAGCGGCCCGCCGCCCGGACGTCCGCCAGGTCCAGCGCCGGGTCGACCTGGCGGGCCAGCTCCAGCAGCTCCGCCACCTCGTACCGGTCCAGCACGGCGGAGACGTCGATGTAGTCGCGTACCTCCCGGCGGTTGACCAGCGCGGCGGTCTTGTTGGCGATGAGATCGCGGACGTCCATCACCGGGCCCAGGTCCATCACCACCGGGCTGCGGTACCGGTCGAGCCGGGCCAGGCTGAGCCGGATCTGCCGGCCGTCCCGGCTCACCACGAAGTCCCGCATGTCCCGGTCGAAGCCGTCGAACAGCTCCGCCAGCTCGCTGTCCGGGTCCGCGTCGACCACCTGGTAGCCGACCCGCTCCAACGCGGCCCGCACCCCGGCGGCCGCCGCGGCGGCCGCTCCCTCGACGTCGGCGAAAAGGTCGACATCTTCCGTCGGCCGAGTCACCAGGCCGTGCGCCGCCCAGGCCACTCCACCGCCCAGCACGAACCGGTGCGGGCCGGCGGCAGCGAGGGCAACCCGGGCCACGGCCCGGTAGAAGTCGTGCAGATGGCTCACGCGGTACGCAGATCCCGGTGTCGGCTCTCCCACGCCAGGCGTACGCCCCGCGGCAGGTTCAGGCGCCGCCACACCCGGTGCAGCGTCCGCCCGTCGATCAGGTCGCGCAGGTCGTCGACCCGACCGGTCTCCCGCAGCACGTTCTCGTACATCCAGAGCAGCTCGTCCTGGTCGCCGAGGTCGAAGGCCCGCTCGCTGCTCCACATCAGGCGTACCGGCAGCTCGACGATGCCCCGGGTGGGGCCGGTGAGCTCGGTGAGGGTGCGGGCCACCACGGCAGGACGCCCGGGGCGGGCGAGGTACGGGCTGGTGGTGGCCGGCATGCTGTCAGGGTAACGCCTACCTCGTCCGTCGCGGGACGGCGTGGCCGGGCCGCGTGCCTGTGGTGCCCCGCCGTCCGGTGTACCGCCGCACGCTCCCGGCCCATGATCCGCGCAGTTTCCCCGTGCTGCCTCCCACCGTCGCGAGGGCCACTTTCGGGGAAGTTGTCCGGATCTTCCCGGCGTCCCCTAGCCCGGTGCGGGGGTTGTCCGGATCCTGCCGGCGTGCCCCGGCCCGGTGCGGGTTGTCCGGACCTTCCCGGCGTGCCCTGGCCCATTGCGGGTGGCGTGGGGTGAATGTCCGGTTTGTGGGTCCGGCCGGGGGCGTCGCGGGCCGGAATGCCGGGTGGGGGTCGGTCGTTGAACACGGGTGCACGGCCGAGGAGGACGCCCCCGCCTGGCGGGGTGCGTGAGGCCCGGAATGATGGCGGGCTGCCGGTCGTTGTACATGGTCCCGGCGCCGCGTAGAGGCGAGCTTGCTTCCTCGCCCCGCGAGCCAGCCGGTTGAAGTCTTTCCCCCCTTTGAGCGCCTGACGTGGTGCTTGTACGCCCTTGCCCACCCCTATGGGCTGGTGTGCCAACCCCCGAATGGAGCTTGGTCATGAATTCGATGCTGCGTAAGAGCATTCTTGGTGTTGCTGGTCTGGCTTTCACCGGTGGTGTGTTCGCCGGTCCGATCGCTGCTCATGCTGCTGAGCCGGTGCACGCCGCCCCGGTGGCTGCGGTGCAGGCTGCCAAGCCGGCCGTGGACATGGGCAAGCTGATTCCGCACGGCGTGCAGGGCGCGCAGTCGAAGATCGCTCTGAACGATGAGCAGACCGCGGACGCGAAGGCGATCATCGCGGCGACGAAGAAGGCCGGCATGCCCGA
>NZ_JBEZFI010000045.1:0-45888 GCF_040649295.1 Micromonospora sp. NPDC048999 | reverse complement strand
ACCCGGCACCACCCAGGTGGGTAAGACCGGGACCGTCCCACCGTCAGGCGGGACTACCGACCGTGCGCTCACCAGAGCGCACTGAGAGGTAACGGGATGGTGGGTTCCGCGGGAAGCCGGGTACGGGGGTGTCGGTGCCGACCAAGGAGATCATCCAGCAGATCGGCGCGTTCCTGGACCTCGCCGGCGTGCTGGTCATCGCGGTGGGCGTCATCACGGCCACCGTCGTTTTCGCACTGGGCTGGTGGCGGACCCGGCAGCTTGTTGACGTCTATCGGTCGTACCGCCAGGGTGTCGGGCGGGCCATCCTGCTCGGCCTGGAGTTCCTGGTCGGCGGCGACATCATCCGTAGTGTGGCGGTCTCACCCACCTTCATCAGCGTCGGCGTGCTGGCCCTGATCGTGCTGGTCCGGACCTTCCTCAGCTTCTCGCTGGAGGTGGAACTCGACGGTCGGTGGCCCTGGCGGGGCAAGGGACCAGTCAGTGGCCCGAGCTGACAACGGCGGCCGACCTGATCCCCGCTCAGATGTTGGCCGAGTCGGCGGGCACGTCGCTGGGCAGCGCGGGCGCGCCGGGGGACGGCTGCTCCGGCCCGCAGGTGAGCCCGAGGGTGTACGCGGTCATCGACAGCGACCCGTACGCGTACCCGTCGACCAGCACGTCCGGACGGCCCCCGGTGGCGCCGGCCAACCCGGCCAGGTAGAGCAGCGGGATGAAGTGGTCCGGGGTCGGTACGGCGAGGTCGTAGTCGCGGTGCCCGTCGAGCCGGGCCGCCTCGGTCGGGCTGTCCTGCACGATCTCCCGGGCGGCGTCGTCGAAGCGCCGCGCCCAGTCGAAGCCCTCGTCGGTCAGCCGAGGGTTCACCCCGCCCAGGTTGTGCACCACGTTGCCGCTGGCCACGACGAGCACGCCGCGCTCGCGCAGCGGCGCGAGCCGGGCGCCGAGGTCGAGGTGGTAGTCCAGCGGCTTGAACGCGTTGATGCTGAGCTGCACCACCGGGATGTCCGCGTCGGGGAAGGCGTGCGTCAGCACCGACCAGGTGCCGTGGTCGATCCCCCACGAGTCGAGGTCGACGCCGACCCAGGTGGGATGCACCGCGTCGCTGATCTCCTCGGCCAGCTCGGGCAGCCCGGGCGCCGGATAGCGCACGTCGAACAGCTCCTGCGGGAAGCCGTAGAAATCGTGGATGGTGCGCGGCCGGGGCATCGCGGTGACGGCGGTGGCGCCGATATACCAGTGCGCGGAGACCACCAGGATCGCCCGCGGCCGGGGCACCGCGCGCCCGAACTCCCGCCAGGCGGCCGTGTAGCGGTTGACCTCCAGGGCGTTCATCGGGCTGCCGTGCCCGAAGAACGCCGCCGGCATCACCGTCTGGCTGCTCATGCCGCCGCCTCGCTTCGCTCGGCGCCGCCATGAGCCTCGACGGCGCTGTGCTGACGATTCGCTCGCTGGCGCTCGCTCATGCGGACCCCCGGGGCGTCGTGTGCCGAGCGTAGCCCGTTTGCCGATACGGCGGGAAGCGGAAGCCGTAACGTGCAGGGCAATCCGCAGGAGGCGAGGTGGACCAGAACGGCGGTCGGGCGCACCACCAACACGACAAGCACGCCGGCCACGACCCGGCGATGTTCCGCCGCCGGTTCTGGCTCTGCCTGACGCTGACCGTCCCCATCGTGCTCACCAGCCACCTGGTGATGAACACGTTGCACTACTCGCTCGACGTTCCCGGCGTGTCGTGGGTCGGGCCGGTGCTCGGGTCGGTGGTGTTCGGCTACGGCGGGTGGCCGTTCCTGGTCGGGGCCGTGCGCGAGCTGCGCGACCGGGCGCCCGGCATGATGCTGCTGATCGGGATGGCGATCAGCGTGGCGTACGCCGCCTCGGTGGCGACCACGATCGGCGTCTTCCACCTCGACTTCTGGTGGGAGCTCGCCGCCCTGGTCACGATCATGCTGCTCGGCCACTGGCAGGAGATGACGGCGATCGGCCAGGCGCGCGGCGCGCTGACCGCGTTGGCCGCCCTGCTGCCCGACGAGGCTGAGCGCGTCGGGTCGGACGGCGCCGTGCGGCGGGTGGCGGTGGCCGAGCTGCGCCCGGGTGACCTGGTGCTGGTCCGCCCCGGCGGGCGGGTGCCCGCCGACGGGCACGTCGTCGAGGGCGCCGCCGAGATGGACGAGTCGATGATCACCGGGGAGGCGCGGCCGGTGCCGCGCGCGACGGGCGACCGGGTGGTGGCGGGCACGGTGGCCACCGACTCGGCCCTGCGGGTACGGGTCGATGCGGTGGGGGAGGACACCGCGCTGGCCGGTATCCAGCGGCTGGTCGCTCAGGCGCAGGAGGCCGGCGGCCAGGCTCAGGCGCTCGCCGACCGGTTCGCGGCGTGGCTGGTCTACGCCGCCACCGCCGCCGCCGGAGTCAGTCTGGTCGTCTGGACCGCGCTGGGGCGGGTCGACGAAGCCGTGGTCCGCACCGTCACCGTGCTGGTGATCTCCTGCCCGCACGCCCTGGGTCTGGCCATACCGCTGGTCATCGCCCTGTCCACCAGCGTGGCGGCCCGGGGCGGGATCCTGGTGAAGGACCGTCTGTCGCTGGAACGGATGCGCAGCGTGGACGTGGTGCTGATCGACAAGACGGGCACCCTCACCAAGGGGCAGCACACCGTGACCGGGGTGGCCGCCGTTGACGGTGTCGCCGAGGACGAGGTGCTGCGGCTGGCCGCCGGGGTGGAGGCCGACAGCGAGCACCCGCTCGCCCGGGCCGTCGTCGCGGCGGCCCAGCGGGTCGGCCCGGCCGCCGGTGCCGACTTCCGCTCCCTGCCGGGGCGCGGGGTGCGGGCCACCGTGGCCGGCACGGCGTACGCGGTGGGTGGGCCCGCCCTGCTGCGCGAGCTGCGCGCCGAGGTCCCGGAGAGGCTGCGCCGCGTCGACGGGCAGTGGGCGGCACGGGGCGCCGCCGTGCTCTATCTGGTCCGCCTCGACGACCCGCCGCGGGCCGTCGGCGCGCTGGCGCTGGAGGACGAGGTACGCCCCGAGGCCCGCCAGGCCATCGTCGAGCTGCGCCGCCTGGGGGTCCGGAAGATCGCGATGATCACCGGGGATGCGCGGTCGGTGGCCGAGGCGGTCGCGGCCGACCTCGGGTTCCGTCCCGATGTGGACGAGGTCTTCGCCGAGGTGCTGCCCGCCGACAAGGACGAGATCGTCGCGCGTCTGCGGGAGCGCGGCCACCGGGTGGCGATGGTGGGGGACGGCGTCAACGACGCGCCCGCCCTCGCCCGCGCCGACGTCGGGCTGGCCATCGGCGCCGGTACGGACGTGGCCATCGAGTCCGCCGGCGTGGTGCTCGCCTCCTCCGACCCGCGGGGTGTGCCGGCCGCCGTCCGACTGTCGAAGGCGTCCTACCGAAAGATGGTGCAGAACCTCGTCTGGGCGGCCGGCTACAACGTGGTGGCGATCCCGGTGGCCGCCGGGGTCTTCGCCTGGGCCGGTGTCTCGCTCAGCCCGGCCGCCGCCGCCGTGCTGATGTCCGCATCGACGATCGTCGTAGCTCTGAACGCCCAGACGCTGCGCCGGGTGCGGCTGGCCGCTGCGGCCCCGCCACCCCGATGACCGCCGGGCACTCTACCGCGCCCTGGCATCTGCGAGCGCGGTAAGCGTCTTCCCTCCCGCAGATGCGAGCGACTAGGGTGGCCGCGTGACGGTGTTTCGGATCGGCGAGGCCGCCGAGCTGCTCGGGGTCAGCGCGGACACGGTCCGCCGCTGGATCGACGCGGGTCGGCTGCCGGCGACCCGCGACGAGCACGACCACCGGGTCGTCGACGGCGTCGACCTGGCCGCGTTCGTGCGCGCCCCGGGGCACCCGGAGCTGTCGTCCGCCCGTAACCGGCTGCGCGGCATCGTCACCGCCGTCGTCAAGGACACCGTGATGGCCCAGGTCGACATCCAGGCCGGGCCGTTCCGGATCGTCTCGCTGATGAGCCGCGAAGCCGTCGACGACCTCGACCTCCAGGTCGGCTCGGTGGCCGTGGCCGTGATCAAGTCGACCACCGTCGTGGTGGAACGCGCCCCCGCGCCGAAGGGAAGAACCAGCTCATGACCGTACGGTGGATCCGTGCCGCCCTCGCCGGGGCGGCCGCGCTGACCCTCGCCCTGACCGGCTGCGGTGGCAGCGACGACGCGCCGGCTGGCAAGAAGGGCGGCGGCCCGGTGACCGTCTTCGCCGCCGCCTCGCTCACCGAGTCCTTCACGAAACTCGGCAAGGACTTCGAGTCCGCCCACCCCGGCACCACCGTCACCTTCAGCTTCGCCGGCAGCTCCGCGCTCGCCACGCAGATCACCCAGGGCGCCCCGGCCGACGTGTTCGCCGCCGCCTCGCCCGCGACGATGAAGACCGTCACCGACGCGGGCGACGCCGCCGGCGACCCGGTCACCCTGGTCCGCAACCAGCTCGTCATCGCCGTGCCCAAGGGCAACCCGCACGGCATCGCGGGCCTGGCCGACCTGGCCCGGCCCGGCGTGAAGGTGGCGCTCTGCGCCGAGCAGGTGCCCTGCGGCGCGGCGGCGAAGACGGCCCTCGGCGCGGCCGGCGTGCAACTCACCCCGGCCACCCTGGAGCAGGACGTCAAGGGCGCACTGGCCAAGGTGAAGCTCGGCGAGGTCGACGCCGCCCTGGTCTATCGCACCGACGCCCGCGCGGCCGCCGGTGAGCTGGACGCCGTCGAGTTCCCCGAGTCGGCGCAGGCCATCAACGACTACCCGATCGTCGTGCTGAAGCACGCCGGCAACCCGGACGGCGCGCGGGCCTTCGTCGAGTACGTCCGTTCCGACGCGGGCCTTGCCGTGCTCACCGCCGCCGGTTTCCAGGCCCCGCAGCACCAGTGACCGTGCGGCCCCGGCAACGGGTGCCGCTCGCCCTGCTGATCCCCGCCGGTCTCGGGCTGCTCTTCCTCGTCCTACCGCTGCTCGGGCTGCTGGCCCGGACGCCGTGGAGCAGCCTGCCCCGGCGGCTGGCCCAGCCGGGCGTGCTCACCGCGCTACGGCTGTCGCTGGAGACCGCCACCCTCGCCACGCTGGTCTGCGTCGCCCTCGGCGTACCCCTGGCCTGGCTGCTCGCCCGGGTCGAGTTCCCCGGCCGCCGGCTGGTGCGGGCCCTGGTCACCGTGCCGCTGGTGCTGCCCCCGGTGGTCGGCGGGGTGGCGCTGCTGCTGGTCTTCGGCCGGCGGGGCCTGCTCGGCGCCTGGCTGGACGCCACCTTCGGGGTGACCCTGCCGTTCACCACCGCCGCAGTGGTGCTCGCCGAGGCGTTCGTCGCCATGCCGTTCCTGGTCATCGCCGTCGAGGGCGCGCTGCGCGGCGCCGACGCCCGGTACGAGGAGGCGGCGGCCACCCTCGGCGCCGGGCGCTGGACCACCTTCACCCACGTCACCCTGCCGCTGGTCGCCCCCGGCGTGGCAGCCGGCGCAGTGCTCTGCTGGGCCCGCGCGCTCGGCGAGTTCGGCGCCACCATCACCTTCGCCGGCAACTATCCCGGCCGGACGCAGACCATGCCGCTCGCCGTCTATCTGGCCCTGGAGACCGACCTGCAGGCCGCGATCGTACTCAGCCTCATCCTGCTCATCGCCTCCGTCGGCATCCTCGCCGGGCTGCGCGACCGCTGGGTGACCGGCCCATGACCGCGCCGCCGCCCCTGCTCGACGCGCACCTGGTCGCCGACCGGGGCGCCTTCCACCTGGACGTCCGGCTGCGGATCGCCGCCGGTGAGGTGGTCGCGCTGCTCGGCCCGAACGGCGCCGGCAAGACCACCGCCCTGCGCGCCCTGGCCGGGCTGCATCCGCTCAGCGCCGGACACCTCACCCTCGACGGCGTGGACCTCGACCGCCCCGACCGGCGGACGTGGATCCCCCCGGAACGGCGGCCGGTGGGCGTGGTGTTCCAGGACTACCTGCTCTTCCCCCACCTGACCGCGCTCGACAACGTCGCGTTCGGCCCGCGCCGGCGCGGCGCCGACCGGCGTACCGCCCGGGCTCGCGCGCAGGCCTGGCTGGACCGGGTGGGCCTGGCCGGGCAGGCCCGGCACAAGCCACGTCAGCTCTCCGGCGGGCAGGCCCAGCGGGTCGCCCTGGCCCGGGCGCTCGCCGTCGAGCCGACCCTGCTGCTGCTCGACGAGCCGCTCGCGGCGCTGGATGCGCGGACCCGGCTGGACACCCGCGCCGAGCTTCAGCGGCACCTCGGCGATCATCCCGGCGCCACCCTGCTGGTCACCCACGACCCCCTCGACGCCCTGGTGCTCGCCGACCGGCTGGTCATCGTCGAACACGGACGCCTGGTCCAGGAGGGCGACGCGGCCACCGTCACCGCCCGGCCCCGCACCGACTACGTGGCCCGGCTGGTCGGGCTCAACCTGCACCGGGGCCGCGCCGACGGGCACACGATCACCGTCGGCGAGCTCACCCTCACCGCAGCCGACCGGGTGCACGGGGACGCCTTCGTCGCCTTCCCGCCCGCCGCCGTGGCGCTGCACCGGGTCCGCCCCGACGGCAGCCCGCGCAACGTCTGGCCGGCCACCGTGGCCGGGGTGCAGCGGCACGGCGACAACCTGCGCGTCCAACTCTCCGGGCCGTTCGCCGTCGCCGCCGACGTCACGCCCGCAGCGGCCGCCCAGCTACGGCTGCACCCCGGGCAGACGGTCTGGGCGGCGGTGAAGGCGGCGGAAACCCGGGCATACCCGGCCTGACCGACCGTCACCAGTCCCGACCGCAGCGCTACGGCGCGTGGCCCGCCGGCCGAAAGGTGACGCACGCCTCGTGGACGGACCACGATCCACGAGGCAGGTTTGACCTGGTCAGGGTGTGACGACGAGAGGGGTGCCGGGTGCCCGACACGACCCGCAATCGATCCAGCCATGAGGTGGCCCTGCCGGAGGACGTGACCGACCCGCTGCTGTGGCGGCTGGCGTACGACGTCGCCGTGGCGCACCAGCCCGACGCGACGGGCCGGTGCCCCAGCCTGCTCTGCGTCCACCAGGGCGCGCCCTGCGAGCCGCTGGTCAACGCCGAGCGGGCGATGCACCTGGCCCGAGGCGGGACGCCGCAACCGGTGTGGAGCCCGCCGACCTGGCACTGGCGGCGCGAGGCGGCCTGACCGCCGCGACCCCGAACGGGTCATCTCGAACGTGGGCCCCGACCTCCGTGGTCCTGATCGACGACCCTGTCGCCCAACACGGGATATCCTGCCGTCCAGTTCGGTCCACGGCGTAAAGGGGCAGACCGGTGACCGGCGACGCTCAGGCCTTCTGGCTCCGCGCCCCCGGCGAGGGCGAGATCCGCCGGGTCGCGCTGCCTGCGCCCGGCCCCGACGAGGTGCTGGTCCGGACCCGCTACTCCGGCGTCAGCCGGGGCACCGAGACCCTGGTCTTCACCGGCCGGGTTCCCGCCGACCAGTACGCCACCATGCGCGCCCCCTTCCAGGACGGCGACTTCCCGGCCCCGGTCAAGTACGGCTACCTGAGCGTCGGCACCGTCGAGGAGGGCCCCGACGAACTGCGCGGCCGTACCGTGTTCTGCCTGCACCCGCACCAGACCGCGTACGTGGTGCCCGCCGACGCCGTGGTGGTCGTACCCGATCAGGTGCCCGCCGCCCGGGCGGTGCTGGCCGGCACGGTGGAGACGGCGGTGAACGCGCTCTGGGACGCCGGGCCGTTGATCGGTGACCGGGTGACCGTGGTCGGCGGCGGCATGGTCGGCTGCTGCGCCGCCGCCCTGCTCGCCCGCTTCCCCGGCGTACACGTCCAACTCGTCGACGTCGACCCGGCGCGGGCCGAGGTGGCCGCCGCGCTCGGGGTCGACTTCGCCCGGCCCGCCGACGCGTCTGGTGACCGGGACCTGGTGGTGCACGCCAGCGCCACCGCCGACGGCCTGCAACGCGCCCTCGACCTGCTCCGCCCCGAGCGGACCGTGCTGGAGCTGAGCTGGTACGGCGACCGGCCGGTCACCCTTGCCCTGGGCGGCGCCTTTCATTCCCGACGGCTCGGCATCCGCAGCAGCCAGGTCGGCACCGTGTCACCCCGGCGGGCCGACCGCGGCTACGCCGACCGGCTGGCGCTGGCCCTGGAACTGCTCGCCGACCCGGTGTTCGACGCGCTGCTCACCGGCCCGTCCCGCTTCACCGACCTGCCCGACGTGCTCGACCGGCTCGCCTCGGGCCGGCTGCCCGGCCTCTGCCACCTCATCACCTACGTTGAGGAGTGAATCGTGTTCAGCGTGACCGTCCGGGACCACATGATGATCGCCCACAGCTTCCGCGGCGAGGTGTTCGGGCCCGCCCAGCGGCTGCACGGCGCCACCTTCGTCGTCGACGCCACCTTCCGCCGCCCGGAGCTGGACGCCGACGGGATCGTGGTCGACATCGGCCTGGCCACCGAGCAGCTCAAGGCCGTGCTCGGCGCGCTCACTTACCGCAACCTCGACGACGAGCCGGCCTTCGCCGGGGTGAACACCACCACCGAGGTGCTGGCCCGCACGGTCGCCGACCGGCTCGCCGAGGCCGTGCACGCCGGACGCCTCGGCGAGGGCGCCCACGGCCTCGCCGGGATCACCGTCACCCTGCACGAGTCGCACGTGGCCTGGGCCAGTTACGAGCGGTCACTCTGAGGCGATGGCCACGGTCCACGTGGTGCTGCCCGGCGACATCGACGACCCGGCCACCCCCAGCGGCGGCAACGCCTACGACCGGCGGGTCTGCCTGGGGCTCGCCGCGCTCGGCTGGACCGTCCGGGAGCATCCCGTGCCCGGTGACTGGCCGCACCCCGGGGCGGGGGAGCGGTCCGCCCTCGCCGGGCTGCTCGCCGCGCTGCCCGCCGGCGCGCTCGTCCTGCTCGACGGCCTGGTCGCCGCGCCGGTGCCGGAGGTGCTGACCCCGCACGCCCGGCGGCTACGCCTGGTGGTGCTCGTCCACCTGCCGTTCGAGGACGAGGCCGAGGCCCGGTCCCTGGCCGCGGCGACCGGCGTGATCACCACCAGCGAGTGGACCCGCCGCCGGGTGCTCGACCGCTATCCGATCCCCGCCGACCGGGTACGGGTCGCCACGCCGGGCGTGGATCCCGCGCCGCTCGCCACCGGCTCGCCGGACGGTGCCCGGCTGCTCTGCCTCGCGGCGGTAACCCCGCTGAAGGGGCACGACGTGCTCGCCGCCGCGCTGGCCACCCTCGCCGACCTGGCCTGGGCCTGCGACTGCGTCGGCCCGCTCACCCGGGAACCGGGCTTCGTCCACCGGCTGCGCCGGCAGTTCGCCGCCACCGGCCTGACCGACCGGGTCCGGCTGCCCGGCCCGTGCACCGGGGCCGCCCTGGACCTCGCGTACGCCGCCGCCGACCTGCTGGTCCTGCCGTCCCGGCGGGAGACGTACGGAATGGTGGTCACCGAGGCGCTCGCCCGGGGCGTACCGGTGCTGGGCAGCGACACCGGCGGGCTGGCCGAGGCGCTCGGGCACACGCCGGACGGCGATCGCCCCGGCCTGCTGGTGCCCCCCGATGATCCGGCGGCGCTGGCCGGCGCGCTGCGCCGCTGGCTCACCGACCCGAACCTGCGGGACCGGCTGCGCCGCGCGGCCCGCCAGCGGCGGGACGCCCTCACCGGCTGGGCAGTCACCGCAGACCGCCTCGCGGCGGCCCTGACTGAGGCGGCAGCCTGACCGTCGCCGAGGGCATCACCACCGCAACTGTCGGTGATTCCGCCTACGGTGAGGGTGCGAGGTGTGCGTGCCGGCGCGTCCGGCAGCCCCGGACGGAGGATGACGATGGACGAAACGCTGCCCATGGCTAGGGTCCGGAACCAGGTCACGGTCCCGCTGGGGTTCCCCGACGGTTACGTCACCACCGCCCGGGTCCACTCCTTCCACGGCCTGGTCGACGGCCGCGAGCACCTCGCTTTCGGGCTCGGCGACCGGGCGGGCGCCGCGTCGCACCCGGACCCGCCACTGGTCCGCCCGCACAGCGAATGCCTCACCGGCGACGTGTTCGGCAGCCAACGCTGCGACTGCGGGCCGCAGCTGCGGGAAGCGGTCGAGCGGATCGCCGAGGCCGGCGGCTACCTGCTCTACCTGCGCCAGGAGGGCCGGGGCATCGGCCTGTACGCCAAGCTCGACGCGTACGCCCTCCAGGACGGGGGCCTGGACACCTACGAGGCGAACGTGGCGCTGGGCCGGGGCGCCGACGAACGCGACTACACGGTGGCCGCGCAGATGCTCGCCGCGCTGGGCGTTTCCCGGGTCGCCCTGCTCAGCAACAACCCGGACAAGGCGGACCAGCTCGACCGGCTGGGCGTGACGGTGGTCGACCGGGTGCCGACCGGGGTGCACCTGTCTCCGGCGAACGCCGACTACCTGGCGGCGAAGATGACCCGCGCCGACCACGCCCTCGATCTGCCGTTCGTGCCATGATCGCGCGGCCATACGTGCTGCTCAGCTGCGCGATGTCGATCGACGGCTACATCGACGACGCCACCACCGAGCGGCTGCTGCTCTCCAACAGCGCCGATTTCGACCGAATCGACGGGGTCCGGGCCGGGTGCGACGCGATCCTGGTCGGCGCCGCCACGGTCCGCCAGGACGACCCACGGTTGCTGGTGCGCTCGGCCCGGCGGCAGGCCGATCGGGTGGCGCGCGGCCTGCCCCCGTCGCCGCTGAAGGTCACCGTCACCGGCAGCGGCGACCTCGACCCGGCCGCCCGTTTCTTCACCCTCGGCGACGGCGCGAAGCTCGTCTACTGCCCGCCCGGCGCGGCGGAGAAGACCCGGGAACAGGTGGGCGGGGTGGCGACCGTGGTCGACGCGGGCGACCCGGTCAAGCCCGAGGCGGTGCTCGCCGACCTCGCCGCCCGGGGCGTAGGCCGGCTCCTGGTGGAGGGCGGCGGCAGCGTGCACGCCCAGTTCCTCACCGCCGGCCTCGCCGACGAGCTGCACCTGGTGGTCGCCCCGTTCTTCGTCGGCGACCAGCGGGCGCCCCGGTTCGTGCGGGACGGGCGCTTCCCGTGGCATCCGGGGCGCCGCGCCCGGATCGTCGAGGTACGCCAGATCGACGACGTGGTGCTCACCCGTTACGCCCTCTCCGACCGCTGCGAGGGCGGCTGAGCCCCGGGGGGCGAGCACCCGACCAACCTTGATCGATCCCGCTACGGTCGGCGCATGCCAGCGACCGGGTCCTCCGTCCCCCCGATCTACCCGTTCACCCCGCTCGTCTTCCTGCTGCCCTGCGCGCTGCTGATGATCGGCGGGATCTTGTCCGATCCGCCAGCGCCACCACCACCGGCCGGCGTGCTGACCCCGGCCGTGGTGTTCGAGGTGCAACGGGACGAAACCGGCCGGGCGGTGTCCGTGCTGCTGCGGGTGGACTCGGCCGACGACTTTCCGGTCCTCTGCGGCATCGACCGGACGGCCTTCCCCAATGGCCGCCTGCCGGCGGTGCACTCCCAGGTCACCGTCGACTACGGCCCTGCGGGCTGCGCGCTCCCGCCCTCGCTCAAGGGCCAGCTGCCGCACTGGCTGCCAATCGTGGTGGGTGCCGCCGGGCTGGCCGCGGCGATCTTTTGGCTGTGGGCGGGCTCGGAGCGCGCCACCCGCCGCCGCTACCGGAGGACGAGGGAGCGGAGCCGGGCAGCGGCCCGCGTCAGAGCACCTGGGACAGGAACCGGCGCAGCCGCGGGTGCTCCGGTGATTCGAAAACGGCGGCCGGCTCACCGGCCTCGATGACAACGCCGGCGTCCATGAAGGCCACCGTGTCGGCGACCTCGCGGGCGAAGCCCATCTCGTGGGTGACCACCACCATCGTCATGCCGGCGGCGGCAAGGTCGGCCATCACCCCGAGCACGCCCTTGACCAGCTCGGGGTCGAGCGCCGAGGTGGCTTCGTCGAAGAGCATCACCTGTGGGCGCAGGGCCAGCGCCCGGGCGATCGCCACCCGTTGCTGCTGCCCGCCGGAGAGGTGCGCCGGCCGGGCGTCGGCCTTGCCGGCCAGCCCGACCAGCTCCAACTGGGCCCGGGCGACCTGCACCGCCTCGTCCTCACCGAGCTTCTTGAGCCTGCGCAGGGCGAGGGTGATGTTGCGCAGCACGGTCATGTGCGGGAACAGGTTGAACTGCTGGAAGACCATGCCGACCCGCTGGCGCAGCGCGTCCGGGTCGTCGCGCAGCACGCTGCGGCCGTCCAGCAGCACGTCGCCGCGGTCCGGCTCGATGAGCCGGTTGATGGTGCGCAGCAGGGTCGACTTGCCGGAGCCGGACGGGCCGATCACGCAGGCGGTCGCGCCCCGCTGCACCGTCAGGTCGGCGCCGCGCAGCACGTTGTTGGCGCCGAAAGCGAGGTGCACATCGCGAACGGTCAGGCTGACCGAGGTGGGGGTGCTCATCGCGGGTCCCTCCGTGCGGTGGTGGGCAGGTCGGTCTCCCCGACGAGGTCCGGCTCGGTGTCGTCCGGGGCGACGGCGACCGTCCGGCCCTGGCGCAGCCGACGGTCGATCCAGTTGACCGCGTGGGTCAGCGGCACGGTCAGCGCCAGGTAGCACAGGCCGGCCAGCAGCAGGGCGGATTCGTTTCCGGTGGTGGCCGCGTAGTCCTGGCCGATCCGGAACAGCTCCCGCTGGCTGGCCAGCAGACCGAGGAAGTAGACCAGGCTGGAGTCCTTGATCAGGGCGATGAGCTGGTTCACCCAGGCGGGCAGCACCCGTCGTACGCCCTGCGGGATGATCACCAGCCGCATCGCCTCGCTCCAGGAGAAGCCGAGCGCCCGGGCCCCCTCCAGCTGGGCGGCCTCGACGCTCTGGATGCCGGAGCGGAAGATCTCCCCGATGTAGGCGGCGGCGATCAACGACAGCGCCAGCACGCCGAGCGGGTAGGGGTTCGGCCCCCACACCTGCATGCCCAGCGGCGCCAGGCCGACCCCGATGAGCAGGATGGTCGCCGCCGCCGGCAGGCCGCGGAACACGTCGGTGTAGACCCGGGCCGGCCACCGCAACCACCGGGTACGCGAGATGCCCGCGACGGCCAGCAGCATGCCCAGCACCGAGCCGAGCAGGGCGGCGGAGACCGCCAGGATCAGCGTGTTCGGCAGCCCGACGGTCAGCATCTCGGGCAACGCCTCACGCATGGCGTCCCAGTCGAAGAACGTCTCCCACAGGGTGCGCAACGGATCCATCGTCTTCTCCTACCGCCCCGCTCTTGCTCGATCGCCGTACGTCAGGAAGCGGCCGACGGCGACGGCACCGCGACCGTGCCGCTGCCCGGCTTGAAGTCGGCCGGGATCGGCCGGCCCGGGTAGTACTGCGCCTGGAGCTGGCTCCAGGTGCCGTCGGCGATCACCTCGTCGAGGCCCTTGTTGAGCGCCTCGCGCAGCTTGTCGTTGCCCTTCGCGAAGGCGTACGCGGTCGGGGCCGGGCTGAGCTGCTTGGCGGCCACCTTGATCTTGCCGTTGCTGTCCTCGGCCGACTTGTCGCCGATCTCGGCCGGGGCGATCCAGGCGTCGGCGGTGCCGGCCTTGAGCTGGTTCAGCGCGCCGTTGTAGTCCGGCACCCGCACCGGGTCGAGGCCCCTGCCGGTGGCGTAGTCGTCCTGCACGGTGCCCTGCACGACCACGACCCGCTTGCCGTCGAGCTGGTCAAAGCTGGTGATCGACGAGCCGGCCGGCACGTCGAGGCCGAAGTAGCCGAAGTCGTAGCCGTTGCCGAAGTCGACGGTCTTCTTCCGGGCCTCGGTGATGGTGATGGACGAGCTGCCCACGTCGAACTTGCGGTTGTTGACCTGGGAGAGCAGCGCCGAGAAGTCGGTACCGACGAACTCGACCTTCAGGCCCACCTTCGCGGCCGCCGCGGTGAGCAGGTCGTTGTCGAACCCGGTGAACTTGCCGTCCTTCAGGTAGATGTTCGGCGGGGCGTCGGTGAGCGTGCCGGCCCGGAGCACGCCGGGCTGGAGCAGGCCGTACGGGTTGGCGGCCGCGTCGGTGGACCCGCCGTTGCCGCAGGCGGTAAGGCTGGCGGCGGCGAGCACGGCGGCGGCGCCGAACGCGGCGACGCGGGTCAGGGCAGGAAGGAATCGCACGATTGTCTCCAGGGTCCGATGGCGACGTGGGCGCACGCCGCCGACGGCACGCCAACGGGCGGGCGAGCCGGAAGGGTGGTTCGGGAAAAGGAGGTGACGCGTCAGCGCGCGCCGGCGTGGCGACAGGCGTCGGTGCATACCCGCATCAGGTCGACGTGCCGGCGCTTGACCAGCGTGAAATCAGCCGGGTAGCCGACGCCGTCAACAGGCGGGGTGCGAAAATGTGCAGACATGGTTCCCTCTGGTCGGTGATGACCTGGGTACCAGGCCACGCTTGCACCGGCGTCCCTGCCGATGCCTGGTCTTCACCCGGGGCACCCCACCGCGGAGGAGGGTTGCCGGCCAGCGAGCCGGGGCTTGACGCTGGCGCTCATGACCTGCCGCAGAGGTTAGCAGCAGCTCCCCCCGCGACGTCCAGCCGTTATGATCACCCTCACGTGCCGGTCAGGTGGCGAGTGCCCGGGCGAGCCGCCGGGCCTCGGTCACCAGGCGACTCCCGCCGCCCCGCGCCACCACGTCGGCCAGGCCCGGCACGTCGATTCGTACGCCGGTCGCGGTGGCTGTCTCGGCGGCCAGGGTGAGCAGGTCCGGGGTGCCGCGGGGCGGTGTGGGCGCGGCCAGCAGCGGCGGCAGCGCCGCGGCGAGCAGCCGCCAGATGCTCAGCCGGGCGCCGGCCGCGACCGCGTCGCGCAGCGGCGTCACCGCCCGGGTCAGCGTCAGCTGGCCGTCCGCCGCCAGCGCGCCCAGGTGCCCGCCGACGGCCGGCGCGTCCAGGTCTCCCGCCCCGGCCAGCATCAGCATGGCGTCGAGCGCGGCGACCCGGTCCACCTCGTGCCGGGCGCACAGCCCGTACGCCAGGGCCAGGTCGAGCGCCGGACCGCCCGCGCCGGTGCACTCGGCCAGCGCCGGCAGGATCGTGGCGCCCCCCTGGACGTCCTCCTGCGCCGCCGCGGCGATCTCGGGAAGCAGGTGTGCGGCCACCAGGCCCCGGTGCCCGGGCAAAACCGTCAGCCAGAGGTTGCCCCTGCCGCCGTAGTGCCGCCCCACCGGCTGCGGCGTGACGGTGAGCAGACCGAGCCGGTCCACCACGCCCTCCGGTGGCGTCGTGGCGGCCAGCGTCCGCCGCACCGGCAACCGGTCGTATCCCCAGTCGTAGGAGCCCGATCGGTCCCGCCGACCGACGGTCACCACCTGGTGGGCCGGTGCCGGGAGAGCGTCGCCGCGCAGCCAGCTGGCCAGCTCGTCGCCGGCCGGCGTGCCGAGTGCCGCCGCGCGGGCCGCCAGCGCCTCGTCCACCACGGACGGCAGCCGCAGCAGCGCCTGGGTGAGATCCCACCGCCAGACCGGGCGGTCGCCCAGCGATGCCAACCGGTCGTACAGTGCGGCCGGGTCGAGGGCGCCGGTGGCCGAGGTGGGCGCGGCGAGCAGGCCGGGGTCGTGCCGCCCGTCCAGCCGTTGCCCGATCTCGGCGAGCCGCGCGCAGTACAGCTGCGTCAGCGCGGATCGGCCGGCCGGTTCGACGGCCGGGCCCCGGAACGGGCGCAGCGTCCGGCGGTCGCACTCGTTGAGCAGGTCGGCCCACTGGTCGCGGCGGTTGGCCGCCTCGGCCGGGGCGGCTGCGGCCAGCAGGACCGCACGCAACTGGACCGAGACGTTGAAGGCCCCCCACCTGTGGTCCGCGCTCACCTGGTGGCGTTGCAGCACCGGCAGCAGGGCCGTCTCCAGCCGCTCCCGGTCGGTCGTTCCCAGCCGGACCAGCCCGTCGAGGACCCGCTCGACCGCCAGCGCCGGCCACCGACCGCCGAGCAGCGCCGACACCTCCTCGACCAGCTCGTCCACCTCGGCGATCGGCGGCGGGGCGGCAGCGGCCGGCACCCCCACCGGCAGCTCGTCCCCGGCCACCGCCACGGTGACGGCGGCGACCGCCGGGTGGCCGTGCCGCGCGGCGATCACGACCGCCCGGTCCCGCAGGTCCGCCGCCGGGTGCTCGGCGGCCACCGCCACGACGGCCGCGATCTCCGCCGCCCGGTCCGGGCGCTGCCGGGCGAGCCGGTCCAGCCAGGACAGCTGCCCCCGTACGAGCGCCTTCTCCGGGCGGGTCAGCACCGCCCGCGAGGCGTCCAGCAGCGACTCCAGTTCCACGTCGCCGGCGAGGCCCCGGAGCGCCCGCTGCGACATGGCGGCGACCGGCCCGGGCCCGTCGGCGAGCAGCCGCAGGTGCGTGGCCGCCCGCGCCGTCACCTCGCCCGGGGTGGGTGCGAGCAGGTCGTGCAGGTCGACGAACGGCCGCAGCGCGGCCGGCCGGTCCCCGCGCAGCAGCCGCCCGAGGGCGCCGTCGAGCAGCGCCGAGCGGTCCAGCCGCCCCTCCGCCGCCAGCGTGGCCAGGGCCCGGGGTGCCGCCTGTCGGTCGTCGCCGAAACCCCCCGACGTCAGCTCAAGGCCGACGCCGTCCACCTCGAACAGTCGTGGCAGCAGCACGTCCAGGAACGGGTCGGCCCGCAGCCAGTCGAGTAGGGGAAGGTGCCGCTCCCGGTTGCCGGGGTGCCACCACATCGCCTGCGCCCAGCCCGCGACGAACGTGTCCCCGGTCGGCGGCGCCACCTTCTCTGCCACCAGCAGGTCCGCGACGAAGTGCCAGCCGTCCCCGGGGTCGTTCCGGGGCAGCCGCTCGGCCAACCGGTACGCCAGGTCGGCCAGCCAGACCACCCCGCGCTGCCGGGCCGTCTCGATCACCGGCTCCGGGTCGGCGTCCTGCAGCGACACCGATCGCCGACCCAGTAGCGCCGCCGCCTTCGTCGCGGTGCTCAACGTGCCCACGGCGGCCACCGCCAGCGCGGTAGCCTCCCTGCCAGCCCACCAGTTGTCCCGCCGCCGCTGGACGTGCGCGACCAGTTCGTCGCCGAGCGCGCGGCGTGCCGGCTCGTCGAGCCCGGCCAGCGCCGCCTGAACGGCGGAAGCGCGGCCGCGGACCAGGGATTTGAAGAAGTCGTTCACACCCCCACCTCCGCCGGCGTCGTCATCATCGACACGGCCAGCGCATGCTTGCAGGGCCCACGCTGCCCTTGATGCCGCCCCCACCAGCGGCAGGAGCAGGTGTACGCCCCGTCCGGCCGCCGCCGCACCCGGTAGACCTCCTCGCCGCTGCGTACCGTCGCGTGCGCGTCCGTCCACTCGATCGCGCCGCGTTCGACCAGCACCCGTGCCCCGACCAGGCGCGGATTGTCCCGCTCGGCCCGGCCCGCGTCGTACGGCATCACCCGGTGGAAGTACCCGCCGTCCGCCACGTCGAAGCCGACCCGCCCGGCGGTACCGAGCTGGGCCAGGGCCGCGCGTACCCGGTCGTCGGGCAGGCCGACGGCGTCGGCGAGCGCCGCGACGTCGATCGTCGGGTCCCACGACAGCAGGCCGCCGACCAGCTCCGCGTCGTCGACCACCTCGTCACCGGCGAGCGCGAGCAGGGCGGCCCCCTCGCCGGAGAACCCCCGGTACGGCTCGGGTGAGAGGGTCAGCGACAGCCGCAGCGCGCCGGTGTCGAGCTCCCAGGTGCTCGCCACCGCGGGTGAACCGGCCCGCACCGGCGGCCCGTACACCCGCAGGGTGCGCGCGTGCCGGAGCAGGCCGCGCAGGGCCGCCAGCCGACCCGCGCCGGCCAGGCAGACGGCCCCGGGCACCGGCCGCGAGGTCAGCCGGAGACCACGCCCGGCGGGCACCGCCCAGAGCACGGAACGGTCGCCCCGAGGGAGCCGGCGCAGGAACGCGGCCGCCTCGGCGGCGGGGATCTCGGCACGCGGCTCGAACGCGGCGGCGAGCACGTGCACCTCGGCGAAGCCGCGCAGCCAGCGCCCCGGCAGCGGGACCTTCCTCTCCACCACCGCCCCGTCCATCGTGGAGACCGTCAGGTCCTCCGGGCCGACGGCCACGTGCAACGGTTCGATCCCGCCCACCCGGGCGAGCGCTTCCCGCAACGGTGGGTTGACGTCGACGTTGGTGGTGCCGTGCCCGACGATCTCCCCGTCGAACCCGGCCGGCACCACGTCCATCCGCGCATAGACACCGCAACAGCCGGAGAAGGACTCGAAGCGCAGGCGGTCGCGGCTGCCCGTCACCACCGGATCCAGGCTCGCCGGGCTGACCGGCTGGTGATAGCGGGTGCGGGCCACCTCGGCGACGGCGAGCAGGCCGGCGGCCGCCGCCGCGGGCGTGGTGAGGAAACCGCTGAAGAAGCGCGGGTTGGCGGCCGGCCCACCACAGGTCTGGAGGTCGAGACCGGCGGGGCGCAACGCGGACGGCTGGAGGTATCGGTACGTCTGGACGGCGTTCACGGCGCACACCGTAGGGCGACCGACCGACATCCTCCGGCGGCCGGCTCCCGGCCTGCTAGTTTTTTCCGATGTTCGCCCTGTCCCTGACCGACGACGCCGAGCTGCGGCCGCTCGAACCGTGGCACGCCGACGAGTTCCTCGCCAACCTCGACCGTTGCCGGGAGCACATCGCCCCGTGGGTGGGCGCCTCCTTCGTGGCCACCGACGCCGAGTCCGCCCGCCGGGTCCTGCAGAACTACGCCGACCGGTGGGCGCGCGACGACGGCGGGATCTGGGGCATCTGGCAGCGTGGCCGCCTGGTCGGCGGCGTGTTGTTCGTGTCGCTCAACACCACCACCGGCGTCGGTGAGGCCGGCTGCTGGCTGGAAGCCGCCGCCGAAGGTCAGGGCCTCGTCACCCGCGCCGCCCGCGTGATCATCGACTGGGCGATCCAGGCACGGGGCATCCACCGGGTGGAGTGGGTGACCAAGGCCGGCAACGACCGCAGCATCGCCGTCGCACGGCGGTTGGGCATGCGCCGCGACGGCGTCCTCCGCGAGGCCGCCCCGGGGCCGACCGGCCGGGCCGACATGGAAGTCTGGTCGGTGCTGGCCCCCGAGTGGACGGCGCAGACGCCGGCCCGCTGACCGCCTATGGCGGACACGCGACGTGATTTTGTCGTACCCGGACGTCAACATGTGTCCATGGCTGTCCCCGCACTGGCCGACCGGTCCCCTCAGCCGCGCACTCTGCCGCTGCGTGAGGTCCGCACCCGGCTCACCCAGCTCGTCGCCCTCGCCGAGCTGACCGACACCGTCACCGTGGTCACTCGCGACGGCGACCCTCGTCCGGTCGCCGCGATCGTGCCCGCCGCGGCCGCCCGCACGGCGGCGCAGGCCCGCGCCGACGCCGAACGGCTCGCCGCGATCAGCGCCGGCTGGTCCCGTCGCCTCGAGGAGCTGCACCGGCAGAGCAGCCGGCGGCACGCGGCCGAGCGGCGCGCGCTCACCGACGCCCTCGCCGAGGTCTGGGCCGAGCTGGATCGCCGCGTGCCCGGCGACCCGACACTGGCCCGGCTGCGCGCCGCGCACGCGCAGCTGCTATGCGGCTGACCCGCGGGTCCCCTACGCCCTTGACCCGATCCACCACAATGGAAGCTTCCCACCAAAGGCGGGAGGACGGACGTGAGTCAGGTCAGCGAACCGGGCATCGTCACACCGACGCCGCTCATCACCCCGAGGCGTGCCGCCCGGCTCCGGCTAATCCGGCTGTCGGCCCTGCTGGTGGTGCTTGTGCTGCTCGCCGTCGCGGTGGTCGGCGTGGTCACCGCCACCGGTCCACCCACCCTGGCCGACCTGCGCAGTCAGGCCGGCCTGGACGGCAAGCAGGAGCTCCTGATCGGGGTCAAGGACGACCAGCCCGGGGTCTCCCAGCTCATGGAGGACGGCAGCTACCGCGGCTTCGACATCGACATTGCCTACATGATCGCGGCCGACCTCGGCTTCAAGCGCCGGCAGGTGAGGTTCCTGCCGATCGAGAGCGAGGACCGGGCCCGCCGGCAGGCGTACGACGGCAGCGCATTCGTCACGGTGGACCTGGTCATCGCCTCGTACAGCATCAGCCAGCAACGCCGGGACCAGGGTGTCGTCTTCTCCGAGCCCTACCTGGAGACGGAGCAGTCGGTGCTGACGCTGAGCAGCTACTCGGGCCCGGTCAACGGTCTGCGCGACCTCCGTGGACGCCGGGTCTGCACCCTGGCCACCTCCACCTCGGAGCTGCGGCTGCGCGAGTACGGCGCCGAGGCCAGCGGCAAGAATCGGATCAGCGAGTGCGTGCAGGCGCTCTACAACGGAACCGTCGACGCGGTTACCACCGACGCCGCAATCCTCGCCGGCTTCGTGGCGCCGCTGGCCCCGGACGCGAAGCCGAAGCACCCGCTGCACGGGGTGAAGCCGTTGCGGCACTGGGACATCGGCGAGGATGCGGCGGAGAAGTGGGGGGTGAACACCGGCCCGAACCACGCGATGAAGGAGCTGGTGGACTGGTCCCTCTACCAGGCCGCCACCCGGCCGGGCCGGGACGCCTGGGACGCCGCGTTCGAGGCCAACCTGGCCCGGGAGCAGCCCGCCAACGGGCCGCCGCCCGCCAACGGGCCGCAGCAGGTGGCGGTGGGGCAGCAGCCCGAGTGCCGGAAGGTGAAGGTGCGTCAGTGGCCGTGGGAGTCGATGATCCTCGTCCCGTTGGACCCCGCCCGGCGAGCAGCCCGACGCGCCGGGCGGGCGCGCGGCAGGGGCAGCAGTGGCTGTTGACGCTGCTGCCGGCGTTTCCCGTCCTGCTGCTGGTGCTGCGTCTGTGGCAGCTCAGCCGGCAGGACATGCCGACCATGCTGCTGCTGGTGCAGTACGTCAGCCCGCTCGGCCTGCTCAGCGCGCTGCTCATCGCCCTGGTCTGGGCGTTCCCACTGGTGGTGCTCGGCACCGGCGTGCTCGGCTCGGTGCTGCGGGTCAGCGCCCCCGAACGCTTCGACCCCGACCGGTCGCTGCTGGCGTACGTGACCGCGCGTACCCCGGGCTGGGTGCTGGCTGCGGCGTCGGTGCTGGCGGCGCTCACCTGGCAGATGCGCTTCCTGCCGGCGCTGCTGATGATCGTGGTATGGCTCATCGGGCTGCGGGTCCGCTACCGGTATCCCGACCGCGCTGACCTGCTGCTCGCCTTGGGGTTGGTGCTGCCACTGCTCGCCGGCCTGGTCGCGTACGTCTGGCTCGCTCCGGCGATCGTCTCGGCGCTGCGGCACGGTGAGCTGGCCACCGCGGCGCTGCTCGGGGTGCCCCCGGCGGCGGCCGTGGTGCTCACCGGGCCGCTCCCACGCCGGTCCGCACCGCTGCTGACCCAGCTGGCGTCCTACCTGGTCGCCGCGATGGTGCCGCTGGTCACCGGCACGGTGTTCCTGCAGGTGCCGCTGCTGCCGGCGGTGGCGGTCGAGGTCGGGCCGCCGCCGCCCGAGCCTGCGGTCGAGGTGGTGCCCGGCCAGGCGGTCACCGTGACCGACCGGATGACCATCGTGCTGGACCGGAGCAGCCGGGTCCGGTTCATTCCCAACGAGCAGGTACGGGCCCAGCTCCTCTGCCCCGGCCCCGAACGGGTGCCGGTCAGCGAGGTCACGGTGCACGGCTGGCCGGTCGAGCAGACCGCGCTGGACTGGATGATGCCGCGGCAACGACCCGAGCCGATCGACGGCCGCTGCTCCGGCCGGCTGGCGGAGACGGGCTGACCACGCCGGTGGCGGCGACCGCGACCCGGTCACCGCCACCGGCGTACGTCCTCAGGCCCGGCCGCGTTGGGCGCGGTAGCGGCGGATCAGCGCGGCGGTGGAGGAGTCCACGTCGCCGAGTTCCGGTGCGTCTCCGGTCAGCTTCGGCGCGAGCTGGTTGGCCATCACCTTGCCCAGCTCCACGCCCCACTGGTCGAACGCGTTGATGTCCCAGACCGCAGCCTCGGTGAAGACGATGTGCTCGTAGAGGGCGATCAGCTGGCCGAGCGTCGACGGGGTGAGCTTCGGCGCGATGATCGACGTGGACGGGCGGTTGCCCGGCATCACCCGGTGCGGCACCACGTCGGCCGGGGTGCCCTCCGCCTCGACCTGCTCCCGGGTACGCCCGAAGGCGAGCGCGGCGGTCTGGGCGAAGAAGTTCGACATGAACAGGTCGTGCATGTCCCCGAGGTCGTGGTTGGGTTGGCTGAACGCGATGAAGTCGGCAGGAACGAGCCGCGTCCCCTGGTGGATCAGTTGGTAGAAGGCGTGCTGGCCGTTGGTGCCGGGCTCGCCCCAGAAGATCTCCCCGGTCGGGTACGTCACAGGCGTGCCGTCGACCGTCACCGACTTGCCGTTGCTCTCCATGGTGAGCTGCTGCAGGTACGCCGGGAACCGGTGCAGATACTGCGCGTACGGCAGCACCGCGTGGGTCTGCGCGTCGAGAAAGTCGGTGTACCAGACGTTGAGCAGGCCCAGCAGCGCCGGCACGTTCTGCTCGATCGACGTGTTGCGGAAGTGCTCGTCGACGGCGTGGTAGCCGGCCAGCATCTCCCGGAACCGCTGCGGCCCGATCGCCAGCATCACCGACAGCCCGACCGCCGAGGGCAGCGAGTATCGACCGCCCACCCAGTCCCAGAAGCCGAACATGTTCTCCGGGTCGATGCCGAAGTCGCGTACCCGCTGCTCGTTGGTGCTCACCGCGACGAAGTGCCGGGCGACGGCGGAGTCGTCCGCGTCCAGCCCGGCGAGCAGCCAACGCCGGGCCTGGTTGGCGTTGGCCAGGGTCTCCTGGGTGGAGAACGACTTGGAGACCACGACGAACAGCGTGCTGGCCGGGTCCAGGTCGGTCGTCTTGTCGTGGATGTCGGTCGGGTCGATGTTGGACACGAACCGGCAGGCGATCCCCGCGTCCCGGTACGCCTTCAGCGCCTCGTACGCCATCACCGGCCCGAGATCGGAGCCGCCGATGCCGATGTTGACCACGGTGCGGATCCGCTCGCCGGTGTGACCGCGCCAGGTGCCCGAGCGGATCCGGTCGGCGAAGGCCGACATCCGGTCCAGCACCCCGTGCACGTCGGCGACCACGTCCTGCCCGTCGACCACCAGCGACGCGTCGGGCGGCAGGCGCAGCGCGGTGTGCAGCACGGCCCGGTCCTCGGTGGAGTTCATGTGTTCCCCGGCGAACATGGCGGCGATCCGGTCGGTCAGCCGGACCCGCTCGGCGAGCGCGGTGAGCAGGCGCAGCGTCTCGTCGGTGATCAGGTTCTTGCTGTAGTCCACGTGCAGGTCGGCGACGTCGGCGGTGAGCCGGTCGCCCCGCTGCTCGTCGGCGGCGAACAGCTCCCGCAGGTGGGTGCCGCGCAGCGCCTCGGCATGCTTGCGCAGGGCCTGCCATTCGTCCGTGGTGGTGATGTCCACAGCCATCGGGCGATCTTCTCCTTCATGACGAGGGTCTGCCAGCGGGCCGCCGTTGCCCCGCTGCCGGCGGACCCCACCAGCCTGCCACCCGCGCGGGGGCTGGCGCGACGTGACACGGCATCGACCACCCTGTGGACGTCGCCGGGCCGACCGCCGGCGCCGACCCGGCGTTGAGACATCTGTTCGACACGCCGGTTGCGTGAAGACAGTAATCGGTAGCGGAAAGTAAGCTCCGGTGGCTGGCCCGCACTGGTGAGGAGGCCCCATGACGACCGTGATCGGCCCCCGCCCGCCGTCCGACGAGGACGAGCCGACCGACGACGCCGAGGAGTCGGCGCTGCCGGAGCTGGAGGACGGCCACTGGATGCACCGGGCCACCGAGTTCGCCCACACCAGCTTCGGGTCGGTGGCCCGCCGGCTACCGGCCCTGGTCCGCGAGGCCATCGCGCTGGCCTGGGCGACCAACCGCCGGGACACGGTCGCCTCGATCGGGTTGAACGTGGCCGCCGGCGTGCTCACCACCCTCGGTCTGCTCGCCACCACCGGGGTGCTCCAGCAGCTCTTCGCCGCCGGCCCGACGCCGGACCGGATCCGCGCGGCGCTGCCGGCCCTGAGCCTCGCGGCGGCGGCGGTGACCGTACGCGGCGCGCTGACCGTCGCCGCCGGCTGGGCGCAGGCCCGCCTGATCCCGCAGATCAACTACGCGGTCGAGCTGCGGCTCTTCGAGACCACCACGGCGGTGGAGCTGGCCGCGTTCGACGACGCCGGCTTCGCCGAGGAGATGGACCGGGCCCGGGACCGGGGCATAGCCGAGGCCGGCTCGATCGTCAACGACACGGTCAACCTGGTCACCGGGGTGGTCGGTGTGCTGGCCACCGCCGCCGCGATCACCGTGATCCAGCCGATGCTGCTGCCCTGCCTGCTGGCAGCCGCGGCCCCGGAGGCGGTGACCGCGGTGAAGCTGGCCCGCCGTCAGCACCTCGACTGGTTGGCCCGGGTCACCCGCCGCCGTCGGATGTGGATGCTCGCCCACCTGATGGCCGACCGGCACACCGCCGCCGAGGTTCGGGCGTGCCAGATGCGTGAGTTCCTGCTCGCCGAGTTCCGCCGGATGATGGGCCTGGAGACCCGTGCCGAGCTGCGGCTGGCCCGCGCGCAGAGCATCACCCGGGCGGCTGGCCTGTCGGTCACCGGGATCGCCGCGTTCGCCCTCTACGCGGTGCTCGGTGGCCTGCTGCTCGGCGGCGTGGTGGCGCTGGCCGCCGCCGCGACAGCCCTGCTCGCGTTGCAGTCGGCACGGGCCGGCCTGCGGACCGCCGTCTTCGCCACCAACTCGCTCTACGAGGACGCCCTCTATTACCAGGACTACCGGAGCTTCCTCGACCGGGCCCGACTGCGGGTGCCGACCGGCGGCGGTCGACCCGTCGACACCGTCGACCGGATCGAGCTGGACCGGGTGACATTCCGCTATCCCGACACCGATACCCCGGCCGTGGACCAGGTCAGCCTCACCATCCGGCGAGGCGAGGTGGTGGCCCTGGTCGGGGAGAACGGCTCCGGCAAGACCAGTCTCGCCAAACTCATCGCCGGCCTCTACCGGCCCAGCGACGGGGCGATCCGCTGGAACGGTGTGGACACCAACGAACTGGACCTGCGACAGACGGCCGCGCAGGTGGCGGTGGTGAGCCAGGACTGGTGGAGGTTCCCCTTCACCGCCGGTCAGAACATCCGCATCGGTCGGCACGACCGCGCCGCCGACCACCCCGGACCGAGCGTCGAGGACGCCGCCCGGGGCGCCGCCGCCCACGACATGATCAGCGGGCTGCCGTTCGGGTACGACACGCTGCTGGACCGGGAGTTCAAGAACGGCCAGGACCTGTCCGGCGGGCAGTGGCAGCGCCTCGTCGCCGCCCGCGGCCTCTACCGGGACGCCCCGCTGCTGATCTGCGACGAGCCCTCGGCGGCCCTGGACGCTCGCGCCGAGCACGCCCTGTTCCAGCACCTGCGGCGGCACCCCGACCGGGCGGTCGTCCTCATCACCCACCGGCTGGCCAACGTCCGGCACGCCGACCAGATCTTCGTGCTCGACCATGGCCGGCTGGTCCAGCAGGGTGGGCACGAGGAGCTGATGGCGCAGGACGGCCCGTACCGGGAGCTGTTCCAACTCCAGGCCGCCGGCTACCTGGCCGGGGCGGGGGAGGGCACCGGCTGAACGGTCAGCAAGGGCACGAGTGTTCCGCCCAGCTGATATCCGTCGACCGCTGCACCGAGGTACGCCACACTGTCGGCGTGGAGCGTCGTGACCTCGTCCGGGTGAGCAAGCAGATGTCCTTCGCGCTGCGGCACCGCCCGGACCGGTTCGGTTTGACCCTCGACCGGGCGGGCTGGACGCCGGTCGCCGACCTGCTCGCCGCGCTGGGGATCACCCGCGCCCAGCTCGACGTCGTGGTCGCCGGCAACGACAAGCAGCGCTTCGCCGTCGAGCGCGGGCCCGACGGCGCCGATCGGATCCGGGCCAACCAGGGCCACTCCGTCCCGGTCGAGCTCGGCCTGGCGCCGGCCCCGCCGCCCGACCGGCTCTTCCACGGTACGAGCGACAGCGTCCTGCCCGCGATCCGAGCCGAGGGGCTGCGCCGGGGTCGCCGGCACCACGTACACCTGTCGCCGGACGTGGAGACCGCCCGCCGGGTCGGGTCGCGCCGGGCCGGCGCGGTGGTGGTGCTGACCGTCAACGCCGCCGCCATGGCCCACAACGGCCACGTCTTCTACCGCAGCCCCAACGGCGTCTGGCTCACCGACGTGGTGCCGCCCCCCTACCTGGCCACCTGATGCCACGCTCGCGTTGATCATGAGGTTGCCGCCACCGCCGAAATCAGGGGTGCCAACCTCATGATCGACCCTTCGGCGACCGTCGGTCAGGGTTGGTGTTGGTTGGTGAGGTAGGCGGCGAGGACTCGGGTGTGGGTGGAGAAGGCCAGCTCAACCGGCTCGGTGACGACCAGCCACTCGGTGGCCTCCTCGGTCGGCGCCGACGGCGGCAGGTCGTTGATCGCCTGCTCGGGCAGCACACCGAAGACCATCATGGTGCCGCCGGCCGGCGCCCCGTGCACCGCGAACAGGCGCGCGTCCCCGGCCTCGGCCAGCAGGCCGGTCTCCTCCCGCAGCTCCCGGACCAGCGCCTCGTTCCACTCCTCGCCGTACTCGATGAACCCGCCGGGCAGCGCGAGTCGCCCCCGGGCCGGCTCGATGTCCCGGCGGACCACCACCACGCCGAGGCCGGTCGGCGTGCGCACCGGCAGCACCGCGACCGCGACGGGCAGCGGATTCCGCCACACCGTGCCGCCGCAGGCCGCGCAGACGCGTGGCCACCCGGCCCCCGCCGGGTAGGCCACGCCGCAGTACGAGCAGTACGAGTGCGGTGTGACGCTCACGCCGCAGCACGTTACCCGCCCGGCCCACGAGTCGTCAGGCTTCGTCCCGAGCGGGCGGCGCAGGTGGCCGCGGATCTGCCGGCCGACCCGGGGTGCGGGGCGATCACGGCCGGGCCTCGCGCAGGGCGGCGCGGGCATCCATCAGGGCGAACCCGAGCAGGTTCTCGCCCCGCCAGCGGGCCGGATCCTCGGCGCGCGGGTCGTCGGCGGCCAGGCCGATGCCCCAGATCCGGTCCACCGGGCTCGCCTCGACAAGCACCCGTTTCCCGGTGCCGAGCAGGAACCGCGTCAGCTCCTCGTGCTGGCCGAACTTGGCCACGCTGCCGGCCACCACGATCTCGTAGCGGCGCGCCAACCAGGTCGCCTCGTCGAAGCCGCGGACCTGCCGACCGAGCGCCTTGGCCCGGTGTGGGTGCGCGCTTGTGAGAACCTGCCCGGCGATCTCCGCGTCGCCGAACAGAGTGGCCTTGTGCCACATCATCCAATGCTCGGCGGTGGTGTACGTCCGGCCGTCCACGGTGAACGGCGCCGGCCACCACTGGCTCAGGCAGCCGGCGCCGACGCTGCCGTCGCGCTGCGGGCGGTGACCCCAGAAGTGCAGGTATTTCACCGGCCTTCCGGACCGGACGACGGCGACGAGCTCGGCAACTGATCGGGGCGACATGCCGACAGTCTCCCCGAGCGCCCCGGGATTCCGCCTCCGCGTTTTGGCGCTTGTGTCGATCATGGAGTTGTGGTCGTCCGCAAAGACAACAAGTGTGGGCTGACCGGGTGCCACAACTCCATGATCGACGGCGTGGGGAAGGGTCAGCCGCCGAGGCGGGCGGCGACGGCGGTGCGTAGCTCGGGGAGGCGACCGTGGAGGAGGCCAGGGCATTCGGTGTTGTTGAAGTCCTTGTGCCCGTAGATCTCGCGGGACGGGATGCCGTACTGCTGGCAGGTGAACGCGCAGAACCACACCAGGCTGTCCCAGAGCGCCTTCGGCGGCTGTACGTCGACGTAGATGCCGTCGTTCTCGATGCCGATGGCTTCGCTGTTCTGCCCGACGCAGTGCGCGCCCTGGACCATGGTCTGCCCGTGCAGCAGCGCGTACAGGCTGCCGTGCCGGGCCTCGGTGAGGAAGCCGCCCCGGCTGTTGGTGAAGTGCTGCCCGGAGTCGAGCCAGCCGTTGGTATCCATGTGCAGGTTCTGGATGTCGCGGGAGTTCCGGTAGGCCTGCGCCAGGCTGTAGTCGGTGGTGTTCGGGAACGCCGTGTGATGGACGATGATCTTGTTGGGTTTGCTCTGCACCACGCTCACGTTGGACGAGGGCGGGCGGGCGTCCCAGGTCGCGCAGTTGGCGATATCCGGCTGGTCGACCCGGGTGGCGGCGGCCCGCGCGCCCCGGTCGTCGCCGAACTGGTTGAACGCCGTGGCGCCGGCGGCGGCGCCGAGCAGGACCGCGCCGCGCAGCACGGCCCGGCGGGGAACGGGGGCGGACATCGGGGCCTCCTGGAGGGTACGGACGCCGCCGGTGGCGGGCGGCTGCTCCGGGTCGCGGCGTCGCGTCAGACACGCCGAGCCGGTGGGCCGGAGGGCGGCCCGCCACCGGAGCGGGTCAGCAGTTACCGTTGCAGGCCAGCACCTTGAGCCGGTCGATGGTGCCGTTCCAGACGTTCTGGTCACCCGGGAAGGTGCCCGAGTCGGCCCACTGCCAGAAGGAGTACGTCCCGTAGCCGGCCGGCAGGGTGCCGACGCTGCTGGAGTAGCGGGCGATCCACAGCGGGTTGTTGGCGGAGAACTGCGAGGTGTTGCCGGTGCAGGTGTTCCACCAGTCGAAGGTGGTGTAGATGGTCGCCCACCGGCCGGTGCGGGAGTAGTACTGGTTGACGAACGAGGCGATCCAGCTGCGCATCGAGGCCTGGCTCAGCCCGTAGCAGGTCGCGCCGTACGGGTTGTACTCGATGTCCAGCGCGCCCGGCAGGGTCTTGCCGTCCTTGGACCAGCCGCCGCCGTGGTTGACGAAGTAGTCGGCCTGGGTGGCGCCGGTGGAGACGTCGGGCCGGGCGAAGTGGTACGAGCCCCGGATCATCCCGACGTTGTAGGAGCCGTTGTACTGCTGGGCGAAGTACGGGTTGGTGTAGCCGGTGCCCTCGGTGGCCTTCACGTACGCGAACCGGGCGCCGTTGTTCCAGGCGCCCTGCCAGTTCACGTTGCCCTGCCAGCTGGAGACGTCCATGCCGGGCAGGCCGGCCGGCGCGGCGCTGGCGGGCGCCGCGCCGACCAGGGTCGAGGCGGCCATGGCGACCGTGGTGAGCAGGGCGGCGCCGGCCGTACGCAGCGCCGTTCGCAGGGGACGCTTCATCTTTCCTCCCTGGGGGTTCGCCGCGGATGCGGCGGGGGTGAAAGGAACTGTCAGTATTAGGACACAAGTTGGAGACAAATTTCAATAGATATATGGAAGATCATCTCTTAACTCTATCCGAACATCCGGTGTGCGTGGCCGGCCGCCGCCCAGCGCCGCGGAGATTTGGCGAAACGCGGTGTGGCAGGCGTGTCGATACCGCCGGGGCCCGTTCGTATGGAGGGTGAAAGGGGGCGGCAGCGGGCCACCCCCGAGTGGCGAGGAGGATCGCATGAAGCAGTACCTGATCAGCATGTACCAGCCGGCCGGCGCGGAACCGCCCGCCCCGGAGTTCCTCGCCGAGGTGATGCGCAAGGTCGAGGCCATCAGCCGCGACCTGAAGGAGACCGGGTCGTGGGTCTTCGGCAACGGCCTGCACGCGCCGGAGACCGCGACGGTGCTGCGGCCCAAGGGCGACGAGGTGCTGATCACCGACGGGCCCTTCGTCGAGGGCAAGGAGTGCCTCGGCGGCATCACCATCATCACCGCGCCCGACCTTGACGCCGCCCTGGAATGGGGCCGCCGATACGCCCTGGCCACCACCCTGCCGATCGAGGTCCGCCCGTTCCAGGGCGAGGCGTGACCGACCCGACCGACGTCGAACGGATCTTCCGCGCGCAGTACGGCCGCGCGGTCGCCGTGCTGGTCCGCGTCCTCGGCGACATCGACCTCGCCGAGGACGCGGTCCAGGACGCCTTCACCACGGCGGTCGACCGGTGGGCCGTCGACGGGACGCCGCCCAGCCCGGCCGGCTGGATAATCACCACCGCCCGGAACAGGGCCGTTGACCGGCTGCGCCGCGACGCCTCCCGCGTCGCCCGACACGTCCAGGCCGCCCTCCTGTACGCCCCCGACGCGCCCGCCGAGGAGGGTCCCGTGCGCGACGACCGTCTCCGCCTGATCTTCACCTGCTGCCACCCGGCGCTCAACAGGGGTGCCCGGGTCGCGCTGACCCTGCGGCTGCTCGGCGGCCTGAGCACCGCCGAGATCGGCCGGGCCTTCCTGGTGCCGGAGGCGACCATGGCCCAGCGTCTGGTCCGCGCCAAGGCCAAGATCCGCGACGCGGGCATCCCGTACCGGGTGCCGCGCGACGCGGACCTGCCGGACCGGTTGCCGGCCGTGCTGGCCGTGGTCTACCTGATCTTCAACGAGGGGTATGCCGCCAGCACAGGGCAGCGGCTGATCCGCGCTGAGCTCTGCGCCGAGGCGATCCGGCTGGGCCGGCTGCTGGCCCAGCTGATGCCGGACGAGCCGGAGGTGCTCGGCCTGCTCGCGTTGATGCTGCTCAGCGAGGCGCGACGGGCCGCGCGTACCGGGCCGGACGGCATCCTGGTGCCACTGGGGGAGCAGGACCGCAGCCGGTGGGACGCCGCCCTGGTCACCGAGGGGCAGGACCTCGTACGTCGCTGCCTGCGGCGGGACCGCCCCGGCCCGTACCAGATCCAGGCGGCGATCAACGCCGTGCACAGCGACGCGGCGACGGCGGCCGACACCGACTGGGCGCAGGTCCTCGCCCTGTACGACCAGCTCACGGCGCACACGCCCGGGCCGGTGGTGGCGCTGCACCGGGCGGTCGCGCTGGCCGAGGTGGTCGGTCCGGGCACCGCGCTGGCCCAGGTCGACAGGCTGGACCTCAACGGCTACCACCTCTTCCACGCGATCCGCGCCGACCTGCTGCGACGTCTCGACCGGCCCGTCGAAGCGGTCGCCGCCTACGACGCGGCGATCGCCCGCACCGACAACGCCGCCGAGCAGGAGCACCTGCGCCGCCGCCGGAGTCTGCTGGCCGGGACCGCCTGAGGCGCCGGCTCTGGTCGCCCCCGCGCTCCGGCGAACGGCCGGGCGAAACCGACCCGACCGGTGATCTTGCCGAGCCCTTCGGCTCCGTACCGTGGCGAACATGATGATCGCCTCACCCCTGCGGACGGCGCTCAGCCTGTCGGGCGTGCCGGGCCTGAGCTGCCGCGGCGCCGCCCACACCATCCGGTCGGCCCGGCTGCAGCTGACAGTCGCCCGGGTACGCGACGTGCTCGAGTTCAGCGCCGCCGAGGACGAGGTGATGCGGCATCGGCACGGCTCCTCGCAGGACGAGTACGCCAAAGCCCTGGCCGGGCTCGACCCCGACCTGCTGGTCTGGACCCCTGACCTCGCCACCTTCGTGGCCCGGGACCGCGGCACCGGACGGCTGCTGGCGAGCCTCAACCTGTATGCCCAGCCCGGCTGGCAGATGCACGTCGGCGGCTCGGTCGTCGCCGAGGCTCGGGGCCGGGGCTACGGGCGCGAGGCGCTGGAACTGCTCTGCGTCGTGGCGCACCGCCATCTCGGGTTGCGCTACCTCGGCGCGGCCTGCGAGGCCGACAACGTGGCGAGCTGGCGCTGGCTGATGTCCGCCGGATTCATCCGGATCGCCGGTGACCCGACCCACGTCCTGCCCGACGGCCGGGAGATCGAGTCGCTCTGGTGGCTGCGCGAGGATCCGCGGGCCCGGCGGCGGTGCCCCAGCCCGTACGCGCCCGTGCCGTCCGAGTGACCGCCGCCGTGGTCACCACGGCGGCGGCCACCGCCGACGGATCGCCGGTCAGCCGGCCTCGGGCGGCGGAACGGTGATGGACCGCTTGAGGATCTTGCCGGTGGGCCCCTTCGGCAGGGCCGGCACGATCCACACCTGACGCGGATACTTGTACGCGGCGAGCTGCCCCTTCACGTGCTCCCGCAGCTCCTCGCCCGTGGCGGAGGCCCCGGGCCGCAGCGCGACGACCGCCACCACCTCCTCGCCGAGCGTCGGGTGCGGGGTGCCCAGCACCGCCGCCTCGGCGACGGCCGGGTGCTCGTAGAGGACCTCCTCGACCTCGCGCGGGTAGACGTTGAACCCGCCCCGGATCACCAGATCCTTGGTCCGGTCGACGATCCGGTAATAGCCGTCGGCGTCCCGGGTGCCCAGGTCTCCGGTGTGGAACCAGCCGTCGACGATCGCCTCGGCGGTCGCCTCCGGCCGCCGCCAGTAGCCCTTCATGATGTTGTGCCCGCGGATGACGATCTCACCGACCTCACCGGTCGCGGCCGGCGTGCCGTCGGCCGTACGCACGTCCATCTCCACCCCCTCGATCGGGGTGCCGATGGTGCCCGGCTTGCGCGGCCGGTCCGGATGGTTGAACGAGGCGACGGGGGAGGTCTCGGAAAGCCCGTACCCCTCCAGGATCACGCAGCCGAACTTCTCCTCGAACCGGCGCAGCAGCTCCACCGGGAGCGCCGCCCCGCCCGACACGCAGGTCCGCAGCGCCGACAGATCGGGTCCGTCCTCGCCGGCGGCGGCCAGCAGCGCCGCGTACATGGTCGGCACGCCGGCGAAGACGGTGGCCCGCTCGCGGACCATGATCTCCAACGCCTGCGCCGGGTCGAACCGGGGCAGCAGGGCCAGGCCCGCCCCGGCGGCGACCGCGCAGTTCAGCGCGACGGTCTGACCAAAGGAGTGGAACAGCGGCAACCCCCCGAACATCACGTCCTCAGGCCCCAGCCCGAGCAGGGTGGTCCGGGTGACGTCGACATTGCGCCGCAGGTTGTTGTGGCTCAGCTCGGCGCCCTTCGGCTGCCCGGTGGTGCCGGAGGTGTAGAGGATCACGGCGGTGTCGTCGCCGTCCCGCTCGACGAACCCGGCCACCGGCTCGTACCCGGCCAGCAGCGTGGCGAAACCGTCGGGCGTCACCGCCATGCTCACCCCGTCGGCCCGGTCGACGCCGGCCTGCTCGGTGGTGTGCCAGGCGAGAATGCCGCGCGCCCCGGAGTCCGCCAGGTAGTAGTCGACCTCCCGCGGCTTGAGCAGCGGGTTCATCGGCACGACCACCGCGCCGGCGCGCAGGATCCCGTAGTAGCCGACCGCGAACTCGGGCACGTTCGGCAGCATCAGCGCCACCCGGTCACCGGGCGCCACCCCGTGTGCCCGCAGATAGCCGGCGCACCGGGCCGACGCCTCGTCCAACTCGGCGTAGCTGACCGTCCGGTCGCCCAACTTCAGCGCCGGCCGTTGCGGCGCACGCGCGGCCGAGTCGACCAGGTTCGAGGCGAGGTTCGTCATCTGCTCCTCCATCACTCGGCGGTCAGGTGACGGACGATAGCGGCCGCCGGGCCGTCGGTCATCAGGATCGTGTAGTGGTTCGCATCGACCAACTCGGTGACCAGGTGCGGCGCCCGCCTGCGCCAGTGCCCGACGACCTCCCCGGGCAGCAGCCCGGGCTCCTGGCCGAACATGCCACGCGGGGCGTGCAGCAGCACCACCGGGACGGCCAGCCCGACCAGGTCGGCCCCGAACGAGTCGGCCTCGACCAGCAGGTCCCGGCCGTCCTGCCGGACCGCCTCCCCGCTGCACCGGGAGCGGATCGCGCCCGCCGGGCCGGTCGCATCGTAGCGGACGTACTCGGCCATGTCGTCGTTCCAATCGGCGGCCAGCGCCGGGTGGGTCCGGAAGAAGTCGACGTACGCCTCCGCCGAGGAGAACGTGTCGCTGAGCCGGGTGATGGCCGGACCGAGGGTGGCCGTGAGCACCACGTCCGGGTCGACCCCGACCGGCACCGGCAGCGGCAGCCCGCCGTCGACCAGCACCAGCCGGGTGAACAGCTCCGGCCGGCGGGCGGCGGCGCGCAGGGCCGCGTACGCCCCCATGGACTGGCCGACCAGCGCGACCGGCCGGCCCTGACCGAACTGGACGGCGGCCGCGCAGATGTCCTCGGCGTGCCGGGTCATCCCGTACGGGCCGGGCAGCGCGGCGCTGCCGCCCCGACCGCGCAGGTCGAGCGCGATCAGGCTCCAGTCCTCGGGCAACTGCCGTGCGACGGACCGGTAGGCCATGCCGGAAGCGGTGATGCCGTGCGCGGCGACGGCGATCTTCGGGCCGGTGCCGAACCGGAGGGCGGTCAGCACGCCGTCCGGTACCTCGATCTTCACCTGTTCCATCAGGCAACCTTTCGTGAGGGGGCGCCGGTCAGCCGTGGGGGAGCGGACTGCCGACGAGGCGCAGGGCGAAGCCGACGAAGGCGTCGGCGACCTGTTCGCGGGTGTACGGCTGGTCGGGCCCGAACCAGTTGGCGACCCGCATGCCGAGGCTGCCGATCGCGATGCCGGCGAGGGCTACGTCGGCGACGTCGAACGCGCCGGCGGCGGCGCCCCGGTCCAGCACGGCCAACATCAGCCGCCGGGCCTCCGCGCGCAGCTCCAACGCGGGCGCGGCGCGTTCCGGGGAGAGGGCGTGCAGTTCGTTGTTGGCGACCAGGGCCAGCAACGGGTAGTCGGTGTGCACCAGCACCTGCGCCCGGACCAGCGCGGCGAGCTGGGCCGCCGGGTCGTCACCCGCCTCGGCGTACGCCTGGCGCAGGCGTTGCCCCAGCTCGTCGTGACCGAGCCGGATCAGCTCGGCCAGCAGGTGCTCCTTGCTCGGATAGTGCGCGTAGAGGGTGGCCGAGTTGATGCCGACCGCCCGGGCGATGTCCCGGATGGAGGCGCCGAAGAAGCCGTACTCGGCGAAGAGCTTCAGCGCCGCCTGGAGGATGCGCCCCCGGGTGCCCGGCGGGGTGACGCCCTCGGGCAGGTCGGCGGCGACGGCGGTGAGCCGACGGGGATCCCAGGCGATGTGCGTCACCGGGCGGCGCTCCTTCGAGGCATCCAACCGAACGATTGGTTGACACCGTAGTGCACCGTGCGGATAGTGACCACCATCACTTTACCCATCGAGCGATCTGTAGCCACCCCCGCCCAACAGAGGAGCACGGTCATGCCCGATCCGGTTCCCGCGCGGCGCCGCCCCACCCGGCCCGCCGCGTCGCCGCCAACCGCCCTCGCTTGTCGTCAGCGCCGCTCGTCCTGACCCGACTCCGGCCCCGCCGCCTCGGCTGACGTCGCCTTCGGCGCGCGCTCCGACGAGTCCCCGGCGGGGCCGGCCGCCTGCTGCGGGACGATGGGGATGGCGCTGAACGGCTCGAAGATCTGGTCGAAGCGCCGCCGGTCCCGCAGGAGTTCCGCGCTCCACTCGGCGGCGGCCCGCTGCTCCGCGGCCATGTGCCGCCGCGCCTGGGTCAGCTCCTCGGTGATCGCCTCCGCCTCCTCGCCGCCGGCCGGATCGTCGACCACCTCATCGAGGAGCGCCACCCACCGCCGGTTCAACTCCTCCGCATACCGGGCCCGGGTCAGGTACAACTCGTACTCGCACTCCAACTCGACCAGACGGTCCCAGTGCGGCTGCAGCGCCTCCCGTACCCGGTCGTCGTGCCACACCGACCACACCTCCGGCCGGCACTCGACCACCATGCCGGCCTGCTCATACCGCCACGGCGGCTCCTCGTCCAGCGCCGCCTGCAGCGCGACCGCCAGGTCGTCCGCCCGGTGCGGGGCGATGTCGCGCGCCCGGTCCGCGGCGATGCGCCGCAACCGCTGGATCACCGCGGGCCGGAAGTGACCCGCGCACCAGGCCAACGCTTCGTGGCGGAGGCCGGTCGCCGACCAGGTGAGGACGGGACGGAAGGTGAAGGAGAAGACGTTTCCCTTCGCCGCGACGCCGATCGGGCTGTACCTCTCCCGGTGCTCGAGCCGGAGCCCCTCGTCGGGCGGGTCTGCCAGCACGTCCCCGTCTGCCGCCGCCCACAGCTTCTTCAGCAGCGGCAGCAGGCCGGCCCACAGCGTACGCAGGGCGGCCCACAGGCGAGGGCCGACAACGCGGGCCACCTCCCGCCCCCGGTCGGTCCACTGTTGCCACCGACCCGGCGAGGGCGCCTGCCCGCCCGGCGCGTCGCTCATGCCACCCCTCCCCAGCACCGTCAACCGGTGCCGGCGCTCGGCTCCCGGGTGGCTGGTCGAGGGGTGTCGCGCGGTCGGCGCGGACCAGCCGGGACGTGTCGACGGTGAGAAATCGTCGACTCACGCTAACGCCCCCCGCCCCCTCATCGGTGACAGCGCAGCCAGTCGACACGCCGACGAAGGAGCAGCTGTGCCGGCGGCTGGTGCACGCGATCGGGGACGTACGCCGAGAAACCCTCGCCGTCCTGGCCGACCGCCGGAGCACCGTCGGTGTGGCGGGTCGTCGCCGGAGCGGGGCCGTGGGGCACACTGTGCGGCGTGAGTCCAGTGAGCCGTAATCGGCGCCGCAACGGGAAGCAGCGTACGGTCCGGAGCGGTGCGCCGCTCGTCGTGGTGGGCGAGCCGGAGGAGTGCGACTGCCCGTACTGCGCCGGGGAACAGCCCGCGCCGGACTTCGCCGAGCTGATCCCGGCGGAGTTCGACATCGACGCCGTGCAGGATCCGATAGAGCTGGAGCTCATCGCCGCGACGTTGCTGGCGATCGGCGCGACCCTGGGCGACGATCTCGACGCGGCGTTGCGGGACCTGTTCCTGCCGGCGTTCGAGGCGAAGTCCAGCCGGGAGGCGCGGGCGATGCTGGCCGCCCTCGCCTCGGTCTCCGACGGCGAGATCAGCCGCGCCGCAGCGGAGGCGGCCCGCCGGCTCGCCGACGCCGGCGTCGGCGAGCCACCCTGGCTCATCGAGCTGGACGCTCCGGTCACGGTGCAGGAGTCCATCCGCTTCGCCGACCCGGAGGGGTTCACGTTCCTGCTGGTCGGCAGGTTCCAGCGGGCCGGCCGGTCGCACGTCATCGGCGTTGCCCTGGACGACTGCGACTGCGGTGGCGCCGGTGAGATCCTGTGGCTCGACGTGGACGAGTGGCCGGAGGCGCGTGAGGCGCTCCTTTCCGACCTGCGCGACGGCGGCGTCGACGTGACCGAGGAGCAGCTACGGCCGGCGGACTTCCGCCAAGCCGTGGAGGACGCGCTGGACGCCCGCGCCGAGCACGACCGCTTCGACCCTGAGGCGCAGGACGAACCCGTCGATGAGGAGGGCCCCAGCTACCCCGCACTGGCCCTGCTGCTGCGCAGCTGGCTCCGGACGCTGCCCGCGCCCCGCCAACGTAAGCGAGGCCAACTGCAGGACGGCGACCTGGACGTCGCGTCGATCTTCTCGCTGCGCGACCTGCTGCCCCTGACTGGGCGGGGCGGAGCCGTGCCGGCCCAGCGCCGCCCGGCCAGCCTGCCCCCGAAGCGCAAGAAGTCCGACGGTCCGGCACCCATCTATCAGATCAAGGTGGGCCTGCGCGGCGCCCGCCCGCCGATCTGGCGACGGCTCGAGGTGCCCGCCGACGTCAGCCTGGCCCGGCTGCACGAGCTGATCCAGTCGGCCTTCGTGTGGGATGACAGCCACCTGCACGTCTTCGAGACCGCGTACGGCAGCTTCGGCCGCCCCGACGCCGAGCTGGGCCACCGGGCCGCCTCCCGGGTCACCCTCGAACAGGTCGCCTCCGCCGCCGGGGACAAGCTGCGCTACACGTACGACTTCGGCGACGACTGGGAACACGACATCGTCGTGGAGAAGGTCCTCGACCGGGAGGCGTCGGTGGCGTACCCGCGCTGTGTCGGCGGGCGGCGGGCCGCGCCGCCGGAGGACTGCGGCGGCGTCTGGGGATACGCGGACCTGGTGGAGATCCTCGGCGACCCCACCCACCCCGAGCACGGTGATCGGCTGGAGTGGCTGGGCCTGGACGACCCGGCGGAGTTTGACCCGGCCCGCTTCGACGCGAAGGCGGTGACCGAAGCCCTGCAGCAGCGGCACGTGTGACTCTGGCGACGTGAGCTTAGGATCTTCCGCATGCAGGAGGGTCGCTGGACGACGATCACGCCGTCGCAGTTCTCGCACGAGCGGGAGGCGCTGGCACACGTCCAGGCGCTGCTGCCGGACACCGAGCCCTACCGGGCCTGGTCGAACTTCACCTTCACCGCCCAGACCGGCCACCCTATGAGGTCGATCTGCTGGTGGCGGGACCGGGCGGGCTCTACCTGATCGAGGTCAAGAGCGTCTCTGATCAGCTAAGCGATCCTGAGCCGGATTGAGTTTCCGGGATCGTTTTCCCACCTGGGTGGGGTGGCGTGGGCGTGGAAGTGGAATCCTGCGCCCAGCGCTGCTCCGTGTGGCTGGTGGCCGGTGGTGGGTGTGCTGGTCGTGGTCACGGTCTGGTGCCGGTGGGCTGCGCGGGGCAGTCGGGGCCGGTCCGTTGGTGCGTGTCCCTCCGGACGCTTGCCCGCCCGGCTGTGGGGCCGGGTGGGGGAGGGTGCCCTGCGTCGCCTGGGCGCGGGGCGTGGTGGCTTGCGCGCGGTGGGGCCGGTCTTCGACCGGTCCATCCCGCTGGCTTTCGTGGTGGGGTGACGACGGCTGCGGCTTCGAGGGTGTCGACGACCGCGCGGATCACCATGTGCCCGCTGGTCTTGTCGATGGCGGTCTTGGCTTGGTGGGTGAGGCCGCGGGCGGCGATGCGCTGCCAGGCGCCGTGGTCGCGGTCGCCCTGCCACTGGCAGGGCGGGTGGGGGCAGATGGCCCACTTCCATCCCGCGACGGTCGGCTGGTCAGGGGCCTTACGGTGCCGTAGCGGGGTCAGACACTGCGGGCAGTGTTTGGAGGTGTTACGGGCGGGGACGGTGACCACGGCGATGCCCTGCTCGGCGGCGAGGTGTCGGATACGGTCGGCGATCTTGCCGCGGACCTGTTGGGACAGGCGCGTGTTCATGGTGGCGCCCATGCCCTTGGCTTCCATCGACCGCAGATCTTCCAGGTAGATCACGCTGGCCCCGGCCGCGATGGCCTGGTCGACGGTCCAGCGGGCGGCGGACCAGGCGAGGGCGTCGTTCAGGTTCGTGCGGCGGGCGGACACGTGTTGGATTTCGTCGCGCAGGACCGCGTGTTTCGCCCGTAGGTGTTCGTCGGGGCGGCCGTCGACGAGCCGCTGGTAGTGGTCGGCCTTGGCGTGCAGCCGCTCACTCTGTCGGCGCAGCCGGTGTTGTTTGGCCAGGACACCGGCGGCCCGGAGCTGGCCACCGGCCCCCAACGCGGTGATCCGACCGTCCTGCTGTAGGCGGAGGGGCCCGGCGGTGAGGAGGGTGTTCAGCCCCCAGTCCACGCCCAGCGCCACCTCGTGCCCGGCGCGCTTGGCCTTCGGCACCGGATGCGTGTAGGCGAGATCGGCGCGCACCGTGCCGCCGGTGACGCGCAGGGTGGGCAGGTGCAGCACTGCGCCCGCTGGAACCGTGGGTGGCAGGCTGATCGGGCAGGCCACCCACGTCCAGTCCCGATACGAACGCGGATCAGCCCGGGTCGGCAACTGCAGGCGCAGCAGCGCCTTGCCCGGGTCGGTGTCGCTGCGTTCGATGGTGGCCTGCTGCCGGTCACACGCCGCCAACAACAACATCCGCGTAACCCTCGGCACGCATTCCAACTCGAACACATCCACCGGCAACCGACCGTTGGTGTTGAGGAACGTGGCGGCCTGCCGGGTACGACCCTTGATCACAGTCGACGGCAGACCCTGCCCGCCCGGGACCGCCGCACGAACCTGATCCCACTCCAGCGGGGTGCGTTTACGCGGGTCGGCGGGCCAGGTGGACAGGATCCCGGCGGTCAGGTCGGCACGCCACTTCACCGACCGCAGGACACGCCCCGCCTGCTCCTGGGCCATCCGCACGATCCGGTCATTGACCTTCACACCTGCCGGGACGGTGGTCGTCCAGCCCAGCCGCCGCAACGCCATCCACGCATTCGACGGCAACCTCCGACCACCCGCATCCTGACCGGAGGCCAGCACATCAACATCGGCCGCGTTCCAGTGCCCGGCCAGCAGGCTGCCGACCATGCGCGCCACCAGATCAGCACACCAACCGACCCGCTCGGCAAGCACCGCCCGGGACACGACATCCCCGGACGCCTCGTCCACGCCCGTTCGCAGCAGCGCGCGAGCACACGCGGTCCGCACCGCCTCGCCTGAAGCCAACGCCAACTTCCGGCTCACCCGCCACCGTCCCGGCACCACCCGGACTCGAACAACAGACAAGCCCGGCTCTCCGCCGACCGCATCCCCAACAAAACGCCTGACAACGGAAATTCTATGACCACTGTGGATCAGTAATCAAATTGCTTAGCCTGGTTGACGCCAAGCCGAAGCCCACCTGGGAGACGGTGCTGGGCGCCGACGTTGCCGAGCCGGGCTCCCGGGGCGCCATCAAGCTCGGCGAGTACGTCGAGCAGGCGTGGCAGCTCGCCTCCCCCGACGCCGGGCCGGTACTGCTGCACGACGCGGCGGTGCTCGCGCGGTACCGCGCGATGGAGCGGCTCTACGCGCTCGCCGACGCGGCGCGTGGTGGGGCCGGGGATGCGTGGCTGCTCTGCCCGATGGAGGACCTGGGGATGTTGCCCAAGCTGGACGGTGCGGTGGTGCGGGTGGGCGACAACGAGTGGATCGCCCTGCCGGACGCCTGGGTCGTCAACGCTCACCGCAGCGCCGCGACCGCCTGATGCCACCCACGAGGGGTACCGTCCAGCAGGGTCGTTGCTGATCGGTCGCTCCTTTGCTAGGGACAACTGGTGGTGCTGGCCCTAGTGCGGGCAGATGCCCCGTCAAACGGTGAGGCTGACGGTGAAGTCACTGTCGATCAGGGCATTGGTGACGTTGTGGTAGCAGGCGACGCGGACATAGTTGGAGCCCCAGTACGCCACGTGGCAGTAGGTCAAGGGGTCGCCGCGCGAGCCAGCGGTGGCGTGCCCGTACCCGATGGACAGACCCGGAAAGGATACGGCGTACTGGCCGGTGCCGTATCGGCTGATGGTGGGGGCACCGCCAGGACCCCAGTATCCGGCTGCCCAGAACGTCGTCGGCGTGGGCCAGCCGTGGCGGAGGTAGGCGTTCGCCCGGGCCCCGGTCGTGCCGAGCAGGCTGACCCCGTGGGCGTAGGTGACGGAGAAGCGGGCGTCCACGGGTGTGCCCTTGGCGTCGACGCACAGTACCGCGATGGGCGTGGGCCACTCGTCGTTCTCGCCGTAGACCTCGCAGCGGACGGGGTTGATGCCGTACGCGGTGATCTCGTAGACGCCGTTGTCCTGGGTGACGGGATAGTGGGCGTCGACGGCGCCGAGGTACATCATGTAGAGGCCGGTGGACTGCTTGTAGATCCGGCTGGTGCCGCCGGTGGAGTCGTATGAGTAGGCGCTGCTCGGCACGTACGGCGTCCTGGCGGCAGGGTCGTTGGCCCACAGGTAGGCCAGTGACCCGGTGCTGGTCGTGCGGTTGGTGAAGCTCGCGGTGAACAGCGAGTCCGCCGGAACGCCGGAGGCGTCGAAGCAGCGCACGCCGACCAGTTCGTCGCTGCCGGAAGGCGACCATGATGAGACGGTGCAGATGCCGGTGTTGCCGACGCCGTAGGGCCGGGCGTGGGCGACGCCGCCGCTGACGGCCATGCCGGTGAACCGCACCTGGTACACGCCGCGGGAGCTGCGGGTGATCTGCACGGTCCCGTCGGTGGAGTTGCGTTCGTATCCGGAGGCGACATAGCTGGCCACCGACGGGCTGTTCGCCCACACATAGCCGTCGACCTGCGGGGCAGCCTGCGCGGGCACCGAGGCCATCATGACCATGCCCGCAGCGGCGACTGTGACGGCGACTGCTTGGCGGCATGCCCGGCCGGGCGAAAACCGGCCAAGGCTCGATCGAAGATCCACTGCTGTCGTCCCGTCTCACGTGGGTTGGCCCGGCGCGGTGGATTCCGTGCCGGGCCCCGACCGGGTAGGTCAGCTCGCGCTGCAGGTGGGGGTGCCGGTGGGCGCGTTGCCGTTGCCCAGGAAGCCGAACTCGGTCGACCGGCCGGCGGCGATGGTGCGGTTGTAGCCGAGGTTGCGGAAGGTCACGTTGCCGCTGGTGCTGCTGTTCGTGGCGCTCCAGACGTTGATGATGCTGGCGCCGCTGGGCAGGGTGAGCGTGACGGCCCAGCCGTTGAGCGGTTTCGTGCCGGCCTTGACGGTGACGTTGGTGACGAAGCCGCCCGGCCACTGTTCGGTGGACAAGGTCGCGGTGCACCCGGCGTCGGGCAGGGTGTAGGTCGGCCCCATGGCGTCGAGCTGCCAGGGGGAGCCGCCGCCCCTGAAGCGGTACCAGTACGCGGTGTCCGGATCCAACTGCGCGACCGTGAGCGCCTCGGTCTCGGCCAGCGTGTGGGCGGTGGCCGAGCCGCGCGGGTTACGCCAATGCTGCGCGTCGTCGGCGCTTGTGTATACCGACACCGTGGCGTCCTGGAAGCCGCACATGAGCGACACCCTCAGCGCGAACGTGATCGACGTGGCGGTCTGGTCGATGACCGAGCCGGTAACCGCCGCTGCATCGCACGGCCCCCTGGTCGGGCTGGACGACGTGGTGGGCGTCGGGTCGGCCGCCACGGCTGGCGCGCCCATCCCGATGGCCGCCACGGCTGGCACGCCCATCCCGAGGGCCACCACGACGCCCGCCACGGTCGCGATTCGCCGGGCCAACCACTGTGTGCGCATACCGACTCCCTCCACCGATGACAATGGATCGACAGTCTCCCATGTTCTTACGCCGGCCAGGGGGCGGCGTTGACGGCAGCGACACAGGCCCGCATGACTGCGGCGAACAGCTCCATACCGCCGAACACCCACGCCGCCATTGCCATGCCAGCCAAGCGGCGGCGCTTCGCCGTCCTCAAGACCTGGCAGATCTTCACCAAAGTCCGCTGCTGCTCTCAACGCACGGAGCCCGCTGTCGGAACATGGACAGGGTCGCCGCGAGGGCGAACGGGCTGGCGCTGCCGTTCGGCTTTGGGCTGGAGACCGGGTCTCCGTAGGGGTCGCGTGGCCGTTGCCGGCGCGCGCCGGAGGCCGGCGAGCTGGACGTAGATTTCGCGTTTGGCGGTGGCGTTGCCGCGTCGGTCGATGACGTAGCCGGTCAGCCAGATCCAGCCGTGGTAGGTCGGGCGGTCGCAGACGGAGACGACGCGGAAGGTGAGGGCGCGGTCGCCAGCGAACTGCACCGACGCTCGGCCGTCGATTCGCAGCAGGTCGCCGGGTTCGGGGCGCCACCCGATTACCACTGGCCCTCGTTGGGCTGGCACTCGCGGGCGTGCATGGTCTGCCAGTCGCGCAGCGCCCGCTTGATGCGGTCGTTCTGCTCGGTGAGCAGGCGTATCTGGCGGTGGAGGTCGGTCAGCTCGTCGGCGAGCTGGGCCTGGAACTGGCGTACCTGATCGGGGTCGACGCCACGGCGACGCGGGTCGAAGGTGCGGGTGCGTACCTCGTGCGGGGTCAACCGGGCCGGCTGGCCGGTGCCGTAGAGCTGGCCGGATCGATGCACCTGGGCCACGACGGATCCTTTCCGGGGCAGGCGGGAGCGCGGAGGGTCGATGCGGTGAGGGTGGAAGGGCGGGCCGTCCGCACGCCGGCCGCGGGCGACCCGCCCGGCCCCGCCGCCGCAGCCTGGGTTCAGCGGTACGACAGCGGAGCAGTCCGGTGGGGCGGGGCGGGCACGCGCACCCGCCCCGCCCAAGGGGATGCCTCTACTCCTTGTTGCCACGCAAGGGGAGAGGCGATCTTCAACATAGCTGTCCCAGTCATCCCAGTCAAACAAAGAGTTGTTGTGGAGTGTCGTTGCGTGATCGAATTGGCGTGCCACGCAGGGGGAGTCATGCCAATCACCGCCGACTACATCCGCATCGCCGACGAGATCGTCGCCGAGATTCGAGCCGGCAAGCTCAAGCCGGGGGACAAGCTGTCCTCGATCTCGCAGCTCGCCGCGATGCACAAGGTCAGCCCGTCAACTGTCAAGCAGGTCTACGTGCGACTTGAGGCGCTGCGAGTGATCTTGCGTCACCAGGGCAAGGGCGTCTTCGTGAACGACCCGAAGCTTTGGATGCGGGAGCCCTGACACTGAGGCAGTCGAGGCGCCGACCGTTCGGGGGTGGTGCAGAGATCAAATCGGGTGGATGCTGACGGGCGTGAAGACCTTCGTCGGTGTGACGGACGAGAAGTGGTACCGATTCCTGGCTGCGCGTCCCGGTCTGACTGAGGTCAACTTCTGGCGGCCCTCCGGCGGAAGCTTCCGTGCACTCACGCCTGGCGAGCCCTTCTTCTTCAAGGCGCACTACCCGCTCAACCGGATCGTCGGAGGAGGCTTCTTCAGCGGTTTCACTCAGCTGAGCCTTTCCGAGGCCTGGGAGTTGTTCGGCGAGGCCAATGGCGTCGCCAGCCTCGATGAGATGCGCCGCAGCGTTGGCCGTTACCGCAAGCAGCCAATCGGGCTCGACGAAGATCCGGTCATCGGCTGCATCTTCGTCCGCGACAGCGTCTTCTTCCCGGATGGTTCGACTGCCGACCCACCTCCGGGTTTCGCATCCAACGTGGTGCAGGGCAAGACGTACGATCTCGCCGACCCATCGGCGGCTGGCTACTTCGAACTCCTGGTGCACCGCCTCCTGGGCGTGAATGTCGAGCTGGACCTCAGCGTGCCCTGGCATCGGCCCGGGCCGGTGTACGGTGACCCGCGGCTGGTACCGCAGCGCCTTGGCCAGCAATCATTCAAGGCCGTCGTGTTGGGTGCCAACGGGCGGCGGTGTGCCATCACGGGCAACAAGGTCCAGCCGGTGCTGCAGGCGGCTCACATCCGGCCGCTTCCGCAGGGCGGGGAGCACCGCGTCGACAACGGCCTGCTGCTCAAGTCGGACGTGCACATCCTATTCGACCGGGGGTACCTGGGCGTGGACCCGAAGTGCCGGCTGATGGTCAGCCCCCGACTACGCAGCGAATTCGGCAACGGCGACCAGTTCTACGCCAAGGCCGGTGAGGTCATCGCGTTGCCGGAGCGACGGGTCGACCGGCCCAACGCCGAATTCCTCGAGTGGCACCTGGACACCGTCTTCAAGGCGGCCTGACCCTCACCGCGAGCAGGCTCTCAGGCCCTGGCCACCCAGATCGGCGCCTGCGAGCAGGAGAAGGGCTGGACCGCCGACCGGCTGCTTCCGCTGGTCGCGGGGTTGCGCGAGATCCTGCCCGCGTACGCCACTGGCACCGTCGAAGGCCACTCGCGGCCGTAGAAGCATGGCGTGCCAACAAGACCAGAAGCGGCTGCCTTACCCGTACGCTCGTCCATTGTTGAGTGTCGCCCGCACGCCTACAGTTTGGAGGGATGTGGCAACTCGCGGTCGCCGGAATTCTCGCGCCCTTCCTCCTCGCCGCCGGAAGTTGGTGGATCAAGGAGGTGCTTACTGCTCGTCGCAGACTCATTATGGGTGGGGCGGCATCCGCCGTACTGCTGGTGCTCGTGATTGGCCTGACGGTCTGGGGCTTACGCCCATCCGGCGACTCCACATCTCATTCTTCTGGGACGTCACCTTCGGTGTCGGCTTCGCCCTCCGCCCCACCAGCTACCGCTGATGAAGAGTGGCCGACGAGTGTCGACCAGTGCCGTCGCCTCAAGCCCGCAGGCGCTTTGACCCCGGTAAGTGGCAAGACTCCCTTGCGGCACGAGCTCTACACCTGGGTCGAAGGTTGCATCATCAAACTCGGCTCATCGAGCCCGGACTGGGACGTCTATCTCCAGTCGGACTGGAGCGACGGAGCGCTCTGGTCCAGTGGCGAGTCGGTCAGCACCAACGCGAACATCGGCGAGGTGAAGCGTGGTGGCATGACTGTGGATTCGTGCGGCGAAGCCTGGCTCAACCGGGACAAAGATGTGTCGGTCATGCATGACGGATTGAAGTTCTGCATCTTTCCCGGGCCGAAAGTCATGGTGGTTGTCCGTCACATCACGGCTCTTCGAACTTAAGCGGGGTTGAGGTGTCCGCGGTGGCGTCGGGTGGTGGCGGTGCGGGTGCGTAGGCGTTGGTTTTCGGGGTTTCGGAA
>NZ_JBEZFI010000044.1:0-46194 GCF_040649295.1 Micromonospora sp. NPDC048999 | reverse complement strand
AGAGTCGCGATGAACGGCACCAACCGCCCGTACGACACCAGCAGACCGTTCACCACACCCACTCCGAGGCCCACGGTCAACGCCGTGAAGATCATCCCGGCGGCGCCGAAACTCTGCGTCGCCACCGTCGTGGACCACACCCCCGCCACCGCGACGATCGCCCCCACCGACAGGTCGATACCCCCACCGATGATCACGAACGTCATCCCCACCGTGACCACACCCACCACCGAGGCCAGCTTCAAAATGGTGAGAGTGTTGCCCCACACCCAACTCGCATCACCGTAAAGATCAGGCCGGGTCACAATGCCGATAACCACCAACACCAGCAGCGTCGCCACCAGACCCAAATTCCGGCGGACACCCTCACCCCCGTCACCCCGCCAGAAGGAAAACCGCGCCGACGCCCCCGCCTTCCCGGCCCCGGCCGAATCAGCCGATGGCGACTGGGCCGGCACGTCCGCCGGCCGCTTCGGCGCAGCGGTCCCGGTCCCCTCAGTCACGCCAGGGCTCCTTCCATGAGGGACCCCGCCATCACGAGGTCAAGCACACTGTCTTCATCCAGGTCACCGGCCGGCGCTTCCCGCACCACCCGGCCCTCCCGCATCACCAACACCCGATCCGCCAGACCGAGGACCTCGGGCACCTCACTGGACACCAGCAACACCCCCACACCCTGAGCCGCGAGATCCCGGATCACCTGATACAACTCCGCCCGAGCTCCCACATCCACACCCCGGGTCGGCTCATCCAGCAACAGCAGCCTGGTGTCCCCCAACAACCACCGGCCCACCACCGCCTTCTGCTGGTTACCACCCGAAAGGGTCCGCACCGGCCGGCGCACGTCACGCGGCCGCAGCTCCAGCAGGTCGGCGATCCGCTCCGCCTCAGCCCGCTCCCGCCCGGCATTCGTGAAACCCAACCGCGCGTAGCGGCTGAACGTCGCCAGAGTCACGTTGCGGTAGATCGGTTCACCGAGCAGCAGCGCCTGACTCTTCCGCTCCTCCGGCGCCATCCCCATCCCGGCCCGCACCGCCGCCCCGACGCTTCCCGCCCGCAACACCCGGCCGTTCATCCGCACCGTGCCCGCGTGCGCGCGGCGAGCCCCGTAAATGGTCTCCAGCACCTCGGAACGGCCGGAGCCGACAAGGCCGGCGATACCGACGATCTCCCCCGCCCCCACGCTCAGCGACACATCAGCGAACTCACCCGCCCGGGTCAGCCCCTCCACCCGCAGCAACTCGGCACCAGCCGACCCGCCGGCCGGACGCTGCGGAAACACGTACTCAATGCTGCGCCCCGTCATCCGGGCCACCAGGTCGTTGGTCGGAGTGGTCCGGGCCGGCAGATTCGCCGCAGTGGTCCGGCCGTCCTTGAGCACCGTCACCCGATCACCGATCTCCCGGATCTCCTCCATCCGATGCGAGATATAGATAACCGCGATCCCCTGCGCCGTGAGCTCCCGGATAATCCGGAACAGATTCCCCACCTCGTCATGAGCCAACACCGCAGACGGCTCATCCATGATGATCAACCGGGCATCGTGGGACAACGCCCGCGCCATACTCACGATCTGCTTACCCGCAGCCGGCAAATGCCGCACCAGACGACCCGGGGAAATCTCCGCATGCCCCAACCGGGCCAGGATCTCCCGCGTCCGCCGCGCCATACTGCCCCGACGCACGAACCCCAACCGGCGCGGCTCGTGACCAAGGAACGCATTCTCCGCCACCGACAGATCCTCAACCAGGTCGAGCTCCTGGTAGATCGTGGCGATCCCCGCCCGCATCGCCGCCTGCGGATCAGCGAAACCCGCCGGCTCGCCACACCACACGACCTCACCCGAATCCGGCCGATGCACCCCCGCCAAAACCTTGATCAACGTGGACTTACCGGCGCCGTTCTGCCCCAACAGGCAGTGCACCTCACCCGCCCGCACCTCCAACTGCACCCCGTCCAACGCGCGTACACCGGGGAACGTCTTCACCACATCGGTCAGGCGCAGGACCACCTCGCCGGCGGCGGTGGCCGGGGTTTCCACCAACCGTCCGGTCATGACGCTTCCGCGAAGGCGACGTCGCTGGCGAGCACCGCAGCCCCGGCCACCCCGGCGCGCGGACCGAGTTCGGAGAGCACGACCGGCAGGTTGCCGGTGGCCAGCGGCAATGAACGGCGGTAGACCACGCTACGAATCTCCGCGAGAAGAATGTGTCCCAACTGGGCGAGTCCACCGCCAATTACGATCATCGACGGGTTGGTGAAGCTCACCAGGCCGGCCAGAACACTGCCGACCCGCCGGCCACCATCCCGAATGAGCTGAATGCAGGTGACGTCCCCCTCGACCGCCCCCTGCGCCACGTCCAGCGCGGTGACCGCCCCCCGCGCGGCCAGGCGCTCGGCGAGCACCGGGGAGACCTCGACCCGGGCCGCCGCGGTGGCCTCCCGGGCCAGCGCCGCACCGCTGAAGACGGCCTCCAGGCAGCCGAGATTGCCACACGAGCACATCGGAGCGTTGGGTTCGACCTGGATGTGGCCGATGTCGCCGGCGCAGCCGTCGGTGCCCCGGTAGACCTCACCGTTGAGATAGATCCCGCATCCGATGCCCGTACCGATCTTGATGAACAGGAAATCATCCACCGAGTGGGCCACGCCGCCGTGTCGCTCACCGATCGCCATGATGTTGACGTCGTTGTCGACCACAGCCGGGCAGCCATGCTCCCGAGTCAACAACTCCCGAACCGGGAAACGATCCCACCCCGGCATGATCGGCGGCGACACCGGCACACCATCCCGGAAACTCACCGGCCCCGGCACCCCGATACCGACCGCAGCCAGCCGCTCGTACGCACCATCCACCCTGGCCTTGTGCAACAACTCACTGACCCGCTGCAGAGTCACCTTCGGCCCCGAACGAATATCAGCCGACTCCGCATACACCGCCACCGGCTCAAGCCGACCATTCACCACCTCGACATCAATCGAACTGGCACCCAGATCCACCGCGGCAAACCGCAAACCCGGATTCAACTCCACCAACGTCGAACGACGACCACCCCGAGAAGCCGCCAACCCCGCCTCGGCCACATAACCGAGACCAACCAGCCGATCCAGCTCGGCGAGCAGCCGCGGGCGGGGTATCTGCAAACGGTCGCCGAGCTCGGCCCGGGATACCGCCCCCTCGTCCCGCAGCAGTCGTAGGAGCTGTACGTGCAGGGGGTCCAGCGTCCGCACCGGGACTCACCTCGCATCGGAGTCGTGCACATCGACGCACCGGCGATGTGTCGTGCTCGACACAGTAGGAGCCTTCCCGGCCGCATGTCCATAGCTTCAATCAACCCGACACAAACTTTTGTCCACACGAACGAAAGCCGACGACGGGTCGGCGAAAGTGATCTTGGTCGTCGGTCGAGCCAGCCTCGGGGTGGGCCTGGTCAGCGGCCGTCGTGCTTCTTGCGCAGCTTGCGGTCGTCGCGCAGCTCGACGTACGGCTCCCGTTCGGCCGGGTGCCCCGTCGCGATGGCGCGGCTGCGTGCCAACTCGGCATCGAACTCCACGCCGAACAGGATGGCGATGTTGCTCAGCCAGAGCCACACCAGAAAGATGATCACTCCGGCCAGCGCCCCGTAGGTCTTGTTGTACGAGTGGAAGTGCCCGACGTAGACAGCGAAGAGCACGGAGATCACCAGCCAGATCACCACCGCCAGCACACTGCCGGGGCTGATCCAGCGGAAGCCGCCCTGGCGGGCGTTCGGCGCGACCCGATAGAGGATCGCGAGTATCAGGCTGACCAGCACCAGCAACACCGGCCACCTGACGATCTTCCACACCGTCACGGCGGTCGGGCCGAGCCCGAACGCGCCCACCCGCTCGGCCAGGCCACCGGTGAAGACCACGATCACGACGCTGGCCAACAGCATCACGCCGATCAGCACGGTGGCACCGAGTCGGATCGGTAGCCTCTTCCAGATCGGCCGCCCCTCCGGCACCTCGTAGATGATGTTGGCGGCGCGCATGAAGGCGGAAAGGTAACTGGAGGCCGCCCAGAGGGCCCCGACCAGGCCGACGACCGCAGCGACGCTGGCCAGCCCCTCGGAGGTACGCGCCTGGTCGATCGCGGTCTCGATGATCCGCCGGATGTGCTCCTCCGGCACTGCCTCGTCCACGACGTTCCGCACCTTCTCGGGTGCCCGGGTGTCGAACAGGCCGAGCACCGAGATGAACACCAGCGCGCCGGGGAAGATCGAGAGCATGGCGTAGTAGGTGAGCGCGGCGGCCGAGTCGGTCAGCCGGTCCTCCCGGGTCTCCCGGACCGCACGCCTCAGTGCCGCCCCCCAGCCGACAACCGGCAACTCGGAAGGGCGCCCCGGCCCCGCGTCCGGCCCGACCTGCCGACCCCGGTCGCGCCCGCCGTGTGCGGAAGACTCGTCGGCGGCCATCGGCCCTCCCTCATCGTCGGCGTCGTCCCCGACTGCCCAAGCGGGAAGGCGTTAACCACCTACGTGTAGAGCAGCCGGCCCATCCGCCGGGATGCCAGCGTGAGCATGCCGGCGGCCAGCACCACCAGGTACGCCACGTCCAGCAGCCAGGACCAGCCGGAGCCTCCGACGCAGATCGCGCGGACCAGGTGCACCGACCGGTAGAGCGGGGTCAACTCGACCACCCAGCGCAGCACGGCCGGATACGCCTCGGCCGGCACGAAGGTGCCGGAGAAGAGGAAAAGGGTGAACTGGGCCGACCCCATCAGGTCGAAATCCTGCCAGCTGCGAATGAGCGTGGCGACGACCATGCCGAGCGCGCCGAACGCGACGCCGACCAGAATCGCGGCAGGGAAGGCGGCGGCCGCCCGGGCCGCGGTGGTCAGGTCCATCACCACCATGATCAGCAGGAACGCGGCCGAGTAGAGGCTGCCCCGGATCATCGCCCAGCCCAGTTCGCCGAGGGCGATCTCGAACGGCTGCACCGGGGTCGCGATGACCCCGTCGTACAGCTTCATGTACTTCATCTTCCCGAAGAAGTTGAAGGTGGTCTCGGACAGCGCGCCGTTCATCGCCGAGGAGGCCAGCATCGCCGGGGCGACGAACGCCGCGTACGTCACCACCTGCCCGCTGGGCAGGGTGAGGTCGCCGACCAGCGCGCCCACCCCGACGCCGATCGAAAAGAGGTAGAGCACCGGCTCCAGGAAACCGGAGAGCAGCACCAGCCAGTACGCGCTCCGCAACGCGGTCAGGTTGCGCTCGGCGACTGAGGCGGACCGGCGCGGCGCCCCCTCGAAGCTGACCAGCCGGGGCAGGACGAGACCGACCACGACACCCTCCTCTACACGACCAGCGAGCGGCGGAACATGCGCCGGGCCAACAGCCAGCCGGCGGCGGCCCAGGCGGCAAGGTAGAGCAGGTGGCCGGCGGCCGACCACTGCGGAGCGACGCCGAGCGTGGCGGCCCGGCACAGGTCCACGGCGTGCCAGAGCGGTGTCGCGTACGCCAGCCAGCGCAGCGCCTCCGGCAGTGACTCGATCGGGAAGAAGACCCCGGCGAACAGGGTCATCGGGATCACCGCGAACCGGAACAGCAGGGCCAGATAACTGTCGCTCGGCACCGCCGCGCTGAACGCGAAGGTCGGCGCGGCGACCGCGAGCCCGAGCAACAGCGCCACCGGCAGGACGGCCACCGCCCAGGGCGAGCGCAGCGCCCCGAACAGCGCCGTCACCAGTACGAACGCGGCGGCACTGGTGAGCACCCGGAACAGCACGAAGGCGAGGTGCCCGGCGAGAATGTCCCCGATTCGCAGCGGTGCCGCAACCTGGGCGTGGTAGGTCCGGATCCAGCGGAAGTTGCTGTGCACCGGCCAGGTCGACTCCGCCATGGCGACCTGGAGCGCGGTGGCGGCGATCAGGCCGGGCACCAGCCACTCCAGGTAGGACACCCCGCCCACGCCCCGATGCACGTACGCCCCGACCCCGACGCCGAAACCGAGCACGGTGAGCACCGGCAGCAGGAGCGACGAGAAAACCCCCGCCCGCCAGGTGCGCCGGTAGGCCACCAGGTGGTAGGCGAGGACCGCCAACGCCGGCGTCCGTGCCATCCCCGGCCCGGCCCGCTCCGCCACGCTCACCGCGACCACCCCCGCTCTCCGCCCACCCCGACCTTCCTACCGCCCGGGTACGACAAGACCGCCGGCCACCCTACGAGGACTCACCGATGCTGTCGCGCCACTTTCCCGCTCCCCGCCCGGTCCGGAGTTCCTCCAGACCGACACGTTGCTTTCACATCCTGAGCGCCGGGGGCTCTCGCTCGCGCGGCGGAGCCACTCGCTCGTAGGAGGGATGGCTGAAGATCGCCCCCGACGGCGATGAGCCGGGGCGGGAAAGGCCAGAGGATCGACACGTCAAACACCCGCGTCTTCAGGAGTCACCGTGAACATCGCAAAGGCATCGTTCGTCGCCGCACCCGCCCTGATGGCCGGGTACGGGGTGGTCCGGCTGACGGACAGCGAGCACAGTCCCGGTTTTGTGTGGACCTTCGGGCACCTGCTGATGCTGGCCAGTCTTGTCATGTTCGGATGGGTGTTCGCCGGGCTGCGCGGCGCGGTACCGGGCCGGAACGCGAAGGTGTTCGGGGCGATCGGGTTCGTCGGGCTCGGTGCGGTCATCGTGCAGATCTGCGCCGACATCGTCGTCGGATTCATGTCCAGTGACGCGGCGACCAAGGACCACAACTTCGAACGGTTCCAGGAGATCCCCGGCGTGCTTCCGGTCGTCTACACGGTGGTGCCGGTGCTGTTCTACGTCGGCCTGCTCGGACTGACGATCTCAGCTGCCGTCGTGCGTCCGCGCCCGTTGCCGTGGTGGACCCCCGTGCTCATCCTGGTGGGCACCGCCGTCGCCGGAGTGAGCCTGGACTATATTCCCGAAGCTGGCGTCCTGTACCTGATCGCCTTCCTGCCGCTCGTACTGCGCACCCCCCGGGTCGCGCTGGCGAGCGCGTGAGGACCGCGGGTCACCGGCCAGCCGTAAACGACGGCAGACCTGTGGAGTGGGATCAGATGCGACACCTGATGACCGCCCGAGATCTGCCGCTGTGGCAGCGCCTGCCACCGTCGTGGCGGCCGTACGCCGCGGACGCCGGCGTGGCGCTGCTGGTGCTCGCCGTGCTGTACGTCCCCTTGGTGATCCCCCGGGCGGAGCAACCCGGTCCCTACTCGCCGTGGGCGTGGGTGTTCCTGGCCGGGTCGGCGCTACCGCTGGTGGTCCGGCGGCGGTTCCCCATCCTCTGCCTCCTCGTCAGCTACCTCTCGCTCGTGGGATACAACACCGTCGACCGGGCGGTGTCCGAACCGATCGGCTGGGGAGTGCTTGTGGCCATCTACTCGATCGCGTGGGTCGGCCGGCGCTGGCATCAGATCTGTGTCATGGTGTTGATCGCCGTGACCAGCCTCGCCAGCGTGAAGAGCCCGACAACTGCGATGATCGGCCTGCTCACCGCCTCGGCGGCGCTGCTGCTCGGCACGCTCGCGCGGCGCCGGGACCTGCGCCTGCAGGAGCTGGCCTACCGTGCCGGGCAGTTCGAACGCGACCGGGAGACGCAGGCGGCACACGCGGTGGCGACCGAGCGGGCCCGGATCGCCCGGGACATGCACGATGTGCTCGCCCACGCGGTCGGCCTGATGATCGTCCAGGCCGAGGCGGGAGCGACGGTCGTGCGTACCTCCCCGGAGCGGGCGGAGAAGGCGCTCGACGCGATCGCCGGTGCCGGTCGGGACGCGATGGTCCAGCTCCGCCGCACGCTGGGCATATTGAAGGAGGACCAGGACACCGGGATCCGTACGCCGCAGCCGACCCTGGCCGCCATCCCCGCGCTGATCGACCAGGTGCGCGAAACCGGGGTGGCAGCGTCCTTTACCGTGTCCGGCGTGCGGCGTGCGGTGCCGCCGGACACCGAGGTGGCCGCGTACCGGATCGTTCAGGAGGCCCTGACCAACACGCTCAAGCACGCGGCCGCGCGCACGGTGACGGTCGCGCTCGACTGGGGGGATGAGCTCATCATCACGGTACGAGACGACGGTTCCGGCGACGGCACGCTTGGCATTGCGGGGGCCGGTAGCGGGCTGATCGGCATCCGTGAGCGCGCCGCGGCGTGCGGCGGCAGCGCCGACGCGCGGGCCGGCAAGCACGGTTTCACCGTGTCGGCGTCCCTCCCGGTGATGGCCCGATGAGCATTCGGATCGTTGTCGCCGACGACCAGGAGTTGGTGCGCGGCGGATTCGCGATGATCCTGGACGCCCAGCCGGACTTCGAGGTGGTGGCCGAGGCGTCCGACGGCGTCGAGGCAGTCGCCGCCACGCTGCGCCACCAGCCCGACGTGGTGCTGCTCGACATTCGGATGCCGGAGATGGACGGCATCGAAGCCGCCCGGCGGGTGTGCGCCGAGACGTCGAGTCGGGCCCTGATGCTGACCACCTTCGACCAGGACGATTACGTCTACGACGCGCTCTACGCCGGGGCCAGCGGTTTCCTGCTCAAGGACGTCCGCCGCGACGACCTGGTGCACGCCGTCCGGGTGGTGGCCGCCGGGGATTCGCTGCTGGCACCGGCCGTGACCCGGCGACTGATCTCCGACCTGACGGCACGCCGGCCGCGTGGTGGGTCACCAGCGATCGGCCTGGAGGCGCTGACCGCGCGGGAGCGGGAGACCCTGACGCTGCTCGGTCGGGGCCTGTCCAACGCGGAGATCGCCGCCTCCATGGTGGTCAGCGAGCACACCGTAAAGACACACGTCAGCAACGTGCTGAGCAAGCTGGCCCTGCGTGACCGGGTGCAGGCCGTCATCGCGGCGTACGAATCCGGTCTGATCGCCCCCGGCTCGGCCTGAGGTCGAGCAGCCGGGGCGCCGGCGGGTGGGCTCAGGGTGGGAATGTGCGGGTCCGTGCCGCCTGAGCGTCGCTTGACGAGCCACGGCCGATCACGGGGACAAGGATGTTGCGCACAATCTCTCTAAAGTCGGCGCAGGCCGCGATGGAGATAACGCATCAACAAAACGGCTAGCTATTTGCGAGACAGAGCACTCGCAGTCTCTCTCAAGTATCTAAAACGCCGAATGAGGTACGCCGGCAAATAAAAGACCGGCATGATCAAACTTCCGAGCGCCCAACCTACAGCGCCAAGCCGAGGCTCGCCTCCAGTTCGCCCTCCGTATTCCATGCCCAGATGCCTGGCATCGAAGAATACGATGACCGCGACAACGAGATCCAACAGACTCAAGATAGTCGTTCGCACGTAGGTTCCCACCTCGGCTAGTAATTCTGCGTGTTACCAGGAATTGAATGGGAGCGCCTGACCTGGCGCGGCCTCGGCCATGGCCAGCACCAGCCCCAAAGTGGTCGCTGCTTCTCACACCGCTGGCCCTTCGCTGCTAGCCGGCTTGGCCGTCGACCTCCGGTAGACGCGGACCGCGAACAGCAGCAACACAACCAACACCACCGCGTACGCGCCGTAGTAGAACCACCGGGACAGGTTACCGGCGGTGACCACGAAATCCACGATCGGCAGGGTCAGGATGAGTGCCACCATGACCACCCCATCCCGAACGTTGCCGCGCATGGCGCCAGCCGGACCTGAGTACCTCATTCCGAAGTGGAGACCGATGAAGTAGAGCAGCCCGCCGAAACCCGTCACCAAGTGCACGATCGACTGTGTCTGCATACCAAATCCTCGTTGAGTCGGCGAGGCTGGGCGTGATCAGCGACCCACTGCGGCCTCGGAATTCTCTGGCATTCTGTACGGCCCGCTCCAGTGACGAATGCTGGCCGCCAACGCGAGTGCGGTGGCGGCCAGCACGTCGGCCCAGACAAGCTTGAGTTGACCGTCAAAGGCGGCGGTGTATCCCGCGACCCAAGTCACAGGGACGTAGACATAGACAGCTGCCGATGACGCCACCAGGGGGCAAGGGGCATCATCACGCCACTGTGGCCTGGGCGGCTTCGGCCGACGGTTTTGACTCCGTTGATCCCACCACTCAAGCAGCAATAGGCCCGCCGCCGTCGACACCCACATCAGCGTGAAGCTGCTCAGGCTGAACTCGCGCCGCGTTGCCTCGCCACCGAGTACCAGGAGGTGCCCACTGCCGACCGCGACGACCAACCCGAACAGCAGACGCCGGCCGAGCCGCAACCAACGCCTCTTTACCAACGGCGTGTGGTGGCCCTCGTCGGTGCCACCCTCGGCGGAGACCATGAGTGAAGTCTATGGCGGCACACCGGTCAGCCGAAGTGCGGGCCTATCACCGTCTCGGCATCCGCCCGGCCGAGCCAGCGGTCAACATGCAGGTGCTCCCCGCACCAACTGACGAGGGTCCGGAGCTCCTCGCGGACCTCGTCCGCATCCGGGTAGACGCGTTCGTCGAGCCGCCACCGCTCCGGCTCCCCGGCATCGACCAGCGCCGCGCTCAGGTGCACCGACAACGCCCGCTTGCCGTCGCTACCGGCGGGATCGCCGACTCTGACGTACAGATAGCCGATCGCACCCCGGTCACTGCACACCTCGGCGACCCGGCCGTCGAACCGCAAGATTGGGTCCCACCCCGAAGGCGGTGCCTCCTGCGTTTCCCGCCACCGGCGGTAGGCGGCCATCCTCGCCTCGTCCGCGCGCCTCCTGCGCCGGAAGGCCATCAGCGACCCGGCCCACATCAGCAGCCCAAACACGCCGCTGGCCCACATCAGGTCGCGGTCCTCAAAGGACCCGATCGACATCACCGCGACCAGGATCGGGTAGCAGCCCAAGACGAGGAGTATCGCCCACGGAGTGTAGAAGCCGGCGAGCCCGTGCCGGCCCGCGAAGTCGAGGAACTGGGTAGGGATCTCCTCCTCGCCCTCCGGGCACCGCGCGCGCTGGTCCCGGATCCCCACAATCCTCCGCCCCCTACGACGGCCCACCGCTACCGACGTGCGGCGAGCCAGATTGACACGTTCGCGAGCCAGCTAAAGACGATCTCCAAACGCACTCGGCCAAGCCAGTAGCGCACGTGGGCAAAGCGCTGGCTGGGTGATGCCTTCAGTTGCTCCAGGGCAGCTATTTTCGACCGATATCGCTCGGCAAGAATCATGGACGGGTCAGCCAACGGTGCCATGCCGGACTCCACGGGGATGGTCAGGGCGGCGACAGCGCCCGTGTCCAACTGGGATCCGGAGTAGGCGCTGTCGTGCCGGTAGCCGCTACGGCCGCTCGGTGACACGTCCGAGGAACGCGCGCCAGGCGTCGGGGCCGAAGGCCAACACCGGACCGCTCGGGTCCTTGGAATCGCGTACGGCGACCACACCGGGCAGGTTGTCGGCCACCTCCACGCAGTTGCCGCCCTGGCCACTGCTGCGGGTGCTCTTGCGCCACCGGGCGCCGCTCAGGTCCATGTCTCCGCCACTTCCGCTATCAACTCGAGGGACTGCTGCTGCGATAGTGCCTCACCACGGATCGACTCCCAAACCTCGACCATCTCCTGCACGAAGTCGGCTCGGTCGATCACCTGCCCGTGACGCTGCCCCTCCAGATAGACGACGTCCTCCCTGGACGGCAAGGTGGCGATCACAAACGGCCCGGCGAGCCCAGGGTACGCGCCGGCCGACATCGGCACGACGTGGATACGCACCCGCGGCAGGGTTGAGCCAAGCTTCACCAGGTGCCGCAATTGCTCACGCATCACCTCCGGCCCGCCGATGCGGCGGCGCAGCACGTACTCGTCGATCACCATGCTGAGCAGCGGCGACCGGTCTCGGGTGAGCACACCCTGCCGATCCAGCCGAGTTGTCACATGCCGCTCGACCTCGTCCGCTGCGAACAGTCCACCGCCGGCGTGGATGGCACCCGCATACCCCTCGGTCTGCAAAAGACCGGGCACGCAAAGCGGCTCGAACGTACGCAGTGCGGTTGCTTCCTGTTCGATGCCGGCCCAGTCGCGGAACCAGGGGACCACGGTCTCCCGGCTGATCCGCCGCTGGATGCGCTCGAACCGGCCGTCCGTGCCGAACACGACGTCACTGCGGCGCGCGAAATCGAGGCTCGGGCGGCGTTCACACTTCTCCACCTTGGCGACCAGTGCGGCCGAGTAGCTCAACGCCTCGGCCAGCGCGGTCTGGGACATGCCGCTGGCGGCTCGGGCGAGCCGTAGCTCCTCGGCGAAGTGCTCCAGCATGGACGAGCCTTCCACGGACACCCTCCGTACATCCTCGTACCGCTTGGGGTCGGGCAGCCGGACTCGCTGGTCGTCGGCGCGCGAGATTTCCCACCGTAGTCGCGCGCTCACCAGACTGTCATGCAGCGGGACCGCTCACGGGATCGGACGGCGGGCGGAACCAAGCCGGAGGCGTCCTGCGACAACTGCGTCCAGGACGCCTCCATCCATCCTCGACGGAGGCACCGACATGCGATTCAGGTTCTGGCGCTGCGCGCGCCCGGCACCACCCGCCCCGCTCCCCCGCCGCCGGGCCGGGGAGGGGCCGCGCTGATGCCCCGCTATCGCCCGCATGTCGCCGCGCGCCCGTCGTGGCGCTGCCGCGTGTGCGGCGCCGCGTGGCCGTGTTCGCCGGCCCGGCTGGCGCTGCTCGGCGAGTATCGCGAGAACCGGATCGGCCTGTTGATCTACCTCGGCACGCTCATGCAGGAGGCCCGGGCCGACCTGGCCGGTGTCACCGGCCAGGTCGCGCCCGAAGGCATGGCCGAACGTTTCCTGAGCTGGGCGAGGGCTCGTTGACCAGCAGGGACGATCGGCTCAGGTTGGGACTACCGGTAGTTCCAGACCACCGGTCGTGCCTTGTAGATGGCCGCGCCGGTGTAGGTGCGACTGCCGGCGGACGAGCCGTTCAGCTTGTAGAGCGACACCTTGTTGGTGCCCCAGGTGCCGTCCGAGTTCGCCTTCGTCACCTTGGCGGTGATGACCAGGCCGCCGGAGATGTTGCCGATGCTCTTGATCTGCGAGTTGTCGATGGAGCCGCTGGCCTTGCTGAACGTCCCGCGGTTGAGGTTGTAGGTGTAGACGTGGCTACCGGTGCTGAGCCACAGCTGCGCCGACTGGCCGTAGACCGGCGAGAGGTCATGGCCGCCGCCGGAGGGCGTCTTGGCGCAGACCTTGCCGCTCAGCGTGGGAGCGGTGGCCGTGCCGCCGACCTTGAAGCTGCACAGCTGGTTGCCACCAAGCGCCCACAGTCGCTTCGTGCCCGGTTCCCAGAGCACGGCGTGCGCGTCCGCGAACGAGTACGTGCGACCGCTGGTCTTGCCCTTGCCGTACGCCGTGAGCTTGCCGGCCGAGGAGGCGACCACGACCGCACCGTTGGGCAGCAGTTCGATCGCGTGCGGGTTTCCGCCGGGGCTCGCCGACCACGTGGTCTTCTTCGTCGAGTAGTCGATGATCCCGGCCGCGCCACCGGAGGCGACGGCCAGGACGACCTTACGACCGCCGTACGTCCGGAACTTGACATCCGACAGGTTCGACCAGGCGGCAGTCTTCGGCTTGTTCCAGGCCCAGACCCCGTTGCCCTTCCAGGTGGTGGAGTCGAGGTTGAAGATCTTCACGCCGCTTCGCTGGTCCACGATGGCAGCCTGCCCGGCCGCCGCCTGAGCCGGCGCTGCCCCGGCGACCGCGCCGCCGACGCCAACCGCGCACGACAGCGCCGCGAGGCTCACCTTCCGTAGCCGACTACGCCAATTCCCCGTGATTTTCATTGGTGTCGTAGGTCCTCCTATACCCAAGAATCGCCTCATCGGGCGATTCACGCTAAATCCGCCCGGACCGCAGTTCGAGAGACTTCTGCCCGGAACGGCCGGGCACACTCTACGACCTACATGTCGGGCATGTCTGTCCCGACAAGGCAGACGAAAAGTCAATGCCACCGCGGAATCGGGTGGCCTACGATCTTGGCACCGCGGATCAGGAGGTCAGGCAGCATGACGCATTCCACCGAGCACGACACCGTTCAAATCAGGGGGAGGTACGTCAATCTCGACGGGACGCCCGCCCAGGGGAGCGTCACCTTTACGGGCAACGTTGCCGCGATCGCGACTGCGTCTCAAAGCATGGTCATTCCGGGCACGATAACCGCAGACCTGGACGCGGACGGCGCCTTCACAGTTTCCCTCCTGGCGACCGACGACCCGGATCTCCGACCGAACGGATGGACCTACACGGTCAAGGAAAACTTCACCGGCGGCCGGACGTACGACATATCCGTCCCGATCTCCGCGAAGCGGACCGGAGTCGACCTTTGCGCGGTTGCCGCGACGGCCCTGGCTCCGCGCACGGCTGGCTCATCTGCCGGCATCCTGTCTCGCCGCGGCCTGTTCGCCGCTGCCAGCGCTGTCGGCGCCGGCATAGCGGCCGCACCGATGATCGGCTCGGCGGCGGCGTTCGCAGGGTCCGCTTCGCCGTCCGGTGGCATCGTCGACGACGGGCACTCAGAATCCCTTACGCTCCGCTCGTCCTTCGACGGCGGCGAGGACGACGGGGCGGCCGGCCACTTCGACAGCACCGGGCGCCTGAACCTGGAGAGCTACCAGCGGGCGGCGGTCATGTCGCACGGCGAGGTGCTGCGGATCTACTCGCGCCGTGCCGACAGTAAGCAGATGATCGCCTGGTACGGGCCGAGGTCGTATGACATGGCCACCCGCGCGCCGATCGGCCCGGACAAGCCGTGGTTCTGGATGGGCGCACACTACGAGGCCAACGACCATGGGTCGGTTCACGGCCATTGGTCGTGCGAGGTCCCGGACTCTACCGGCGCGCTGCAGACCCGGCTGGAGATGCCGATCTGGGACCCGACGACCGGGCAGTACGGTATGGACAAGACCGTCATCAAGACCAACCAGGCCGACCTCTGCGTGCGGACGTCCAACGGCCAGGAGCTGCGACTCGCCGCTCCGGCCGGGCAGGAGAAGCCGATCACGTTCTCCCACGACAGCAACGGCGGCACGCCGTTCAGGCGCTGGAAGATCCGTGCCACGAGCGAGGCTGAGACCGGGTCGAACGCCGGAACCAACTTCCAGCTCGTCCGGTACGACGACAGCGGCACTCTGGTCGACACCCCGCTCGCCGTCAACCGCTCGACTGGTCAAGTATCGGTCGGGGGCGCGTCTGGAACGGCCGCCGGCCTGTCGATCATTCGGAACGGCGGGGCGGCGTTGACCATAAGGCCGACCGCCGCGGGCGGCCAGGCTGCCCTCGTCACCGGAAACGACGAGACCACCAGGTCCTATCAAGGCCAGGTCAACGGAGACTCGCTGGTGCGCAGCGTCATCTACGTCGACGGAAAGATCGAGTGGGGATCCGGCTCAGCCGCCCGCGACACGAATCTCTACCGCTCGTCGGCGGGTGTGGTGAAGACGGACCATTCGCTGCACGTTTCGCAGAACCTGCGCCTCAACACCACGAGCCTCGGCGGAGGCTCCGGCGTCATCGCCATTGCCAACGCGACCACCGTTCCGTCCACGAACCCAACCGGCGGCGGTGTTCTCTTCGTCCAGAACGGCGCTCTCATGTATCGCGGATCCTCGGGAACGGTCACCAAGATCGCCCCCGCCTGAGCCGGGCTGACACCTACCTCACCGGCCTCGTCGCGCGGATTGGCTCAGTCCACCAGGGTGCGGCCGGTGAGGTGGAGGAAGACGTCCTCCAGGCTGCTACGCCGGACCAGGACGCTGGCCGGGACGAGACCGCGTGCGGTCACCTCGGCCAGCGTCGCGTCACCGTCGGCCACGTAGAGCAGGATCCGGTCGGGCAGCACCTCGAGCCGCTCCCCGAGCCCGCTCAGCTTGCCGGCGAACGCCTCCTGCGACTCGGCGGCGAAGCGCAACTCCACCACCTCACGGGTGGCGTGCCGCTCGATCAGCGTGCGCGGCGAGCCCTCGGCCACGATCCGGCCGCCGTCCATCACCACCAGCCGGTCGCAGAGTTGCTCTGCCTCGTCCATGTAGTGCGTGGTGAGCACCAGGGTGACCCCCTGCTGCTTCAGCCGGAACAGCCGCTCCCACACCAGGTGGCGGGCCTGCGGGTCGAGCCCGGTGGTGGGCTCGTCGAGCAACACGATCGCCGGGTTGTTGACCAACGCGCGGGCGATGGTGAGCCGGCGTTTCATGCCGCCTGAGAGCGGCTCCACCTTGCTCTCGGCCCGCTCGGTGAGCTGCACGAAGTCGAGCAGCTCGGCGGCCCGCTCGCGGGCCACCCGGCGCGGGATGCCGAAGTAGCGAGCGTAGGTGGTGAGGTTTTCCCGGACGGTGAGCTCCGGGTCGAGGCTGTCGAGTTGCGGGCAGACACCCAGCCGGGCCCGGATCGCCGGCCCGTCGCGGACCGGGTCCATGTCGAGGATTCGCAACTCGCCGCCGGAGGGCGGGGAGATGCAGCCGATCATCCGCATGGTGGAGGACTTGCCGGCGCCGTTCGGCCCGAGGAAGCCGAACGCCTCGCCGGGGCGTACCTCCACGTCGATGCCGTCGACGGCGGTGAAGTCGCCGAACCGCTTCACCAGCCCTCGTGCCTGGATGAGTGGTCGAGCAGTGGTCACCGCTGCACGGTAGCCGCCCGGTCCGACAACCTCGACCGGTTAACGCCGGCACCCCGCCCGGAAGGCCGATGGGCGTCAGCTACGCCGAGTCACGCCCGCAAGAGCCACGGCGCCAGGACTTTGCTCACCATTTTGGACAGATCACTCCCGGCGGCAAGGGAATACCGGAACCACAGAGCAATTCTGGGTCAGACATTTACGAAGGATGCCTTTAAGAAGGCCCATGCATGAGAGGTCGGCCGCTCAGCTCCGTCACGCAATGCAATCACGGTCGGCAATGTTCCCCCGGGTGCGCGATTCGCGTATCGTGCCTGCTCGTGTCGCCCGGCCGTCCGTCCAGGCCCGGCACCTGACCTCGACTGGGAGACCCCGTGCCGCTCCCCGACCCCGCCCGCGTACGCCGGCACAGCCGACCCGCGGACCGCACCGGCCAACTTCGGTCGGTGCGCACCCAACTGCTCGCGCCGATCCTGGTGGCGACGGTCGGTCTGGTCGTGCTCGGCGCCACCCAGACCAACGCTGCGCTCGCCGCCTCGACGGACGCCGACCGGGCTCGCGTGCTCGCCGGCACCGCCACCGCGACCGTACGGCTGGTGCACGAGCTGGAACGCGAACTCGGCGAGACGGCGGCGCTGCGGCAACGGGGCGGCATGGCCGGCCGGCCGCTGGTCGACGCCCAGCGGCGACGGGTGGACGCCGCCCTCGACCGCTACCGCTCGGCCAGCGGCAAGGCCCGGCGGGCCGCCCCGGACCTGGCCCGGGTGCTCGAAGACGCGGACGGCCGCCTCGGCCAGCTCGACCCGACCCGCCAGCTGGCGCTGGGCGGTGACAGCGCCGATTTGGCGTACGGGAGCCTGGTCGAGTCGCTGCTCGCCGTCGCCGACGCGCTCCCGGCGCAGCTGAGCGACACCGACCTGGCCAATGGGGCGCGGGCAGTGGCGGCCGTGGCCGCCCAGGAGCACCTGGCGTCCCTGGAACGCGACCTGTTGCGCGGGGTCTTCGTGCGGGGCGAGCTGGCCCGCGGTGAGCTGGCCCGACTCGGCCGGCTGCGCGGCGCCCGGGAACAGCGCCAAGCCGAGTTCCTCCGGGTCGCCACCGGCCCGGCGCACGCCGCCTGGTCCCGCTTGATCGACGGCGTCGACATCGGGGCGGCCCACCGGATGCAGGACGACGTGCTGAACACCGACGGCGGGCCGGAGGCGTTGAAGAGCGACGGCGATGCCTGGTACGTGGCGCAGAGCGGCACCATCCGCCGGTACAACCTGCTCGGCCGGGAGCTTTCCGAGGATCTCGACCGGGCCGCCGCCGCGCTGGCCGGCACCACCTGGGAACGGGCCCTGCTCACCGCCGGGGCGACCAGCACCGTCGCGCTCGCCTCGCTGGTCACCGCCGTGCTGCTGGCGGTGCGGACCAGCCGGCGGCTACGCCAGCTGCGGGTCGCCGCGCTCACGGTGGCCAACCGGGAGCTGCCGGAGCGGATCACCGCGATCGCCTCAGGCGAGCGGCGCCCGGACGACGGCACGCCGACCCAGTTGACCGGGGGTGTCCGGCGCGGCCGGGACGAGGTGACCCAGGTGGCCGAGGCGTTCGACACGGTCAACCGGGCCGCGCTGCGGCTCGCCGGCGAGCAGGCCGAGCTGCGGTTGGACGTGACCCGGATGGCCGAGGCGCTGGCCCGGCGGATCCGTACGCTGATCACCCGTCAACTGCGCCTGCTCGACGAGTTCGAACACGAGGAGACCGACCCGGAGGCGCTGGCCCGGTTCTTCGCGCTGGACCACCTCGCCGCCCGCCTGCGCCGCAACGGAGAGAACCTGCTGGTCCTCGCCGGCGGCGAGCCGGGCCGGGCGCACGAGGGCGCGCTGCTCCTTGACGACGTGGTCCGGGCGGCGGCCGCCGAGATCGAGGACTACCCCCGGGTGGAGATCGAGGTGCCGACCGCGGCGGTGCACGGCGCGGCGGCCGGCAACCTGGTGCACCTGCTGGCCGAGTTGCTGGAGAACGCCACCCTCAACTCGCCGCCGCACACCTTCGTGCTGGTGGACGGGCGGCGTACCGTCGACGGGGTCACCCTGCGGGTGCACGACCAGGGCATCGGAATCAGCGAGGGTCGGCTGGCCACCATCAACCAGCGGCTCGCCGCGCCGGCTCCGCTTTTCAGCGCCGCGGCCGGCAGCATGGGCCTGCACGTGGTGGCGCACCTGGCCGCCCGGCACGGGATCCGGGTGCAGCTGCACCGCACCCACACCGGCATGGTCGCCCAGATGGAGGTGCCCGAGTCCGCGTTGACCCGGGTCGAAGCGGTCACCCGACGCGCTGCGGTGACGCACTCCGCCCCGGCCGACCCGAGCCCGCCCTGGTTCCGGCCGCGAGCCACCGTCGCACTCGCCGGGGCGGTCGCCGATCCGGTGGCCGGGGCGGCCCCGACGACCGGCGCCGTCCGGGGCGTGGCCGCCGTACCGTCGCCCGGGATCACCCTGCTGGTACCCGACGTCACCCCGGCCCGGCCGTCCGACAACCTGCCGACCACCGGGACCGGGCTGCCCCGCCGGATCCGGGGCGGCCAGCTCTCCGTCACCACTACCACCACCGCCCCACCGCCCCGACCCGACCTGCTCGACCCCGAAGTGGTTCGGGCTCGCCTGTCCGCGCTCGCCGAGGGCGTGGCCAGCGCGATGCGCCGCAATCCGCACCCCACACCCACCGGGAGAACCCAATGACTTCATCCGTGACCGACGGACTCGACTGGCTGCTGGCGAACTTCGCCGAGCGGGTGCCGGACGTGTCGCACGCCCTCGCGGTGTCCGAGGACGGGCTGCGGCTGGCCGCTTCGCCGGACCTCGCGGCGGACCAGGTGGACCAGCTCTCCGCCGTGATCAGCGGGCTGGCGAGCCTGACCGTGGGCGCCGCCCGGCTGATGTCCGCCGGGCGGGTGCGGCAGCAGATCGTCGACATGGACGGCGGGGTGATGCTGGTGATGGCCGTCGGCGAGCGCGCGCTGCTCGGGGTGCTCGCCGCTCCCGGGTGCGACCTGGGCCAGATCGGCTTCGAGACGGCGACGCTCGTCCAGCGGGTGGCCGAGGCACTGGAACCGGCGGTCCGGGCGTGATCGGGCGCCCGCTGCGACTGGTGGCCGCGCTGCTGTCGGCCGCCCTGATCGCGGGCTGCGTCAAGGCGGACGCGCGGCCGCAGGCGTGGCACGGCGGGCGCATCTTCCTGGCCACCGGCAACACCACCGGTGTCTACTACCAACTCGGCGGCGGCTACGCCGACGTGATCAGCCGGCACCTGCCCGGCTACGAGGCACGGGCCGAGCCGACCGGCGCCTCGGTGGAGAACATCAACCGGGTGAGCAGCGGCGACATGGAGATCGCCTTCAGCCTGGCCGACACCGCGGCGGACGCGGTCACCGGACGCGGCGTGTTCGACGGGCAGCCGCAGCCGGTCCGCGCGCTGGCCCGGGTCTACCGCAACTACACGCACGTGATCGTCCGGGCCGACAGGAAGGTCGACACCTTCGCCAAGCTGCGCGGCAAGCGGATCTCCACCGGGTCACCGAAGTCCGGCACGGACATCGTCGCCGGGCGGCTGCTCGCCGCCGCCGGGATTGACCCGGACCGGGACATCCAGCGGGTCAACCTGTCGCTACCGGAGACGGTGCAACAGATGCGGGCGGGCAGCCTGGACGCCATGTTCTTCTCCGGCGGCCTGCCCACCCCGGGCATCAAGGATCTGCTGGCCGGCGCGCCGGGAATGTTCCGGCTGCTTCCCGTCGCCGACCTGGTCGAGCCGCTGACCGCCCGGTACGGCTCGGTCTACACCACCGCCACCCTGCCGACGGAGGTCTACGGCACGCCGGCGGCCATCCCGACCATCACCGTGGCGAACGTGATCCTGGTCCGGGCGGACATGCCGGACCAACTCGCGTACGACCTGACCCGGTTGCTCTTCACCTACCAGGGTGAGCTGATCTCGGTGCACCCGGAGGCGGCAAACTTCACCCGGGAAAGTGGGGCGGGCACCGACCCGATCCCGTTGCACCCGGGCGCGGCACGGTATTACCGCGGCAGCTGACGATCAGAGGTTCGCCGGGGTGGTGGTGCTCTGGGCGGCGACGACCAGCCTGCCGGTCTCGGCGGCCACCGCCTCGTCGTCGGCCGGCGTGCCCGGGTCGTAGCGGACCGTCCAGGTCAGCCCGTCCACTCCGGGCACCCGCCGGGCGGCGATCCGGCCGGCGCCGCCGGGCACCGGATGGTGCGCGGTGTACACAACCGAGCCGGTGACCCGGGTCCGCACCTGGTCCGGCAGGTCGCCCGGGTCGAGCAGCAGGTAGGTCTCGGCCGGACAGTCGGCGACGACCAGATAGCCGTCCCGCTCGGCGACCCGCTCGGCCGGGGTGACGGTGAGTTCGCGCCCGGACCAGACCGCCTTGAGGATGTCGTGCCAGCCGATCCGGTGCCCCCGGCCGGGCAGCCAGAGCCCGAGGTTGCTGGCGACCACCACGCCGTCGCCCTCGCCGTTGCCGGCGGCCGCCCAGGCGAGCACCCGTTCCTCGGCGGCCAGCGGCGGCCGGTCGGCGGGCGGCAGCTTCGGCTTACGGTTGAACAAGCCCATCAGAGTCCTCCGGCGGCCTGCTCGCGCAGCGCCCGCGCGTGCTGTTCCAGCGAGAGCAGTTCCCCGAAGAGGCCGAAATACTCGTCCTTGTGGCTCACCGGGTTGATCCGCTGGATCTTCGACTTGAGATCCTTGATCCGGCCGGTCACCGAGCCCCACTGCAGCTGGGCCAGGGTGACCGAGACGTAGCGGGGGTCGGGCTCGCCGTCGATGCGCAGCGGCTCGACGGCCAACTCCCCGACGAGCGCCTGGCCGGCCAGGTCGTCGCAGGCGTCCCGGACCTGCTCGATCCAGACCGCGCCACCGGTGGCCGCCGCCACGCCGCCGGCCGCGGCGATCGCCGCCCGGACCGTCACGTGCACCGGGTGCCGGTATGCGCCGGCCTCCACCGCGTCGAACATCGGGCCGGCCAGCACCGGCTCCTGGAGGGCGAGCTTCAGCGACTCCCGTTCGACCAGCGACTGCGGGCTGTCCACCGCCGGCGCGGCCGACCCGGTACGCGCCGGGGCGCTCGCCCCGCCGGCCGGCTGCCCGGACCCGGCGGCCAGCACCGCGCGCTGCACCGGCTCGATCTCCATGCCGAGGTCACCGGCGAGCTTGCGGACGTACTCGGGGCGCTTCTCCCGGTCTTTGATCTTGGCGACCAGCGGCGCGGCCCGGCGCATCGCCTCCACCCGGCCGTCGACGCTGTCCAGGTCGTACCGGTTGATCACGTGGCGGAGGGCGAAGTCGACCAGCGGCTCGCGACGGGCGACCAGGTCGCGCACGGCCAGGTCGCCCTTGGCCAGGCGCAGCTCGCACGGGTCCATGCTGTCGGGGCTGACCGCGATGAAGGTACGCCCGACGAAGCGCTGGTCGTCCTCGAAGGCGCGCAGCGCGGCCTTCTGCCCGGCGGCGTCCCCGTCGAAGGTAAAGATGATCTCGCCGGCTCGCTCGTCGCTGTCGAAGAGCACCCGCCGCAGGACCGAGATGTGGTCGGCGCCGAAGGCCGTGCCGCAGGTCGCCACGGCGGTGGTCACCCCGGCCAGGTGGCAGGCCATCACGTCGGTGTAGCCCTCGACCACGACCACCTTGCCCTGCTTGGCGATCTCCCGCTTGGCCTGGTCGATGCCGTAGAGGACGTGGGACTTCTTGTAGATCGGCGTCTCAGGGGTGTTCAGGTATTTCGGGCCGTCGTCGTCGTCGAACAGCTTGCGCGCGCCGAAGCCGATGACGTCGCCGGTGAGGTCGCGGATCGGCCAGAGCAGTCGGCGGCGGAACCGGTCGATCAGGGTGCCGGAGCGGGACGGCCGGGACAGCCCGGCGGTGACCAGCTCGTCGTGGGTGAAGCCCTGCTGGCGCAGGTGCTTGGTGAGCAGGTCCCAGGCGTCCGGGGCGAAGCCGCAGCCGTACCGCTCGGCGGCGGCCCGGTCGAAGCCGCGCTGCGCCAGGAACTCCCGGGCGAGCCGGGCGCCGGCCGTGGTGAGCTGGGCGCGGTAGAACTCCTCGGCTGCGGCGTGCGCGGCGACCAGCCGCTGCCGCTGCCCCTGCTGCGGCCGGGTCCGCGGGGTCGACCGGTCGTCCTCGACATAGCGCAGCTGGATGCCGGCGCGGGCGGCGAGCCGCTCGACGGACTCGACGAAGCTCAGGTGCTCGGCGTCCATCAGGAACTTGATCGCGTCGCCGCCGGCCCCGCAGCCGAAGCAGTACCAGACGTTGCGGGCGGGCGAGACGTTGAACGACGGGCTCTTCTCGTCGTGGAACGGGCACAGGCCCTTGAGGTTGCCGCCGCCGGCCGACTTGAGGGTCACCGTGTCGGAGATGACCTCGGCGATCGAGGTGCGCTCGCGGACCAGCGCGATGTCCTCGTCCCGGATCCGCCCCGCCATCTCCGCCACCTCCTCGGCGTACATCCTGCCCTGCCGGACCGGCGATCCGACGGTCGGGGGACGGCCGGTGTGGCGAATCCCGCGTGGGCTCGGCCGTTGCGCCTCGCGCGCCGCTCGGCGTCCGCGATCATGGAAGGCGTGCGACGGGTACGCGCCGACGGTGCGCGCTGGCCGGGACGGCTCGCCGCCCGGTTGATCCTCCGGCCCGCACGCCGCTCGCCGGACGAGGCCGGCCAGCGACACGCGACCTGGCTCGAGCTCTTCTTCGACCTGGTCTTCGTCCTGGCGATGGGCGCCGTGGTCGGCCGGCTCGATCATGTCCTCGTGCCCAGCCCTTTGGCGCTGCTGGCCGCCGGAGGGCTCTTCGTGGTGGTGCAGTTCGCCTGGGCGGGCCAGGTCTTCTACGACACCCGGTACGACCCGGACGACACCCAGCACCGGCTGCTGGTGCTGGTGGCGGTGGCCGGCGCCGGGGCGCTCACCCTGGGCGTGGCCGGGGCGCCGCACTCGGTCCTGCTGCCGGTCGGCTACCTCGTGGTCCGTGGCGTCCTGCTGCTGCTCTACCTCCGGGTCCGGCCGAGCAGCGCCGCGGCCCGCGAGGTGACGACCGTCTACCTCACCGGTTTCGGTGTGGGCTGGCTGATCTGGCTCGCCTCGCTGGCCGTGCCGGTGCCCGCCCGGCCGGCGGTCTGGGCGGTGGCGATGGCCGTCGAGCTGGCCACGCCCTGGCTGGGGCTGCGCCGGCTCAGCCGGTCCCCGGTCGACGTGGTGCACCTCCCCGAGCGGATGGGCCAGTTCTCCATCATCGTGCTCGGCAGCGCGCTGGCGAACGTGCTCGCCGCCGTCCCGATCCACCCCGGGCTGCGGCTGGCCGCCGCCGCGGCGGCCGGGTTCGCCATACCCGCGTCCGTGTGGTGGGTCTACACCACCTTCGTCAACACCGGACTGGCGCTGACCCGGTTGCGCGGCGGGCAGTGGTACGCCTACCTGCACCTCCCGTTGAGCACCGCGCTGCTGGTGCTCGGCTGGTCGCTCGGGGAGGTGGTCCGGCAGATCGGCGTGGACGCGCCGACGATCCCGCTGGGGCTGCGGCTGATCCTGGCCGGCTCGCTGGTGGCGTGGATGCTCTGCGGCCTCGGCCTGAACTGGTTGTCGGCGCAGTCTCCGGGCACCCGCCGGGTCGCCCTGAGCTGCGGCGGGATCGGGGCGGTCACCGCGATCGCCGTGGCGGTGCCCCGCCCGTTCCCCATGCTGCTGCTGGTCGCCGCGGCGCTCGGCGGTTACGCGGTGCTGCTCACCCGGCACCTCACCGGCATGGCGAAGACGTCGTGACCGGGCCGGTCAGGCTGACCGTCCCGCCCCCGCGCCCTCCCCGATTCGCGGGAACGGCTCGATCGAGAAGACCACCTCGACCGGCACCTCGAAGTACGCGGCGATCCGCAGCGCCAGGTGCAGGCTGGGCCGGAACTCGCCCCGCTCGAGGTAGCCGACCGTCTGGTAGTGCACGCCCAGCGCGTCGGCCAGCTGCCGGCGGGAGATGCCCCGCTCGGCGCGCAGCACCGCGATCCGGTTGTGCACGGTCTCACTCATCGACGTCCTCTCACCCGACCCGCCGCATGGCCCGCTCCCGGCGCGCGGCCACCCGCGAACCGGACTCGCGACGGGCCATCCGGCGCAGCACGGCCGGGGCGACCAGCAACCCGGCCGCCGCCCAGAAGCCCAGCACGGCGAAAGTCTCCAGGTGCCGCCAGGAGCCGCCCAGCTCGACCGCGGCCAGCGCCTGCGGCAGCAGCGCCGAACGCATCCCCAAGCCTAACCAGTAGATCGGGAAGGCCTGGGCGACGGCCTGGAGCCACCCCGGGAAGCCGTTGATCGGATAGAAGATGCCGGAGAGCGCGATGAGGCCGAACATCGGCATCACCACGAGGCCCATGTTGCGGGGATTCTCGATCAGCGAGCCGATCACCGCGCCCAGCGGCAGCGTCGCCACCAGCCCGAGCGGCACCACCCAGGCCAGCGTGAGCCAGGCGCCGCCGTCGGTGATACGCAGGTCGTCCAGGAAGAACAGCCCCGGGGTGAGCTGGAGGACCAGCCCGATCAGCGACACCGTCGAGAGCAGGACGATCTTCCCGATCAGGTAGCCGAGCATCCCGTTCGGCGTCGCCTTGGCGCGCAGCAGGGTGCCGTCCTCCCGGTCGACGATGAGCTGCTGGGACAGGCCGAGCAGGCCGCCGAAGGCCAGGCCCATGCCGAGCGCGCTGGGCAGCGTACGCGCGCCGAGGGAGAAGGAGGTGCCGGGCACGGTGGCGCCGCGCATGAAGAAGATCGTGACCAGCAGGATGACCGTCGGGAAGAAGTAGTTCCACAGGTCCTGGACGTTGCTGAAGGTGTTACGCAGCTCGATCACACCGCGCCGGATGCCGGCCCGGACGGCCGCCATGGTCGGGTTCATCGGACGCTCCCCTGCTGCCACACCCGGTCGGCGGCGCCGGTCCGGATACCGGATTCCTCTTCGTAGACCAGCGCCATGTACGCGTCCTCCAGGCTGGCCCGGCGAACTTCCAGCTCCCGCACCTCGTCGCCGTACTGCTGGAGCAGGTCCCGGACGAAGGCGGTGGCGTCGGCCGCGGCGTGCACGCAGCGCTCCCCGTCCCGGGTCCAGCGGATCTCCGCGTCCCCGGTAACTCGGCGGGCCAGCTCGTCGGCCGAACCGTCGGCGATGATCCGGCCACCGGCCAGGATGAGGATCCGGTCGGCGAGCTTCTCCGCCTCGTCCAGGTCGTGCGTGGTGAGCAGGATGGTGGTCTCGTCCAGGTCGGCGAGCCGGTGCACCAGCTCGTGGAACTCGCGCCGGGCGGCCGGGTCGAACCCGACCGTCGGCTCGTCCAGGAAAAGCAGCTCCGGGCGGCCCACGATGCCGACCGCCACGTCGAGCCGGCGGCGCTGGCCACCGGAGAGCTGGTGCACCCGCTTGCCCGCGTGCGGGGCGAGACCCACGGTGTCCAACAGCTCGTCGACCGGCCAGGGCCGGCGGATCCGGTCGGTGGAGTACGGGGCGTAGAAGTCGCCGAGGTGGGCCACCACGTCCCGCACCCGCCACTTGCCGTGGTCCCGCCAGGACTGGAGCACCACCCCCATCCGGGCACGCCAGCGCTCGCCACCCCGACCGGGGTCGACGCCGAGGACCCGGACGTCGCCCGCCGAGCGCATCCGGAAGCCCTCCAGGATCTCGATGGTGGTGGTCTTGCCGGCGCCGTTGGGCCCGAGCAGGGCGAGCACCTCGCCGCGCCGTGCGGTGAAGTCGACCCCGTGCAGCACGTCGACGGTGCCGTAGCGCATGCGCAGGTCACGTACGTCGAGGACCAGGTCCTCGTCGGGTGGTTGGGGAGCCTCGGCGGCTCCCGCCAGTTCGACCGCAGTCATACCGCGAAATGTAGCACCTCTGCTACACGTCGAGGTAGATACTGGATCAGGCGGGTGTGTCGTGCGGGAGGGACTCCTCGGCCTCGATCTGGGCGTTCCAGGCGCGCTTGGTGGAGCGCCAGCCCTCGTCGTCGAAGCCGCGCCGCCAGTAGCCGGAGATGGAGAGCGCCGCCGCGGGCACCTCGCGCTCGACCCGCAGCAGCCGGCGCAGCTCCTTGACCGCGGCGGCCTCGCCGTGCACGAAGGCGTGCACCCGGCCGGGTGGGAAGTCCAGTGCCCGGACCGCCGCGACCAGTGCCTCGCCCACCGGCCGGCCGGCGCGGTGCAGCCAGGTCAGCTCGACCGCCCCCGGGCTGGTCAGCGGCAGCTCGTCGGCCGGGCCGTCGACCTCGACGAAGACCTTCGCCCGCGCGCCGGCCGGCAGCCGCTCGCACGCGGCGGCGATCGCCGGCAGCGCGCTCTCGTCGCCGGCCAGCAGGTGCCAGTCGGCCGTCGGGTCCGGCGCGTACGCCCCGCCGGGGCCGGTGAAGAACACCCGGTCGCCCGGGCGCAGCGCGGCCGCCCACGGCCCGGCCAGCCCCTCGTCGCCGTGGTGCACCACGTCGATCGTCAGCTCACCCGCCGCCGCGTCCCAGGCCCGCACCGTGTACGCCCGCAGCCGTGGCCACTGCTCGGCCGGGAACTCCCGCTTGATGGCGGCCAGGTCGGTGGGGTGCGGATACGCCACCCCGGCCGGCGGGAAGAGCAGCTTCACGTAGTGGTCGGTGCACGCGCCCACCGGCAGGCCGGCGAGCTCCTCGCCGCCGAGCACCAGCCGGATCAGGTGCGGGGTGGGCCGCTCGGTCCGTACGACCGTGGCGGCGGTGACTGTCTTCGGGCGCTCCGTCATACGACTTAGGCTAACCTAAGCCGCCCGCACCTCGGGCGACCTGGTCAGGCGGCGCGGACCAGGCGGACGTGCCAGGCCAGCGCAACCGGATCGGTGAGCGAGGCCACCTGATCGATCACCACCCGCAGCCGGGCGGCGTCGTCCGGTGCGTCCCGCCACAGCGGCGCGAAGACCGGGTCGAGCGCGTCCGGCGCCCGGTCGAGCAGGGCGGCGACCAGGTCGGCGAGGATCTCCTGCTGCTGGGCGTACCGGGTGGCCGCGCCGGGACGGCGCATGACGTAGCGCAGCGCGATGCCCTTGAGCAGCGCGCACTGCGCCCGGATCCGGCGGGGCACCACCAGGTCGGCGGCGTAGCGGCGGTGCGGGCCGGGGCCGTGGCGCTGCTGGGTGGCGGCCACCACGCTGGCGACGAACCGGCCGGTGAGCACGCTGGTGGTCGCCTTCAGCGCGGCGAGGGCCCGGTGACTGCCGTCGTACGCGGCGAGCGGGGCGAGCACCGGCTCGGCGAGCAGTTCGACCAGCACCTCGTGCAGCTTCTCGGGGGCCTCCCCGGAGTACGCCGCCGCCACGTCGGCGCAGAGCGCCCGCCGTTCGTCGGCGTCGGCCAGCAGCGGACGCAGGCTGACGTACCCGCCGTGGATGCCGTCCTCGACGTCGTGCACCGAGTACGCCACGTCGTCGGCCCAGTCCATCACCTGCGCCTCTAGGCAGCGCCGCCCGCCGGGCGGGGAGCCGGCGCGCAGCCAGTCGAAGACCGGGCGGTCGTCGGCGTACACCCCGAACTTGCGCTGGCCGGGACGGCGCGCCCAGGGGTACTTGCCGACCGCGTCGAGCGCGGCCCGGGTCAGGTTGAGCCCGGCCGAGCGGCCGTCCGGGGCGAGCACCTTGGCCTCCAGCCGGGTGAGCACCCGCAGCGTCTGGGCGTTGCCCTCGAAGCCGCCGCAGTCGGCGGCGAGGGTGTCCAGGGCGTACTCGCCGTTGTGCCCGAAGGGCGGGTGGCCGAGATCGTGCGCCAGCCCGGCGGTGTCCACCACGTCCGGGTCGCAGCCGAGCCGGGCGCCCATCTCCCGGGCGATCTGCGCCACCTCCAGCGAGTGGGTCAGCCGGGTACGCAGGAAGTCGTCCGTGCCCGCGGTGTGCACCTGGGTCTTGGCGGCGAGCCGGCGAAACGCCGCCGAGTGCAGCACCCGCGCCCGGTCCCGCTCGTACGGCGACCGCCCGTACCCGGTGTCCTTGGGTGCCTCGACGACCAGCCGGGCCGCGTCGTCAGGGCCGGGACCTGCGGTCAACCGTCAACCCCGCGATCGCAGTACGCGGAACTCGTTGCCCTCCGGGTCCGCCAGCACCGTCCAGCCGACGTCACCCTGATCGGTGTCGACGTGCCGCGCGCCCATGTCGACCAGGCGTTCCACCTCGGCCTCCTGGTCTGCCGGGCGCAGGTCGAGGTGCAGCCGGTTCCTGCCCCGCTTGGGCTCGGTGACCGGGACGAAGACGATGCCGGGCAGCACGCCGGGCGAGCGGCGGATCTCCACCTCGTCCGGCTTGTCGCTGACCACCTGGTATCCAAGCGCCTCGGCCCACCACCGGGCGAGCCGCGACGGATCATCGGCGCCGATGGTCAGGTTCTCCCAGACGCTGGTCATACGCCCACCCTCCCTGATCACCACGCCCAACCGAGCCCAGATTACGCCCGCCCCCGCCCCCACCCCCGCCCCCATCGGCCGGTCGATCATGAGGTTGGCGGCGGCATCGGAGATCGACATCACCGCCAACCTCATGATCACCGAGGGTGGGGCGGGGGGTGCGGGGTCAGCGGGGGTCGGAGCCGGTGGTTTGCACTGCGGCGCGGGCGGACTCCAGACGGGCGACCGGGACGCGGAAGGGGGAGCAGGAGACGTAGTCCAGGCCCACCTCGTGGAAGAAGTGCACCGAGTCGGGGTCGCCGCCGTGCTCGCCGCAGACGCCGAGCTTGAGCCCCGGACGGGCGGCCCGGCCCTCCTCGGCGGCGATCCGGACCAATCGGCCGACCCCGTCGCGGTCGATCGACTCGAACGGCGAGATGCCGAAAATGCCCAGCTCCAGGTAGCGCCAGAAGAACGCGCCCTCGACGTCGTCGCGGGAGAAGCCCCAGGCCATCTGGGTCAGGTCGTTGGTGCCGAAGGAGAAGAACTGCGCCGCCTCGGCGATCTGCCCGGCGGTCAGCGCCGCCCGGGGCACCTCGATCATCGTGCCGATCAGCACCTCGACGCCGCTGTCCCCGACCACCTCCGCGATGATCTTCTCGGCCTCGGCGCGTACCGTCTCCAGCTCCTGGACCGCGCCGACCAGCGGGACCATGATCTCCGGGCAGGCCGACCCGCCGGCCCGGGTGACCTCGACGGCGGCCTCGGTGATCGCGCGGACCTGCATGGCGAACAGGCCGGGGATGACCAGACCGAGCCGCACGCCGCGCAGGCCGAGCATCGGGTTCTCCTCGTGCATCCGCCGGACGGCGGCGAGCAGCGCCTCCTCCTTGGCCACGTCCTCGCCGCGCTCCTGGGCGACGGCGACGTTGACCGCGAGCTGCTCCAGCGGGGGCAGGAACTCGTGCAGCGGCGGGTCGATCAGCCGTACGGTGACCGGCAGGCCGGCCATCTCGCGGAAGATCTCGATGAAGTCGGCCCGCTGCAGCGGCAGCAGCGCGGCCAGCGCGTCCTCCCGCTCGCGGTCGGTGCCGGCGAGGATGAGACGCTCCACCAGCTCCCGCCGGTCGCCGAGGAACATGTGCTCGGTGCGGCACAGGCCGATGCCCTCGGCGCCGAAGCGCCGCGCCCGCGCCGCATCCACGCCGGTGTCGGCGTTCGTCCGGACCCGCAGCCGCCGCCTGGCGTCGGCGTGCGTCATGATCCGGTGTACGGTCCGGACCAGCGGGTCGTCGGTCCGCTCCGGGTCGAGGGTGCCCTCGAAGTACTGCACCACCTCGGACGGCATGACCGGCACCTCGCCCAGGTAGACCTTGCCGGTGGTGCCGTCGATGGAGACGACGTCGCCCTCGTTGACGGTCTGCCCGGCGACGTTGAACTTCTTCGCCGGCACGTTCACGTCCAGCTCGTCGGCGCCGGAGACACAGGTCTTGCCCATGCCCCGGGCCACCACGGCGGCGTGGCTGGTCTTGCCGCCGCGCGAGGTGAGGATGCCCTTGGCGGCGATCATGCCGTTCAGGTCGTCCGGGTTGGTCTCCCGGCGGACCAGGATCACCGGCTCTCCCTCGGCGGCCAGCTCGACCGCCCGGTCCGAGCTGAAGACCACCTTGCCGACGGCCGCGCCCGGCGACGCGCCGATGCCCTTGGCCACCGGCTCGAAGTCGTGGTCCAGCCTGAACCTGGGGAACATCAGCTGGGCGAGTTGGGCGCCGTTGACCCGGTGCAGCGCCTCGTCCATGTCGATCAGGCCCTCGTCGACCAACTGCCCGGCGATGACGAACGCGGCGGCGGCGGTCCGCTTGCCGACCCGGGTCTGCAACATCCAGAGCTTGCCGCGCTCGATGGTGAACTCGATGTCGCAGAGATCCTTGTAATGCCCCTCAAGCCGGGCCATGTAGTCGAGCAGCTCGTCGTAGGACTTTCCGTCGATCCGCTCCAGCTCCTGCAACGGCACCGTGTTGCGGATGCCGGCGACCACGTCCTCGCCCTGGGCGTTGGCCAGGTAGTCGCCGTAGATGCCCTGCGCGCCGCTGGCCGGGTCGCGGGTGAAGGCGACGCCGGTGCCGGAGTCCGGGCCGAGGTTGCCGAAGACCATGGCCACCACGTTGACCGCGGTGCCCAGGTCGGCCGGGATGCGCTCCTGCCGGCGGTAGATCACCGCGCGCTCGGCGTTCCACGACTCGAAGACCGCGCGGATGGCCAGGTCGAGCTGCTCGCGCGGCTCCTGCGGGAACTCCCGCCCGGTGTGCTCGGCGAAGATCTTCTTGTACGTGTCGACCAGCGCGCGCAGGTCGTCCGCGTCCAGGTCGAGGTCGTTGACGGTCCCCTTGGCCCGCTTGGCCTCGTCGATGGCGTGCTCGAACTCCTCGCCCGGCACCTCGCAGACGGTCTTGCCGAACATCTGGATCAGCCGGCGGTACGAGTCCCAGGCGAACCGGTCTGCGCCGCCGGAGGCGGCCGAGTCCGCTCTGCCGCCCGCCTGTAGTGCGAGTCCTTCGACACTGCGGTCGTTGAGGCCGACGTTGAGGACGGTCTCCATCATGCCGGGCATGGAGAACTTGGCTCCGGAGCGCACCGAGACCAGCAGCGGGTCGTCCGGGTCACCGAGTTTGCGGCCCATGCCGCGCTCCAGGGACTCCAGGTGCGCCTCGATCTGCTCGGCCAGCCCGCCCGGCTCCCGACCGGTCGCCAGGTACGCCTTGCAGGCCTCGGTGGTGATGGTGAAGCCGGGCGGGACCGGCAGGCCGAGATTCGTCATCTCGGCGAGGTTGGCCCCCTTGCCGCCGAGCAGGTCCTTGAGATCCTTGTTGCCCTCGGCGAAGTCGTAGACGTACTTGTTGTCCACCGTCTGTTGCGCTGCCACCAGAGCCTCCCACGCGCGCCGGAAGTGACACTTAACGAAGGTTCAGTTCTGACATACCCCGGGGCCGACCACCGGTAATCCGGCGTCGTCAGCGTTCGGTGGGCGAAGGTTAAGCGAACTTCGAGCGGTCTGGGACTACTCGGTGACAATCGGCACAGCGGTCACCACTATCCGCGTTCGTACCAGTTTTTGGGAACGTTTCCACGCGCACGACCACGCAATTCCGCTTCCCCTCGTACTCTTGACGGCACTGGTTTTGCTGAACTTGACCTTTGCCATATTCAACGCAAATACACCCCCGGAGTCATCGCCGTGCCGACCACCCCCGCCTCCGACACCGGTCCCGAGCCGCTCGACCGGGTCGACCTCGCCACCCGGCAGCCGGCCGATCTGGCCGGGGTCGCCGCCGCCGACCTGGCCCGGACCGCCGCCACGGTGGCCGGAGAGCTGCTCGCGCCGCCCGCGTCGATGCGGCTGGGCGACGTCGTGCCCGCCCCCGAACTGGTCACGCCCGACGCGGCGGCCGACTTCACGCTGCCCGAGGACGCGGTGATCCGGGTGGCCGCCGCCCCGGCCGCCCGGGACGTCGCCGAGCAACTCGCCGAGCTGCTCCGCCCCGCCACCGGCTACCCACTCCCCGTCACCGACAGCGCCCCCGCCCACCCCAACGCCCCGCTCATGCTCACCCTGTCCGCCGCAGCCCAGCAGGGCAGCGAATCTTGGCAGGAAACGGCCCCTGGAGGGGCCGAGATCTTCCAAGATCTCGCACCGGGCGGCGGCGAGGGGTATCGGCTGGATGTGAGCGGCGTTGGGGTGCGGATCATCGCCGGCACCGCTGCCGGCCTGTTTTACGGGGTGCAGACGCTGCGGCAGCTCCTGCCGGCGGCGGTGGAGAGCGCCACGCCGGTCGCCGAGCGCTGGGTGGTGCCGGGCGGCACCATCGTCGACCGCCCGCGGTTCGCGTACCGGGGCGCGATGCTCGACGTGGCCCGGCACTTCTTCCCGGTCGAGGACGTGCTGCGGGTGATCGACCACCTGGCCCGGTACAAGCTCAACCACCTGCACCTGCACCTCACCGACGACCAGGGCTGGCGCATCGCGATCGACGCCTGGCCGAGGCTCACCGAGGTCGGCGGGACCACCGAGGTGGGCGGCGGGCCCGGCGGCTGGTACACCAAGGACGACTACCGGCGGATCGTCCGGCACGCCGCCCGCCGCCACGTCACCGTCGTGCCGGAGATCGACCTGCCGGGCCACACCAACGCGGCGCTGGTCGCGTACCCCGAACTGGCGCCCGGCAAGGTCGCGCCGCCGCCGTACACCGGCACCGAAGTCGGGTTCAGCTACGTCGACCCGACCGACGAGCGGGCGTACGACTTCGTCGCCGACGTGCTGGGCGAGGTGGCCGCGCTGACCCCCGGCCCGTGGCTGCACATCGGCGGCGACGAGGCGTTCAAGGTCAAGGGCGAGGCGTACACCGGCTTCATCGAGCGGGCGCAGGAACTAGTAGCGGCGACCGGGAAGACCGTGATCGGTTGGCACCAGCTCGCCCCGGCCGCCCACGCCGACGGCCGGGTGCTGCAGTGGTGGGGCACCAACGGCGACGACCCGGTGACGGCCGAGGCGGTGCGCCGGGGCGCCCGGCTGATCCTCTCCCCCGCCAAGCACGCCTACCTGGACATGAAGTACACCCCGGACACCCCGATCGGGCATGACTGGGCCGGGCTGATCGACGTGCGGACGGCGTACGACTGGGACCCCGCTGCCCACTTGGCCGACGTGCCGGCGGAGGCGGTGCTCGGCGTGGAGGCGCCGCTCTGGACCGAGTCGGTCACCTCGCTCGCCGAGATCGAGTTCATGCTTTTCCCGCGCCTGCCGGCCCTCGCCGAGCTGGGCTGGTCACCCCCGACGACGCACGACTGGGAGGGGTTCCGCGCGCGGCTGGCCGAGCACGGGCCCCGCTGGAGCGCGGCCGGCACCACGTACCACCGGTCGCCGGAGGTGCCGTGGCCGGCCGAGCCCACGATTCCCGCTCCCCGTAGCCCGCGCCGAACGAAGACGCGGCAGTAGCGCGGAGAGCCGTCCACAATCACGTGGCCTAGCCGTCAACCGCTCACCCAGCAGTAGACCCCGTGGCCCGAATGGGCGGCCTCGCGCGCCAACTCCGCCACTCCGGTCAGGATGCCGAGCGCGGCATCCACGCCGAGGTCCTCCCCGTCACGTAGCAGCTCGGCCCGCCACGCCTCGGCAACCTCCCGCAACCGCGGCAACTCCGCCCGCACGAGGCACGCCACCAACTCGTCCGACAGCGCGAACACCGCGCTGCCGTCGTTGACCCACGGCGCCACCATGCGCGGCTCCGCCAGCGTCGCCTCATTCGCACCGATACGGCCGGTCAACACCTTCTCCCAGCACACGACCGCGTCGTCGGCGTCGAAGAAGGAGCCGGACACGGTCCTGCCGAGTCGTTTGCCAGGACCCCGGGCGTGGACGGCCTTGGCCCGCCGATCACTGCGCGCCGCGAAGAACTCGACGTACTCGCTCATCAGCCCATCGTGCCTTCCTCTTAGCTGGTCGAACACCCGCATGGCCAGCACTGTCCGCCGAGCAGGATCCACTTGCGCTCAGCCTGTCAACGGCACCCCTGGCTAATGGACAACCGTCGGTTTCGATCCGCACTGCCCAGAAGCCGAGCGCTGGGCCGGCTACGAAGGTTCCCTGGGGCGTCAGGACAAATCCTGACGCCCCAGGGAACTGAAAGCCTCTTGGCACTACGGGATGCGCGCGAACTCGGCCGAGAAGCGCCGGTCCAGCTGCTCCGTCACTAGAACCATTTCAGCCTGTACCACATGGAGAGCATTCTGCAGCTCCGACATGGACCAATGCTTTTGCCATGCTTCGCATTAGTTGATTTCTTTCTAACAATGACCGCTGCGGCTCGCGCCCCCCTCGGGTTCATCCCCCTGTTCAGCGCCTCCGAGATACATTGAGGCAGACCGCATTGTCCGTGCCCCTTCCCTCTGAACCTCTTCGGGATCAGGTTCAGGATCCTCTGGACCCGCCGATGCAGTGTGGGTGCGCCACCCTTCATGCTCGCCTTGGCGATAACCACGCCATTTTTCAGCTTGATTGCTTCCGCCACCGTGGGGCGAACTTTGTCCGGCTTCCCGAGGTGCTTGTCTGCTTCCGCTCGCGCTGCCGCGAGTTCACAAGCATCGCCGGAACTCCCCGTGTTGTGCACGAGGACATCGATGCCGCCGGCCTGAACGTAGTAGGTGTGGATGTCGTCGACGGTCAGGTTGTGGACCGTGGCGACCGCGCCGTACGCGACGACAGCCAGGACGCTGACCCGGGCACCGTCCGGGTTCAGCAGCTGGTCGCCGGGGCTCAGGTGCTCGGCGCGGAGCCACTCCCGCTGGTCGTCGACCCAGAACGGGTGGCCGTCGGTCGCGGTGACCGTGCCGTCCGCCTTGCCATCGCCGTCGGAGTCGACGGTGATGTCGACGAGCTTCTTGTCCCCCTCACCGGTGATCAGCGCGGTGACCGGACGGGCGCCTTCCTTGCCGCTCTCCGGGTCGGCCGCCCAGACCACATCGTCGAGCTCGATCTCCTCGATGGGCTTGTAGCTGCCGTCGGCCATCCGCACCGGCGTACCGGGCACGAAGCTGTTACATCCGGACTTGGGCAGCTTCCTCTTGGCGGCGTTCTTCACCGCTCCCACGCCACGGGTGGCGGTCCTGGCCTGCCGGACGCCCGGGACCATGGAAGCAATACCCGTGGCGCAGCCCAACCTGTCGCCGCCCGCACAACTCTTGGCGGTGTCGATCGCTCCCGCGACCGCCGCCACCGCACCCGCGGCCGCCGCCACCACCTGCGCCGGCGGCGGCAGGAAGGTGGCCACCATCGCCACCGTGCCGGCCACCGTGGAGATCGTGCCGGCGTTTTTCACCACCCACTTGGTCGTCGACTTGGCGGCACTGGACACCGCGCCGCCGACCTTCTTGGCCGCGTTCTTGATGGCGCCCCAGAAGAGACCGTCCGGGTCGGCGAAGGTGATCGGGTTGTTGTTCGCGTACGCGAACGGGTGCATCCGCTGCGGGTCGTCCTCGTCCGTCTCCGGGTCGACGGAGATGAACGCACCGAGCGCGGCGTCGTAGAACCGGGCCCCCAGCAGCATCAGACCCGTCGGATCCTCGATGCCGCCGACGAATCCGCGCTGCCCGGACGGCCAGGCACCTGCGGTGCCGCCGGCACGCGGGCTGCCGTACGGATCTGAGTACTTGACGGTCTCCACCCGGGTGACCGAGTTGACCGCCCACTGCGCCGACTCATGCTGGTCCGAGCCGAGCCAGATGACGTCCTTGGCGCCGGTCGCCGTGGAGGCCGCGCGGGAGGCGACGGTGTCCCCTGCGTGGTCGTAGTAGCGGGTCGCCACCGTGTCCTGGCCAACGACGCTCACCTCGTGCCCGGAGACGAAAACCGCCGCCCCACCGTCGGGGTCGATCCGGGCGATCCGGTTACCGTCGACGTCGTAGATCATCCGGGTCTTGCCGCCCGGCCCGTTGATCTCCGTCAGCTTGCCCTGCGGGTTCCAGGTCAGGGTCTCGGTGTCCCCGTTCACCCGCCGGTACGTCAGGTTGCCGGTGGCGTCCCAGTCGTAGTGGTCCACCCGGCTGCCGGTGGTGACCGTACGCACCGCGTTCGGCTGGCCGGCGCCCGCCGCCGCGTATCCGTAGTCGCTGGTCACTCCGGCGCGGTGGTCCGTCACCGACGTACGCGAGCCCGCCTTGTTGAAGGCGTACGACTTCCAGTACGGGGAGACTCCACCCACGTCGTTCGCCGACGGGGTCGCCGCGCAGGCGTTGGCGGCCTGGGTCCAGGCCTTGGTGAGCCGGCGCAGGTAGTCGTACTGGAAGCACTGCACGTCGCTGTCGCCGGGACGGACGTTGCCGTTGTTGTCCTGCGGCCGGTTGGCCATCGACAGCACATTGCCCGCCGGGTCGTACCGGTAGGTCAGCGCGGCGACGTTGGTGACCGAGGCGTCGCGATCGAAGTAGAACTCCGCCAGCCGCCGGGTGACGTCGTCGTAGATGTACGACTGGTAGCCCTGCGGCTTGTTGTTAGCACCGAGGGTGCGCTTCAGCAGCTCGCCGTAGGGCGAGTAGGTGGCGGCGTCGACGTAGACGGTGCTCGTGCCCGACGGGCTCGACGTGCCGACCAGCCGGGTCACGTTGCCCAGGTCGTCATAGGTGTGGGCGAGAATCTCCCGCTCCAGCGCACCTGTCTTGGGCATGCTCATCCGGTCGGGCGAACCGTCGACCTTGTAGGTGTAGGTGGAGACGTATGTCCCAGCCGCCTTGCCCAGAGCGGGCATCGCCGGGATCACGGCCTCCTCGTCGGCCACCTGGTAGCCGTCGCTGTAGGCGAAGATCTCCCGGCTGAAGCGGTACCCGTCGACGATCGACACCTGCTTGGACAGGTGCCCCTTGGCAATGGTGTCGTAGGTCCACTCGGCGGTCACCTGGCCGTTGACGAGGCGCCGGAGCTGCCGCCCCAGGTCGTCGTACTGGGTGGAGACCACCTCGCCGAGCATGTTGGTGGACGAGGTCACCTCGTCGTCGTTGTCGTACTCAACGGTGGTGACGCCCTTGTCCGGGTCGGTGGTCCGCACCTCCCGGCCGCGCAGGTCGTACTCGTACCGCCGGACCTGTCCCATGGCGTTGGTCACCGTGGCCAGGTCACCGCGCGGGGTGTAGGTGTAGGTCGTGGCGTCGTAGCTGCCGGTCGGGGTGCTGCCGTGGTACTCCCGCAGCTCGGTCGTCTGCCCCTGGACGTCGCTGATGGTGACGGTGGCGGTTTCTCCCTGCAGCGGGGTCACCGCGACCTGCCAGCCGTCGGCGCTGCCGCCGTAGCTGGTGGTCGTCGCCCACAGCTGGCCGTTCCCCGACCACGTGGCCTCGCTGATCACCTGGCCGAGCGCGTCGTAGCTGAGCACCGTGCGAACCCGATCAGCGCCGGGGTTGGCCTGCAGCAGCGTGGTGGCGGGTGCGCCGGTGACATAGTTCGGGCCGGCCTGGTAGACCTCGAGGCCGCGGTCGTTGTAGCCGGTCGACTCGACCAGCCGCCGGCCGCCCAGGGCATCCTCCTGGGTCTGCACTGGCCGGTAGAGCGAGTCGAAGAGCCCGATCTCGGTCATGTAGTTGCCGTTGGGGCCGAGCCGCTTCGTGGTGACCGCCAGCGGTCCGTTGTTCCGGATCAGGTAGGTGAACTCCATGCTGGGCGTCTGGTTCGCGCTCGACCGGCCGGGCAGCCACACCTTGGCCAACCGGCCCAACGCGTCGTGCGTCAAGGTGGTGCGCTTGTTGTTGGCGTCCACGATCGCGGTCGGCTCCGCCCAGGCCGGATCCTGGTCGGTGGTCACCTTGTGGCCCAGCGGGTTGGTGGTCACCGTCTGGGTGACCGGCCCGGGTCCGACCGGCGTGTAGTCGGTCCTGGTCACCTTGCCGCGCGCGTCGGTGGAGGTGACCTCTCGGCCGAGATCGTCGAACGAGCTGCGCGAGGTGGTGGTGTAGACAGCGCCGCCGTTCCAGCGGTCCAGGGTGTCCTCGCGGGTCACCAGGCCACGAGTCGGCGTGGCACCGTGCGTGTCGGAGCCGTCGTAGTACGTCTTGACGTCCGAGATGACGTCGGCGGGCCGGGCCGGGGTGTCGGTGCACGCCTTGGCGACGGTCTCCACCCGTGAGACGGTCTCCCGGATCCACTTGCTGGTGTTCGTGACGTACGTGGTGCGGGTGCAGGTCTCGTCACCGGAGCGGGCCGTGTCGCCCAGGTCCGACACGTCCGTCGGCAGCCCATCGTTGTTGTACGTGGTGCGAACCTCGGTACGCGCCCACGTTCCCGCCTTCAGCAGCTTCCGCGTCTTGTGCACGGACGAGCCACTGAGGTACGCCCGATCGGTGCCGCCGGAATGGCTCCGGGCAGCGGTTTCGCGGGTCCAGTACTGCGTGGTCGACGCCTCGACAACGGCCGAGCCGTCCAGGGTCGCCTCCTCCAGCGGCGCGCCGGCCAGGCCCGGGTGATCCAGGTAGCTGTTGCCCTCGGAGTCGCTCACCTGCACGGTGCGCTTGGTCCCGTTTGGCAGGGGCTGGTCGTTCAGACCCCGGTAGAACCGCTGCCGGGTGGTCAGCGGAACACCCCGGCCCGGTTCGCCGACGAGCGTGGTGACCTGGGAGTATCCGCGCCAAAGCCCGTACGTGCGGTGCTTCTTCTTGGTGAACTCGCTGTCGTCGAAGGCCCACAGCGTGGAGGTGCCACCGCCGTCGGTGCTGTACTCGTACCGGGTGGTGATGGCCGGCTGGTCGGCGGTCCGATCGATCTCGGAGATCTCGGTCACCACGTACTTGTGGAACCAGTCCAGCTTCGGCTCGAAGTAGCCGTCCGGCGTCCAGTAGACCGGGAAGCAGCGCCGCGTGTTGGTCTCCGGCTTGGCCGGCAGGTCGTGGGTGTCACAGTCCGGCGCGGAGTAGGTGACGTGCAGGTCCGCGCCCGACTCGGTGCGGATGGTCTGGATCCGCCAGCGGGAGAAGAGCGGGGCACCGGCCAGGGCGTTGGCACGGTTGACCAACTCCACCCCGGTGAACTGGACGGGCGGATCGGTCACCGTGCCGTTGACGTGCCCGGCGTGCACGATCTGCTTCAACCACAGCGAGGCCGACCCGGCCACCTTGGGCGCCTTGAACTCGTGGGTTAGGCTCCAGGACTCGACGGCGGGGAAGCTACTGCCGCGACGGACCTGCGTCGTGATCTTCGTCAGCCGCTTCGTGGTGAAGAAGACCGGCGCGAGCTTGTCGGTGCACGGCGCGGCGGCACAGTCCTTGTCCCACGGCACGTCCGGCCAGTTCGCGTTGACCGGCTTGCCGTCCTTGTAGCACTCCGTCACCAGGCAGCGGTCAGCGGTGTCGAACACGACCTTGGCGGTGGCGGCCACCGTCGGGTGCGCGGTGTGCAGCCCGTACTCGATCCGCTCCAGATAGCCGCCGCGGGTGTACGAGACCCGGTTGTCCTTTTCGCCCGCGGCGCCGTAGTGCCCGGTCTCGCTGGTGTAGTAGTAGCGCACCATGTTGCCGTGCACGTCCACGGCCTTGTCCAGCATCCACCGCCACGCCTGCTTGCAGGACGAGTCCTTGAAGGCCGTGGCATAGCAGTTCTCGCCGGAGTGGTTGCCGAAGACGGGCACGGTCCACCGCGAGTCCGAGGTGGCGGCCTCGCCGGCGAAGAAGTACTGCGTCCCGTCCGGCGTGGTGATGGTCCAGCGCTCGGTGGTCGCGGCGCTCGGCGTCGCCGCGCTGCCGACCAGCTCGATCTTCCAGTTGCCGTCGCTCTGGGCTCGCCACGCCCCCGTCGCGTCGTCCTTGATCAGCGACGTGTTGATGCCGTTGAGCGAGACGGTGACGCTGGGCGAGGTGCCCATCCAGCACTGGTCGGCGGTTTCCTTGGACTTGTTGTTCGGGTCGCGGCCGCTCACCGCGTCGCGGTCATCCGTGCAGGTGGCGTAGGTGCGCTCGATGAACCCGGGGGCGTACTCCCAACCGTCGCCCACCCAGGACGCCTGGTTGTTGGCGCCGGCCATCCGGCCGTCCACCGCCTGCGACGAGTAGTCCAGCGACAGCTCGGGCAGCGGGCCCTCCGCCGGTGGCAAGCGAAGCGGGTTCGAGTACGAGAAACCGCCGGAGCTGTCACCGCCCGTCCACGATCCGGATGCCTTGAGGTCGGTGGCCTTGTAGTCGCCCTCGTCGGAGGACTCGCTGGCAGCCAGCGCGAAGACGGCCGGCGCCGAACCGGCGAGAGTGACCTCGGTCGACACCGTGTTCGTCGACGGGTCGTTGGTCGCGTCGACGGGCGTCGCCTGCTGGCACTCGGACCGCTGCGGGGTGGTCGCCGCGCAGGCGGGCAGCTTCAGCAGGGTCAGCCGCTGCCCCCAGCCCGCGCCGTACAGGTCACGGAATTCGGCGTAGTCGAAGGCCGTCCTGAGCTGCCCCGCGTCGCCGTCGACCACGATCACCGGGCCGCTGACACCCAACTGGCGGGAATGCTGCTCGTCTAGTACCCGCACGCTCGCCTCGGTCGGCGTACGAGCACCGGCCACGGCCGAAGCCGAGACCGGCAGACCACCGGCTGAGCCGCGGGCCGACCGACGCGCGTCGGTCGCAACCGCGAGCGTCGCCCGGCCGGGCTTGGGCCAGGTGACCTTTGTCGGCTTGGTCCAGCGGCCGCCGTCGTCAGGCAGCGGCGTGCGATCGACCGGAACCCGACCGACCGTCGCCGCGTTGACCGCCTTGACCGCGCGGTCACCCTTCGGTATCTCGGCGGCCTGGGCCGGTGTGGCCACGGTAAGGGTCGATGCCACCAGCACTGCGGTTGTGGTCAGGGCAATTAGTCGTCGGGGACGAGACAGAGCCGGGCGTGGCTGCGACATAGCACCTTCCTGACGCGAAAGGGGTGGGGGGGAAGCCGAGGGGGGAACCGGGGGCGACGGGTGCCGTCACCCCCGGGACCCGGCTAGCCAGCGGCGAGGTCAGAAATGCGGTCGGGATGGAGGGTGGACGTCCAGATCCGTACGTCGTCGACGACGCCACCCAGCGGCGACCAGCGGCCGCCGCCGGTGTCGCCATCGCAACCGATCAGCGTGGGTCCGCTGGCCATCCACGGCGTCTTCGGGCCGTCAACCTCGTCCTCCAGCACGCCGTCGACGTACAGCCGCACCTTTCCGGACGCGACGTCATACACGCCCGCCAGGTGAGTCCACTTGCCGAGCTCCGGCGCGTGCTGCGAGCTGGCCGTGTGCCAAGTCGTCGAGGTGCTGTCATTCGATGGCAGCCCGAAGTGCCACCGGTTGGCGGTCGGGTTGTACTTCAGATAGAGGCCGCCCTGAACCTTGCCAGCCTGCGACACCACCGTGTGGTGCCCGGTCGTCTGCTCGAGCAGCACCCAGGCGGCCACGGTGAACGAGGCGTTGGTACGGATCACCGGGCCGGCGGTCTCGGCGCAGGAGTTCCCGGCAAGTTGCAGCCCCAGGGCACCGTCCCGGCCGAAGCCCCGGTCCCGCACCCACGCGTAGTCGCCCGCGATGGACAGGTCACGGCCGTTGCCCGACACATCGGTCAGGTAGGTCGGCTCATCGCTGGCGGGGCCGTCCAGCGGCCAGAACGCCTCCACTTGCACGGGCGGGTTACCGCCCTTCACTGCGGCCACCTCGGCGGCGGTGAGCGCACCACGCCACGCGCGAGCATCGGAGATCGCCCCGTTGACTCGGTCGCCACGGGCCCCGGCGTAGAGCGCGCAGCCGATGGTCATCGCGCCGTTGGCCCGCCACGCCGTCGCGGTCCGCGTGATCGACGACGCCAGGACACCGTTGACGTAGAGGCTCATCCGCTTGTCGGTGGCGTCGTAGACCCCGGTCAGGTGCGTCCACCGGCCGACGTCAGCCGTGATCGAATTGGCCGATCCCGTCCACTGCGAGGCCGAGTTCTCGTCGTCGGTGGCCTTCATCATCAGCCCCCAGTACGGAACACCGCCCGAATGACGGGTGCCCAGATACCAGCCGCTGACCCGGTTGCCGTCCTGCCCGATGACCGTCTGGTTGCCGGTGCCCGCCGTGGCCAGCTTGACCCACGCCGCCACGCTGAACGACTCGTCGGTGCGCAGGATCTGGCGTTCCGCCGCCGCGCACTGGGTGCCATTCAGCACCATCGCCGACTCGGTCCGACCGTACTGGTCATCGGCCCACGCGGCGCTCTCGGGCACCTCGACGTCGGACGAGCGACCGGTGACCTCGGCGCCGTTGGCGTGCAACGGCCAGTCACCGACCAGGCCGGCGGGCAGCTCGGTGGCGGCACGGGCGATCTGCTGGTCGGAGAGCAGCCCCTGCCAGACCCCGACGTGGTCGATCGAGCCACTCATCTGATTCCAGACGGAACTCCCGGTGCCGACACATCCCACCAGGAAGCGTTGCTGAGCATTCCACGGCGCGAAGGGCAGGTCTCCTTCGGAGACCATTTTCCCGTCGAGGTACATCCGCATCACCTTGGCGACCGGATCCACGGTCACCGCCACGTGCTGCCACACACCCACGGGCGTGGCCGAGGGCGCCGAAAGCGTGGTGAACGTCGCGTCCTCGCGGTCGGCGTTGCTCAGCACCAACTGCCACCGGTCACTCGGCCCGTTGTACTGCAGGTAGAACGACGACCGGGACACACCGCCCTGAGCTACCAGCGCGCGGACACTGAGCTTGTCGCCGATCTTCGCCCAACCCGCGACGGTGTACTCGGCGTCAGTGCGGACAGCTGGCGACGTCGTCGCGCAGCCGGTTCCGTTGAAGGTCAACGCGGCGTTGGCGTTGCCCTTACGGTCGGGGCCGTAGCCGACCCCGCTGCCGAGCACCAGATCCCGCTCCTGGCCGGAGTCGTCGAGCGAATCACCGTCGAACCGCCAGGCACCCTGCGGCTGGACCTCAGTGATGCGACCGGTGAAGAAGTTGTACGCGGTGCGTGCCGAGTAGTTGCCGGCGTTGTCCTGTGCCCACACGTACACGACGGTGCGCCCGGCCTCCGGCGTGAACGTGATCGTCGTCGTACCCGTCGAGGCCTTGAAGCTCTGCTGGGCGTCGACACCGATGCCGTAGGCGAACTGCTTGACCCCCGAGCGGGCGTCCGACGAGGTGAAGCTGAGCGTCACCGGCTGACCGATGACCGGAGTACCAGAGGTCCGCGTGACCACCGGCGCGGTGGGCGGGGTGTAGTCCAGCCGGAAATAGCAGTACGCAGTCCACGCGGTGTTGTCCACCGTGTCGGTGCCCCGAACCCGCCAGCTGTAGTTGCCCTCGGCCAGCGTGGGGGTCGTCCAGCCCCGCTCGGCGCCCGAGTTGGTCCAGGCCGAGGTGTAGTCAGCCGGACTGGTCGGGCCGTTGAGGTCGAACTGGATCTTGACCGTGCCGTCACCGTCGCTGGCCTTGCCATAGAGCGTCGGCGTGCGGCTGGTGATCCACGGCCCGGGCGAGGTCTTGTTGCAGTTGCCGCCCGGGGAGGAACGAATGGCCACCGGCGAGGTCGGCTTGGACTGGTACGTCGCCTTCAGCACGACCTTGGCCGGGTCGAACTTGGCCCAGTGGCCGCCGCTCTCGCTCGCCATCCGAAGCCCGAAGGTGATCGACGGGTGCTCGGCGTCGGCGTGCCGCTGGACGTGGAAACCGACCTGCGAGCCGTCGAACTTGAGCCAGTTGGGCGACTGGCCACCACCGCAGGCCGAATTGCCCTTTGCGGTCTTGGTCTGCAGCGCCCCGCCGTGCAGCCACTTGTCTTTCATCCCGTTCCAGGTCGGGGTGTTGCTCGCGATCGAGTTCGTCTGCCAGATGGCGATCGACTCACCCGCGCACCAGGCGGTGTGGAGAAGGTACGCGTCCACGCTCGTCGTGCCGGTCAGCCGCTTACCCGCCATCGACGTGGTGTCGAAGTAGAAGTGCGACCGCCACAGGTCCGAGTAGTTGTCAAAGTTCGACCCCACCCGGGCCGTCTCTCGCGGCCACGCGGTGCCCGAGGTCCACTGGCTGTTCGGGCTGGAACTGTTCGTCGGGGCCCAGCGGGTCCACTTCTTGTCATACGACGGGTCGATGAAGACCGGGAAGTGCGGGCCGTCCAGCACCTCGGACGCGGCCGCGACCGTCAGCGAGCCCTTGCCGATCCGGACGGCGGCCGGGGCGACCGTGGCGGAATCGGCCGGGCCACGAACGGTCGACGTGCTCGCGCGAGCCGAACCCTCCGCACCTGAGCGGAGCGCTCCGGCGAGCCCCTCGCCGGCGATGGACGATCCATCCGCGGGTGCCGAGTCCCAGGCCATCGCCGGCGGGGCCGCGGCGAGCAGGCCGTCGGGGCCGGAAATGGTGACACCGCCGTTCACCGCGGTCACCTCGGCCGAGCCGCCCACGACGTACTGCGTCTGACGCACCGAGGGGTTCTTGGCAGCCTCAGCGGTCTTCACGACGAGCAGGTGGGAGAAGCCGCCGCGCTCGGCGCGTACCACCAGGTCGACGTCGGCATACACGTTCGGGTAGGTGATCGTGTCACCGCTGATGACGCCCGCTGGCAGCGCGCTCGGCCAGCCGAGCGAGAAGTCGGCACCGGCGCCGGTCATCGTGGCGAAGGGGCCGTTCCCACCGCGGGAGAAGACCACGTCGGCCGTGGAGGCGACCGGGCGGACGAGGCCGTCGGCGCCAGCCACCAGGGTCGTGTCGATATCCCGCCATCGACCGTCGCGCTTCGTCCACTGCGGCTCGGCCCACGACTCGAAGCTGAACTCTCCGGAGGGCTGGGCAAAAACCTTGGTCGTCTCCGACGCCCCCGCCAGCGCCTCGACGGCGACGTTGCAGGCGCTCGCGAGCGCCTGAGCCTCCGTCTCGGATGCGGCTGTCGGCGCCTCTCGGCCCTCGACGACTGCGGCGCACCTGTCCGCCGCGTCGGCAGCCGCCGCGCCCGGCGACGAGACCACCGATATCCCGGCAGCCACCAGAGCACACGCCATTGTGGACATTATCCAGGCAGGACGAAGTGACGCCACCGCCGCACCCCCGTAGAGCAGCAAAAGGATCTTGCGAGACACCGTACAGAGCCATCGACGGTTACGCCACGGGAAGATCAAAAATATTTCGGCCACTTGGGACAGTCCCTCGTAGACGGTGCGCCTCAACCGGATACCCGGTCCTCTCCGACGCGTACCAGCTCGGCCCGCCAGACCTCGGCGACCTCCCGTAACGCGGCAGCACCGACCGAACGAGGCACGCCACCAACTCGTCCGACAGCGCGAACACCGCGCTGCCGTCGTTGAGCCAGTCCGCCACCATGCGCGGCTCCGCCCTCGTCGCCCCGTTCGCCCGGATACGGCCGGTCAGCAGGTCCTCCCAGGTGACGACCGCGTGATCGGATGCCGTCCTCGACCTCCTGGGGAGAATGTCCGGATTCGGGCATTGAACGGATACGCGTGGTGTCAGGTTCATGGCCAGATGTCCGATTGTCAGCCACCAGGGGGCGGAATGATGGCCCGGCGCGGGTCGTTGTACATGGCTGACCGCGCCGCATCCCCGCGCCGGTCACCCGGCCCGCCAGCACGGGCCACCGGCCCGGCGGAATGATCCGCCACCGGCCGTGGTTACATCCCCCGGACCCGTCGAGCAGGCCCACCGGTCCCCCGGCCCCGGCGGAATGACCCGCCACCGGCCGTCGTTACATCCCCGGGCCACCCGAGCAGGTCCTCTGATCGCCGGGCCGCCCTTCT
>NZ_JBEZFI010000043.1:0-47989 GCF_040649295.1 Micromonospora sp. NPDC048999 | reverse complement strand
CACGATCCGCCGCAGTGACCCGCATCGGGCGAGGTCGGCGGGACCGGCGGTGGCCAGGAAGGCGTCCAGCATCGACGGCACGAAGTGGACGGTGGCGCGGGCGACGCCGGCCGAGGAGAAGGACTTCTCATGAGCCTCGACCTGCACGCCCCGGCGCCTCCTGGACGGGGAAAGGCCAGCGGCCGTCCCGCGCACCGCCGCAGTGCCTCGTTCACCCGGCTGGACCTGAAGTACTCGCCCTACGCCTATGTCCTGCCGTTCTTCCTGATCTTCGCGGTGTTCAGCCTGTACCCGATCGTGTACACGGTCTGGATCGCGCTGACCGACCGGTCGCCGCTGAACCCGACGATCTCCTTCGTCGGCCTGGACAACTTCGTCGAACTGCTCACCGACGACCCGAAGTTCTGGAACGCGGTGGTCAACACGTTCGGCATGTTCGTGCTCACCACCGTGCCCCAGCTCTTGCTGGCGTTGATGCTGGCCAACGCGCTGAACCGGAAGCTGCGCGGGCAGACCTTCTTCCGGATGGCCATCGCGATGCCGATCATCACCTCGACCGCCGTGGTCTCGCTGATCTTCTCGATGATCTACGCCAGGGATTTTGGCCTGATCAACTGGCTGCTCGACGGCGTCGGCCTCGACAAGATCGACTGGCGGGCCAACCGGTTCGCCTCCTGGTTCGCCATCTCGACCATGGTCGACTGGCGATGGGTCGGCTACAACGCCCTGATCTACCTGGCCGCGATGCAGTCCATCAACAAGGACGTGTATGAGGCCGCCGCGCTCGACGGTGCCTCCCGGCGGCGGCAGTTCTGGTCGATCACCATTCCGCAGCTCCGCCCGACGATCATCTTCACGCTGATCATCTCGACCATCGGCGGGCTGCAGCTCTTCACCGAGCCGCTGCTGTTCACCAGCGGTACCGGCGCCATCTCCGGCGGCTCGGAGGGGCAGTTCCAGACCATCACCATGTACCTGCTCGACGTGATGAACCAACGCTTCCGGTGGGGCTACGCCGGCGCGGTCGCGCTCGTGCTCTTCGTGCTCATCGCGCTGATGTCGGTGATCAACTACCTGCTGGCCCGCCGCATCAGTTCCGACAAGTGAGGTGACGAGATGACGACCACCACGCATCGCCCACCCACCCGACCGGCCGCTCGGGTGCGTGCCAGCCACCAGGCCGAGCGGCTCTGGAAGGCCAGCCCGCTGACCATGGTCGGGCTGATCCTCGGGGTGCTCCTGTCGCTCTTCCCGTTCTACTGGATGATCGTGATCGCCTCGCGGACCAACGACGCGGCCAACTCCTGGCCGCCGCCGTTCCTGCCCGGCGGCAACCTCGGCGACAACATCCAGCGGGTGCTCGACAACGGCGACGCCAACATCGTCCAGGGCCTGCTGAACTCGTTCCTGGTCTCCGGCACGATCACCGTGGCCACGGTCTTCTTCGGCTCCCTCGCGGGCTTCGCCTTCGCCAAGCTCCGCTTCAAGGGCAAGAGCGCGCTGCTGCTGATCATCCTGGCCTCGATGATGGTGCCCATCCAACTGGGCGTGCTGCCGCTCTACATCCTGATGGCCAAGCTCGACTGGCTGAACACCATGCCCTCGGTGACCGTGCCGTTCCTGATCGGCGGCTTCGGGATCTTCATGATGCGTCAGTACGCCGAGCAGGCCGTGCCCAACGAGCTGATCGAGGCCGCCCGGGTGGACGGCTGCTCGACCTGGCGGGTCTACTGGCACGTGGTGGCACCAGCCCTGCGCCCGGCTGCCGCGGTCCTCGGCCTGCTCACCTTCATGGAGCAGTGGAACCAGTTCTTCTGGCCCTTCGTGGTGCTGGCCGACCCGGCCAACCCGACCGTGCAGATCTCCCTGCGCAGCCTGAACGCCGCCTACTTCGCCGACAACTCCCAGATCTTCGCCGGCACGTTGATCGCGACCCTGCCCCTGTTCATCGTGTTCGTCCTGTTCGGCCGCCAGATCATTGGCGGAATCATGGAAGGCGCCGTCAAGTCGTGAGCAACCCAGCCAGTCCACCCGCCGTCGGCGTCCTCGACCAGGGTGCGGCACTCACCTTCCCGCCCGGCTTCCTCTGGGGCGCGGCGACCGCCGCGTACCAGATCGAAGGCGCCGCAACCGAAGGCGGCCGTACCCCGTCGATCTGGGACACGTTCAGCCACACCGAGGGCCGGACGGTGGCCGGGCACACCGGCGACGTGGCCTGCGACCACTACCACCGGATGTCCGACGACGTGCGGCTGATGGCCGACCTGGGCCTGAAGGCCTACCGCTTCTCGGTCTCCTGGCCCCGGGTCCAGCCGGGCGGCGTCGGGGCGGCCAACGCCGAGGGGCTGGACTTCTACCGGCGGCTGGTCGACGAGCTGCTGGCCCACGGCATCGAACCGTGGCTGACCCTCTACCACTGGGACCTGCCCCAGCCGCTGGAGGACGCCGGCGGCTGGCCGGCCCGGGACACCGCCGGCCGGTTCGCCGACTACGCGCAGCTCGTCGCCGACGCCCTCGGCGACCGGGTGCGCTCCTTCACCACCCTCAACGAGCCATGGTGCTCGGCCTTCCTCGGCTACGGCTCCGGCGTGCACGCGCCGGGCCGCTCGGACGGGGCCGACGCGGTGCGGGCCGGGCACCACCTCATGCTCGGGCACGGCCTGGCCGTCCAGGCGGTGCGCGCTGCCCGGCCGCAGGCGCAGCTGGGCATCACGGTCAACCTCTACCCGGTCACCCCGGCGACCGGCTCGCCGGCGGACGCGGACGCGGCCCGCCGCATCGACGGGCTGGCCAACCGGTTCTTCCTCGACCCGGTGCTGCGGGGGGCGTACCCGGCGGACCTACAGGCCGACCTGCGTCAGGTCACCGACTTCGGGCACGTCCGCGACGGCGACCTGGCGGTCATCTCCACCCCGCTGGACACGGTCGGCATCAACTACTACAGCCGGTACGTCGTCGCCGCGCCGCTCAAGAGCGCCGAGCCGGAGGCGTCCTGGCGGGCGCCGTCCTGCTGGCCGGGCAGCGAGGAGGTCCGGTTCGTGTCCCGAGGCGTGCCGGTGACCGACATGGACTGGGAGATCGACGCCCCCGGCCTGTTGGAGACGCTGGAGCGCCTCCACCGGGACTACACCGACCTGCCGCTCTACGTCACCGAGAACGGCTCGGCGTTCGTCGACGCGGTGATCGACGGCCGGGTCGACGACCCGGACCGGCTGGCATACTTCGACGCGCACCTGCGCGCCGCGCACGCCGCGATCAACGCCGGGGTGCCGTTGCAGGGCTACTTCGCCTGGTCGTTGATGGACAACTTCGAGTGGGCCTGGGGCTACACCAAGCGGTTTGGCATGGTGTACGTCGACTACGACAGCCAGGCACGGATCTTCAAATCGAGCGCGAGGTGGTATGCCGAGGTGATCCGACGTAACGGCCTGGCCGCACAATAAGCTGAGCCAGCAATAACGGGCGGCCCGGTGCCGATGCCGCAGCAGGTGCCGGGTTCGTTCGATGTCGGAGGAGCAGGACGATGACAACGCAGCGCACCCGGTCGCTCGGGCGCCCGACCCTGGACGCGGTCGCCGCCCGCGCCGGCGTGGGGCGCGGCACGGTCTCCCGGGTGGTCAACGGCTCACCCCAGGTCAGCCCGGAGGCCCGGGCCGCCGTCCTGGCGGCGATCGCCGAGCTGGGGTACGTGCCCAACCGCGCCGCGCGGGCGTTGGTAACCCAGCGTACGGATTCGGTGGCGTTGGTGGTCTCGGAGTCGGGGGAGCGGGTCTTCACCGAGCCGTTCTTCGCGGCCATCGTCCGGGGCGTCAGCTCCGGGCTGCTGGAGACGCCGATGCAGCTCTGGCTGGCCATGGTGCAGTCGCCGATCGAGCGGGAACGGGTCGAGCACCACCTGACCAACCAGCACGTCGACGGCGTACTGCTGCTCTCCCTGCACGACGCCGACCCGCTGCCCACCCTGCTGGAGGAGCGCGGCCTGCCCACCGTGCTCGGCGGCCGGCCGGCCCGGATGCTGCTTCCGGACGCCCAGAATGCCTGGTTCGTCGACGTGGACAACGTCGGTGGCGCCCGGCAGGCGGTCGAATATCTCTTCGCCCAGGGCCGGCGGCGGATCGCCACCATCGCCGGCCCCCAGGATATGGGCGCCGGCCTGGCCCGGTTGACGGGCTACCGGGAGGCGGTCCGGGCCGCGGGCGGCGACGTGAACTCGGATCTGATCGCGTACGGCGACTTCAGCGAGGGCAGCGGCACCGCCTGCATGCGCCGGTTGCTGGAGGTCTGCCCCGACCTCGACGCGGTCTTCGTCGCCTCCGACCTGATGGCGTTCGGCGCCCTCCGGGCGCTCCGCGAGGCCGGCCGCCGGGTGCCCGAGGAGGTGGCGGTGGTCGGCTTCGACGACGCTCCGATCGCCCGGCAGGCCGAGCCGCCGCTGACCACGGTCTTCCAGCCGGTGGAGGAGATGGGCCGCCAGATGGCCCGCCTCCTGGTCTCCCGCATCCGCGGCGAAGAGGTCCCCACCCCCCACGTCCTCCTCGACACCGAACTCGTCCACCGCGCCTCCGCCTGACCCCGGTCAGGAGTGGCGGCGGAGTTCGCGTCTGGCCAGGGAGGCCTTGTGGACCTCGTCGGGGCCGTCGGCCAGGCGGAGGGTGCGGGCCTGCGCCCAGAGGGCGGCGAGCGGGGTGTCCTGGCTGACGCCGGCCCCGCCGTACCCCTGGATGGCCTTGTCGATCACCCACTCCGCCATCGCCGGCGTGGCGATCTTGATGGCCTGGATCTCGGTGTGTGCGCCCCTGTTGCCGACGGTGTCCATCAGCCAGGCGGTCTTGAGCACCAGCAACCGGGCCTGCTCGATGCGCACCCGGGACTCGGCGATCCACTCCCGGATCACGCCCTGCTCGGCGAGGGGCCGGCCGAACGCGACCCGGTCCAGGGCCCGTTGGCAGAGCAACTCCAGGGCCCGCTCGGCCATCCCGATCAGCCGCATGCAGTGGTGGATCCGCCCCGGGCCGAGCCGGGCCTGGGCGATCGCGAAACCGGCGCCCTCGGCGCCGACCAGGTTCGCCGCCGGCACCCGGACATCGGTGAAGTCGATCTCGGCGTGCCCGCCGTGCGGGGCGTCGGTGTAGCCGAAGACGGTCATGCCCCGGCGGACGGTCACACCCGGGGTGTTCCGGGGGACCAGGATCATGCTCTGTTGCCGGTGCCGTTCGGCGTCGGGGTCGGTCTTGCCCAGCACGATGAAGACCTCGCAGCGCGGGTCCATCGCCCCGGACGACCACCACTTGCGGCCGTTGATCAGGTACGAGTCGCCGTCGCGGGCGATCCGGGTGGCGATGTTGGTGGCGTCGGAGGAGGCCACTTCCGGCTCGGTCATGCAGAAGGCGGAACGGATCTCGCCCGCCAACAGGGGCTCGAGCCACCGCCTGCGCTGCGCCGCCGAGCCGAACTCGGCGAGCAGTTCCATGTTGCCGGTGTCCGGGGCGGCGCAGTTCAACGCCTCCGGGGCCAGGTGCGGGCTGCGCCCGGTCAGCTCGGCCAGCGGGGCATACTGGAGGTTTGTCAGGCCGGCGCCGTAGCGGGGGTCGGGAAGGAAGAGGTTCCACAGGCCGCGGGCGCGGGCCTCGGCCTTCAGCGCGTCCATGACCGGCGGGCGGGCCCACGGGTCGCCGGCGGCGGCCACCTGCTCGGCGTGCACCGGCTCGGCCGGGTGGACGCACTCGGCGAGGAACGCGGTCAGCCGCTCGCACAGCTCGACCGTTCGGGCGTCGTACGCGAAGTCCATCACCGCTCCCTGACCGCGTGCAGACCGTGCTCGACCAGCGGCGCCACCAGCTCGCTGATCCGGTCGAAGCCCTCGCCGAGGGTCTGCCCGAGGGTGTGTCGGTAGTGGATCCCCTCGCAGATGACCGCGAGCTTGAAGCAGCCGAGCGCCACGTGCCAGTGCAACGGGCCGACGTCGACGTCGCTGCGGCCGGCGTATCGGTCGATCAGCTCGGCTCCGGCAGGAAAGCCGGCCCGGGAGCCGAGACCGTCGGCGACCGGGTTGCCCTCGGCGGCGTCGCTGTCGCCCAGCACGTCCCAGTAGGTCAGCAGCAGCCCCAGATCGGCCAGCGGGTCGCCGAGGGTGGCCATCTCCCAGTCGATTACCGCCCGGACGGCGACCGGGTCGACCGAGGCGAGCAGGTTGTCCAGCCGGTAGTCGCCGTGCACGATGCGCCCGGTGTTCGCGCCCTCGGGCACGCTTGCGGCGAGCGCGTCGCGCAGCTCGTCGATGCCGGACAGCGGCCGACTGCGGGAGCGGTCGAGCTGGCCCTCCCAGCGGCGTACCTGCCGGGCCAGGTAGCCGTCGGGCCGGCCGAAGTCGGCCAGCCCGACCTTGGCCGGGTCGACCAGGTGCAGCGCGGCGAGGGCGTCCATCATCGCCAGGGCCAGGTCGCGGCGCTGCCCGTCGGTGAGCGGGTCGGTCTGCGACCGGCTCCGGTAGACCACGCCGTCGACCTTCTCCATCAGGTAGAACGGCGCGCCGATGAGGTCGTCGTCGGGGCAGAGCAGCAGCGTGCGGGGCACCGGCACCTCGGTGGGCGCCAGCGCGGAGATCACCCGGTGTTCGCGGGCCATGTCGTGCGCGGTGGCCAGCACGTGCCCGAGCGGCGGCCGGCGCAGCACCACCTCGCGGTCGCCGCAACGCAGCAGGTACGTCAGGTTGGATTTGCCGCCGGCGATCAGCCGGGCGGAGAGCGGCCCGGCGGCCAGCTCAGGCCGGTGCGTGGCAAGGTAGGCGGCGAGCCGCTCGAGGTCGAGCCCGCGGGGAGCCGGACCGGTCGGTGCCGGCGCCGGCTCGACGGCCGGATCGGTCATCCGGTTAGTGGATGGCAGCTCAGCGCTCCTGTCAAGGAGGGATTTCCCGGCGGGACATGCTACGGAAACAGGGGCGAAACGGTCAACTGGCAGGCTGGTGCCAGCCTGCCGGCCGCCTCGGTCGGCCCGCTGAGCGGAGGATCGGACATGCTGCTGAGAGTTCGGGTGACCCTGCCGGACCGACCCGGCGCGCTCGGCCAGGTGGCGCGCACACTCGGCGTCGCCGGCGCCGACATCGTCCAGGTGGTCGTGCTGGAACGGCTCGGCGGCCGGGCGGTGGACGACTTCACCGTGGTGTGGCCGGGTGCCGCGCGGGTGGAACGACTGCTGGCCGGCCTGGCCGCCATCCCCGGCGTACGCGTGGACGGGGTGTGGCGGGCGATCGGCACCCCCACCACCACCGGCCAGGAAGCGGAGTTGCTCGCCCAGATCGCCGCGAACCCGGCCGACGGGGTGGCCATCCTGGTCGACGCGGTGCCTGGGCTGCTCGCCGCGGACTGGGCGGTGGCCGCGGTCGTACCCCTGGACTGGGCCTCCCGCCCCGGCGCGGGCATGGCCACCGTCGGATACGCGAGCTGGCGTGCCCCGGTGCCGTCCCGGCTGCCGGAGGTGACTCCGCTGCGGGCCCAGGCGATGATCAGCCCGGACGGGCACCATTACGCGCTCGCGCCGTTCGGCCGCGCCGGTCTGGTGCTGGTGGTGGCGCGGGACCACACCGAGCCCCTGACGGCCGCCGCGTTCCACACCAGCGAGGTGGAGCGGCTCGCGCAGCTCGTCCGGGCCGGCGCGGTGATCCTCGGCGACCGGCTGGACCTGGTCGGCACCCCTCCCGTGACCACCATCACCTGACCTGCTCCGCCGGTGGCGACCGGCCGCAGGGCCCCCGGTGCGGGGGCCCTGCCTGTTTCGGGCCGTCAGCGGCCGGGCTCAGGTGGCCGGGTAGCTGCTGTAGTCGGGGAAGTTGCCGTAGAGGCGGCCGTCGCCGTCCACGGTGACCGCCTGCACCAGCAGGTCGCCGCCGACGAAGGCACCCTTCCAGGACGCGCCCCGGCCGCCGAACGGCTCCTCCCGGTCGCCCCGGGAACGCGGCTTGTTGATGCCCACCTTGAAGGCCTGCAGGTCGACCGCGAGCTTGCCGGCCAGCTCCTCGTCGTCGCAGGCGAGGGAGGCGACCAGCGCGCCGTTGGAGGCGTTCATCTGGGCCAGCAGCTCGTCGGTGGTGTCCACCACGACGATGGTGTCGACCGGGCCGAACGGCTCGGCGTGCATCAGCCGGGACCGGCCGGGCGGAGCGAGCAGCACCGCCGGCGCCACGTACGCGGAGGTGTCCTGCCCGTCGAGGAAGGGCGCGCCGTCGAGCTTGCCCCGGTGCAGCGGCACCGCACCGCCGCGTACCGCCTCGTCGACCTTGCGGCGCAGCTCCTCGGCCTTGGCCGCGCTGATCAGCGGGCCGAAGTCCAGCTCGGGCAGCGGGTCGCCGGCCGACCAGTGCTCGTCCACGGCGAGCGGGTGTCCGAAGCGGACCGAGCGGACGACCGGCAGGTACATGTCGAGGAACTCGTCGACCAGGTCCCGCTGGACCACGAACCGCGGGTACGCGGTGCAGCGCTGCTTGCCGTACTCGAAGCCCTTCTTGAGGTGCGCGGCGAGCAGGTCCCACTGGGAGAAGTTCCAGATGCCCCAGGCGTTGAGCCCCTCCTGCTCGATGAAGTGCCGCTTGTCGGAGTCCAGCAGCGCCGCGGCCACCTTGCCGCCGTTGGAGCGGCCGCCGACGAACGCCACCGCGCCGATCTCCGGGGCACGCACCAGCACCTCGGAGAGCTCCTCACCGCCGCCGGAGAGCAGGGTGGCGGGCAGCCCGGCGCGGCGCAGCAGCGCGTGCGCCACGGTGAGGCAGACCGCGCCGCCCTGGGACGGGGTCTTGGCGATCACCGCGTTGCCGGCGAGCAACTGCACCAGCTCAGCGTGGACCAGCACGCTCATCGGGTAGTTCCAGGAGGCGATGTTGCTGACCGGTCCGGGCAGCGGTTCGCGGCCGTCGGCGAGCATCCGGTCGATCTCCTGCACGTACCAGCGCACGCCGTCCAGGGCGCGGTCGACGTCGGCGCAGGCCAGCCGCCACGGCTTGCCGATCTCCCAGACCAGCAGCATGGCGAGCAGGTCGCGGTGGGCGGTGAGCGCGTCGAGGGCCTCGGTGACCCGGGCCTTGCGCTCGGCGAGCGGGGTCTGTGCCCAGTCGACGTGGGCGGTGGCGGCGTGCGCGACGGCCCGGCGCGCGGCGTCGGCGTCGAGGCGGGCCAGGTGCACCAGGACGGTGTTGTCGAGCGGGGTGCGGACCGGGGTCGGCGTGCCGACCGCCCGCCACCCGCCTTCGGTCAGGTTGTGCAGGACGGCACCGCCGTCAGGCGCCGTGCCGAAGGCTTCGGGCGCGGCGGTCACCGCGCGGGCGAGAGTGTCAGACCAGGCGGTGCCGTCAGCGATTCGAAGTGCCATCGCGATCTCCTCAGGTTGTCCGGGGAGCGGCGGCGTCGATGGCACCGCTGATGACGGGTACTGTCCCGCGTGGCCGAGCGCGCGGGCAACCGTACGCCCGTATCCCAGGACGCCGCGTCCATCGGTTGGCGCCGCTCCCGGCCATCCGACACCGGCTTGCACCTGCGAGTACGCGGACAGGCCATCGGGGTTGGTCGATCATGTGATCCACGTCAGGGTGGCGTCGGCCGGGGTTGCCCGTCGGCGCGGTGACACCCGGATACGCGAACCGGCCGCCGGACCGAGGTCCGGCGGCCGGTCAGGGCTGATGTGTCAGGTCAGCTGGTGAAGGTGATCTTGTCGCGCCGGCGCCGGAGCGCCATTAGCGCGGCGCCGCCGCCGACGAGAACGAGGCCGGTGAGCGCGATGCCGGTCACCGCCACGCCGGTCAGCGGCAGGCCGCCACCGTTGTCGCTGCCACCGCCGACGCCGCCGTCCACCGAGGAGTTCGGCGACGGGGTCTCCGGCGTGTCGCCGGACTCACCCGGGGCCGGCGACTCCTCGTTCGGGTTCGAGGGCTCCTCGTTCGGGTTCGAGGGCTCTTTGCCCGGGTTTGAGGGTTCTTCGCCCGGGTTCGGTGACGGCGACTTCGACGAATCGCACGGCTGTAGCCAGAAGACCTTGTGCTTGCCGTCGGACGACTTGCCGCCGACCAGTTTCACGTCGAGCTTGATGTGGTAGCCCTGCTTCGGGTGCAGCTTCAGCCCGGTCAGGTCCAGGTTGTTCGCGGAGAGCTTGATGACCGCGTCGTGGTCGTTCGCCGCGCCGGAGGCCGGGTCGTCGCTGATCAACACGTCTTGTTGAGACCAGACGACCTTGTCCTTCGGGGTGGCGGACGGCGGCTGCGCCCAGAGGGTGAGGTTCGCCCGCTGCCCCTCGTCGAAGTTGAAGAACTCCAGCTCGAATTCGCAGGTGACGTGCGGTTGGTTGTCCACCTTGTCGGTGAACGGCATTCCGTCGATCTTCACGGTGCCGTTGTCGCCCGGTGGGTTGTGCGGATTGCCGGCGGCCCAGGCTGGAGCGGCGAAGGCCAGGCAGGCAGTGGCGGCGGCGGCGGTGAGGGCCGCGTGCCGACGCTTTGACATGAGGAATCCTCCGAAATTGGGAGAGGGGACGCCACATGATCTCATGTGGCCCGTTCGTTGGCGATCTCGGTCAATCAAGCCAGAGCTGGGCGGAGCGGCTCGTCTTCCCAAACGGGTGACATCGACATTACATTGTCGACTATCCATGGGAGCGCTCCCGCGCCGCATGGTTCCACCCACCCCACCACCCAGGGGAGCTCCGATCGCCGTCCGCTCGGAGCCGCCCTGCGTCACCCACAGGAGCTCGCCATGCCCCCTCGGATTCCGCCACCCCGTGGCCGGTCCCGGCTGCGCCGCCTGCTCGCCGCCGGCGCCGCCCTGGCTGTCGGCCTCGCCACCGCCGTCACCCTTCCCGCGGCCGCGCCGGCCGCCGCCGCGCCCACCTTCAACTACGCCGAGGCGTTGCAGAAGTCGCTGTTCTTCTACGAGGCGCAGCAGTCCGGGAAGAAGCCCGCCTGGAGCCGGGTCTCCTGGCGGGGCGACTCGGCGCTCACCGACGGCGCCGACGTCGGGCTCGACCTCACCGGCGGCTGGTACGACGCCGGCGACCACGTGAAGTTCGGCTTCCCCATGGCGTTCAGCGCCACCATGCTGGCCTGGGGTGCGGTCGAGTACCGGGACGGCTACGTCTCCTCCGGCCAGCTCAACAATCTGCTCAACAACCTGCGCTGGGTCAACGACTACTTCGTCAAGGCCCACCCGTCGCCGAACGTCCTCTATGGACAGATTGGCAAGGGCGACGACGACCACAAGTGGTGGGGGCCGGCCGAGGTGCTGCCGATGGCGCGGCCCGCGTACAAGATCGACGCGAGCTGCGGCGGCGCGGACCTGGCGGGGGAGACGGCGGCGGCGATGGCCGCCTCGTCGATGGTCTTCCGACCGACCGACGCCACCTACGCCGACAAGCTGCTCACCCACGCGAAGCAGCTCTACACCTTCGCCGACACGGTGCGGAAGAGCTACCACGAGTGCATCACCGATGCGACCAACTTCTACAAGTCCTGGAGCGGCTACCAGGACGAGCTGGTCTGGGGCGCGATCTGGCTCTACCGGGCCACCGGTGACGCCAGCTACCTGACCAAGGCGGAGAACGAGTACGACAAGCTCGGCACCGAGCCGCAGAGCACCACCCGCTCCTACAAGTGGACGATCGCCTGGGACAACAAGCAGTTCGGGGCGTACGTGCTGCTGGCCAACCTCACCGGCAAGCAGAAGTACGTGGACGACGCCAACCGCTGGCTCGACTGGTGGACCGTCGGCGTCAACGGCTCGAAGGTGAACTATTCGCCGGGCGGGATGGCGGTCCTCGACTCCTGGGGCGCGCTGCGCTACGCCGCCAACACCGCGTTCGCCGCGCTGGTCTACAGCGACAAGACCACCGACGCCACCCGCAAGGCCCGCTACCACGACTTCGCCGTCCGGCAGATCAACTACGCGCTCGGCGACAACCCGCGCAACTCCAGCTACGTGATCGGCTTCGGTGCCAACTCCCCGAAGAACCCGCACCACCGCACCGCGCACGGCTCCTGGTGGGACAGCATGACCGTGCCCACCGAGACCCGGCACGTGCTCTTCGGCGCGCTGGTCGGCGGCCCGTCGTCGGCGAACGACGCGTACACCGACAGCCGGTCCGACTACGTGATGAACGAGGTCGCCACCGACTACAACGCCGGCTTCACCTCCGCCCTGGTCCGGCTGACCAAGGAGTACGGCGGCACCCCGCTCGCCGGCTTCCCGGTCGCCGAACAGCCGGACATGGACGAGCTGACCGTGGAGACCACGGTGATGCAGAACGAGCCCCGAGCCACCGGGCTCAAGGTGATGATCTACAACAAGTCGGCCTTCCCGGCCCGGGCGCTGAAGACGGCGAAGTTCCGCTACTACTTCCGCCCGGACGGCACCGGCCCGGTCCAGGTCACCCCCGGCTACACCCAGGGCTGCCCGTCGCCGACCACCGCCAAGCAGTACAGCGGCGACATCTGGTACGTCGAGGTCGACTGCACCGGCTACACCATCGCCCCGACGGGGCAGTCGCAGCACCGGATGGAGGTGCAGTTCAAGGTCGGCGTGCCGGAGGGCGGCACGTGGAACCCGGCCAACGACCCGTCGTACCAGACCACCGCCGGGCCGAACCGCAAGGTGCCGCTCTACTCCGACGGCGTACGGGTCTGGGGTGAGGAGCCCGGGACGGGCACCTCGGACACCATCCCGCCCACCGTGCCCGGCACCCCGGTCGCGTCCGGGCTCACCGCCAATTCCGTCACGCTGACCTGGTCCCCCTCCACCGACACCGGCGGCAGCGGCCTGGCCGGCTACGACGTCTCCCAGGAGACGGTCGGCAGCGACGCGTTGGTGATGTACCAGAGCACCACCAACACGCTGACCGTCAGCTCGCTCCAGCCGGCCCGGACGTACCGGTTCAAGGTGAGCGCCCGTGACGGCGCCGGCAACCGGTCGGCGTACTCGCCGGTGCTGGAGGTGACCACCCCGGCCGGAACCTCGGACACCACCCCGCCGACGGCGCCCGGCACCCCGACCGCCTCGGCGATCGGCCCGAACGGGTTCAACCTCACCTGGGGGCCGTCCACCGACAACGTCGGCGTCACCGGCTACCGGGTCTACCGGCGGAACGGGTCCACCGACACCCTGGTCACCACGGTCACCGGCACCACGTACGCCGTCACCGGGCTGACCCCCTCGACCACGTACGTGTACTACGTGGTCGCCTTCGACGCCGCCGGCAACGTCTCGGCCCCGTCGCCCACGGTCACGGTGACCACGGCGCCGGCCCAGCCCACCGCACCGTGCAAGGTTGAGTACGCGACCAGCGACTGGAACGACGGGTTCACCGCGAACATCACGCTCACCAACACCGGCACGACGGCGATCAACGGCTGGGCGCTCGCGTTCAACTTCCCCAACACCGGGCAGAAGGTCGGCCAGGGCTGGTCGGCCAACTACACGCAGACCGGCACCGCGGTGACCGCGACGAACCTGTCGTACAACGGGACGCTGACGCCGGGGGCGTCGACCACCTTCGGCTTCAACGGCACCCACACCGGCACCAACCCGAAGCCCACCTCCTTCACCCTCAACGGCACCGCCTGCACCGTCTCCTGACCGCGCCCGCCGGATCGTGGCCGGTCACCGCTCCCTGCACGGACGGTGACCGGCCACGGATCTTGGAGAGTTACCGTTCGTGGCGGACGGTAACTCTCCAAGATTCCGGGGAAAGCTGGGCGGGTGTTGCTGACCGTGGGGCACGGGGCGGCCGATCGGGAGCGGCTGGGGGAGTTGCTGGCCGGCGCGGGAGTGGCGTTGGTGGTGGACGTGCGGCGCTACCCGGCCAGCCGGACCAACCCCGACGTACGGCGGGAGGCGCTCGAACACTGGCTGCCGGAGCGGGGCATCGACTACCGCTGGGAGCCCCGCCTCGGCGGCCGGCGGCACGTTCCGGCCGGCGAGCCCGAGCCGGACACCTGGTGGACGGTCGCGGCATTCCGGGCGTACGCGGCGTACACCCGTACCCCCGACTTCGACGCGGCGCTGGACGAGGTGCTCGCGGATGCGGGGCGCCGGACCACGGCGGTGCTGTGCAGCGAGAGCGTCTGGTGGCGCTGCCACCGCCGGTTGATCGCCGACGTGGCGGCGCTCGGTCACGGGGTCCCGGTGCGGCACCTCATGCCCGACGGCCGGCTCAGCCCGCACCGGCCGGCCGAGGGCGCCCACCGTCTCCCCGACGGGCACCTGATCTGGGACCGCTGACCGGGTGGTAACCCGATGGCCCGGGACACCCGACTGGGCTAACGTCTCCGCATGCCCGAGTTGATCGCTCCGACCACCCGTCTGCACAAGTCCTGGCTGGCCGCCCGCGACGACTGGGGGCGGGGCGTCCACCAGGACGGCAGCGGGCTGCACCCCGCCGACGACGTGGACTCGCCGGAGGGTTTCGCGACCTGGGTGGACCGGCTGCGGGCCGGCGCGGACGAGTCCCGGCTGCCGGAGGGCTGGGTCCCCGCGGTCTACTGGTGGATCGTCGAGGCAGACGAGGTGCTCGGCGCCATCTCGCTGCGGCTGCGCCTCAACGACTTCCTGCTGCGCGCCGGCGGCCACATCGGCTACGGCGTGCGCCCCGCCGCCCGGCGGCGGGGCGTGGCGACCTTCGCCCTGGGCGCGGCGCTTGCCGAGGCCGCCCGGCGCGGCGTCGACCCGGTCCTGGTCACCTGCGCCGACGACAACACCGCCTCGGCCCGGACCATCGAGCGGCACGGCGGCGTGCTGGAGGACGTCCGGGACACCGAGCTGGGCCGGAGCCGGCGCTACTGGATCCGTACCCGCTGACTCAGTTGGCCAGTTCGTCGGCGAGGAGGTCCATCAGCAGGCCGTCGTGCCAGCGGCCGTCGGCGCCACGCTCGTAGCGGCGCAGGATGCCCACCGGGCGGAAGCCCACCTTCGCGTACGCGCGGATCGCCGCGGTGTTGGCCGCCGCGGGGTCGATGGTGAACCGGTGATGGCCATGCTCGTCGATCAGGTGCTGGACCAGGGTGCGGATGGCGTCCCCGCCCAGGCCCGCGCCGCGTACCTCGGGGTCGAGGAAGAGGTCCAGGCCGGCGTGGCGGTAGTCCGGCTCGGTCTCGGCGGACCACTGGATCGCCCCGATCACCCGGCCGTCGTGCTCGATGGCGTAGACGGTCAACTCGTCGTCGGCCAGGTCGGCGCGGATCTCCCCGGCCAGGTCGTCGCCGCCGCGCCACCAGCGTCGGACCTCCGGGGTGGCCCGGATCGCCGCGAGGGCGGGCACGTCCGCGTCCGTCGCCGGTCGCAACGTCACCGCCCGCCCACGCAGCATCGGTCAGCCCCGAATCTCGCCGTGCTCGACGCAGACCGCCGACCAGCCGGTCGGCACCACCTGCACCTTCATCCGGCGACGGCAGTGCGCGCAGTAGCGCGGCGGCTCCAACGCCCGGGCCGCCGCGCACGCCTCGTGCCCGCCGGCGTCGGCCGGCTCGCCGCAGCGGTCACACCAGTGCCGCGCCGCCGCGGGCTCGACAAGCTCGGTCACCATCACCTCAGAGGGTCGCCGACAGCGCCTTGACCGGCATCTTCAGGTCGTCCAGCAGCTTCAGGTCGTCGGTCGCCGACCGGCCCAGTGTGGTCAGGTAATTGCCGACGATGACCGCGTTGATGCCGCCGAGCAGGCCGTCCCGGGTGCCCAGGTCGCCGAGGGTGAGCTCCCGGCCGCCCGCGTACCGGAGGATGGTCCGCGGCATCGCCAGCCGGAACGCGGCGATGGCCCGCAGCGCGTCCTTGCCCTCCACCACCGGCCGGTCGCCGAGCGGGGTGCCCGGGCGCGGGTTGAGGAAGTTCAGCGGGACCTCGTGCGGGTCCAGCGCGGCGAGCTGCGCGGCGAACTCGGCCCGCTGCTCGACCGACTCGCCCAAGCCGAGGATGCCGCCGCAGCAGACCTCCATGCCCGACTCGCGGACCATCGTCAAGGTCTCCCAGCGCTCCTCCCACGAGTGCGTGGTGACCACGTTCGGGAAGTAGGAGCGGCAGGTCTCCAGGTTGTGGTTGTAGCGGTGCACGCCCATCTCGACCAGCTCGTCGACCTGCTCCTGGGTGAGCATGCCCAGCGAGGCGGCGACCTGGATGTCGACCTCCGCCTTGATGGCGGCCACGCCCTCGCGCATCTGCTTCATCAGCCGGGCGTCGGGACCGCGCACGGCGGCCACGATGCAGAACTCGGTCGCCCCGGTCGCGGCGGTCTGCTTCGCCGCCTCGATCAGGTTGGGAATGTCCAGCCAGACCGAGCGGACCGGCGAGGTGAACAGGCCGGACTGCGAGCAGAAGTGGCAGTCCTCCGGGCAGCCGCCGGTCTTCAGCGAGATGATGCCCTCGACCTCGACCTCCGGGCCGCACCAGCGCATCCGTACCTCGTGGGCGAGCTGGAGGGCGGCGGGGAGGTGCTCGTCGGGCAGGTTGAGCACGGCAAGGACGCCGGCCTGGTCGAGGCCGACGCCGTTCTCCAGCACCTGGGTCCGGGCCTGGTCGAGGATCTCTGGCATGGCTCGTACCCTACAAGGCCCGCGGACGGCGAAAAACGGGCTCCGGATGCTGGTCGGGCAGGTCGTCGGTCGGCAGCGCCCAGGCCGCTTCCGTCGAGGTTCGGAGGGTGGGTGGTAATTTCGCCCCGCGAAACGGTCGACGGCAGGGGAGTGACAGTGGCGGACTGGCTGGCGGCTCTGCACCGTCGCGCCGAGCTGCGGGCCAGGGCGGGGCTCACCCGTACGCTGCGCCCACGCGCCGCCGGCGACGCCGTGGTCGACCTGGCCGGCAACGACTACCTCGGCCTGGCCACCCACCCCGAGGTCACCGCCGCGGCGGCGCAGGCGCTCTCCGCGTACGGGCTGGGGGCCACCGGATCACGGCTGGTGCGCGGCTCGACCGACGCCCACCACGCGCTGGAGGACGCCCTCGCGGGCTGGCTCGGCACCGACCGGGCGCTGGTCTTCTCCTCCGGCTACCTGGCCAACATCGCGGCCATCCGGGGCCTGGCGCGGCCGCGTACGCTGCTCGTCTCCGACGCGCACAATCACGCCTCGCTGATCGACGGCTGCCGGATCTCCGGCGCGGAGACCGTGGTGACCCCGCACGCCGACGTCGACGCGGTGGCCGCCGCGCTGGCCGCCGCCCCGGGCCGGCCCGCGGTGGTGGTCACCGAGTCGGTCTTCTCCGTCGACGGCGGCCTCGCTCCGCTGGCCGAGCTGCACGCCGTGGCCCGCCGGCACGGCGCGTTGCTGCTGGTCGACGACGCGCACGCGCTCGGCGTCACCGGCCCGGCCGGGGCGGGCGGGGTGGCCGCGGCGGGGCTGGCCGGAGCGCCGGACGTGGTGGTGACCGCCACGCTCTCCAAGGCGCTCGGCGGAGCCGGCGGGGTGGTCGCCGGGCCGGCGGAGTTCGTCCGGCACCTGGTGGAGACCGGGCGGACGTTCATCTTCGACACCGCGCTGCCCCCGGCGGTGGCCGCCGGCGTGCTGGCGGCGGTCGGCCTGGCCCGGGCCGGCGACGGGCTCCGCGCCGAGCTGGCCGAGCGGGCCGCGCTCGCGGTCCGCCGGCTGGGCGGTGCTGGGCTGGACGTCTCCGCGCCCGACGCGGCGGTGGTGTCGGTGACCGCGCCCGGCCCGGAGGCGGCGACCGCGTGGGCCGCCGCGTGCCGGGAGCGGGGCGTCGCGGTGGGCTGCTTCCGGCCCCCGTCAACCCCGGACAGCCGTTCCCGGCTCCGGTTGACCATCAGCGCCGGGGTGGCTCGGGCGGACTTCGCGCGGGCCCTGGACGTGATTGTGGAGTGTGCACCATGACTGCTGGCTGGACCGGGCCGGTGCTGGTGACGGGTACCGACACCGAGGTGGGCAAGACCGTCGTGACCGCGGCGATCATCGCCGCCGCGCAGGCCGCCGGGCTGCGGGTCGCGGTGATCAAGCCGGGCCAGACCGGTACGGCCACCGGCGACCCCGGCGACGTCGACTCGGTGACCCGGCTGGCCGCCCCGCTGACCGGCCGCACTCTCGCCAGCTACCCGGACCCGCTCGCCCCGCTCGCCGCGGCCCGGGTCGCGGAGCTTCCGCCGCTGGAGCTCTACGCCGCCGTCGACGCCGTCCGCGAGGAGGCCGACAAGCACGACCTGGTGCTGGTGGAGGGGGCCGGCGGGCTGCTCGTGCCGATGGGGCTGCGGCCCTCGGGCGAGCCCTGGACGGTGGCCGACCTGGCTGTGTCGCTGGGCGCGCCGGCCGTGGTGGTGGCCCGCGCCGGGCTCGGCACGCTCAACCACACCGCGCTCACCCTTGAGGCGCTGGAGCGCCGGGCGATCCCGGCGGGTGTGGTGATCGGCGCCTGGCCGGCCGAGCCGGAGCTGGTGCACTGGGCCAACCTGACCGAGCTGGCGCCCAACCTGCTCGGCGCGGTGCCGATGGGCGCCGGCGGGATGGACCCGGGTGTCTTCCGTCGGTCCGCCCCGGGCTGGCTCACCCCCAGCCTGTACGGGGTGCTCGACGACTGGCGGGCCTGGGCCGAGGACGCGAGCTGACCACCTGACCCGCTGGCTCGGTGTTCCGGCGTCCGACGGGTCAGGGCCGGCGGATCACGAAGGCGTCCGGCATCCGGAAGGTGAGGTTGTCCGGGCACCACGGCGGGCGGACCACGGTCACCCCGTCGAGCAGCGGCGTCGCCTCGGCGACCACCACGGCCGCCTCCATCCGGGCCAGCTGCGCGCCAACGCACCGGTGCGGCCCGGCCCCGAAGGCCAGGTGCCGCCGGGAGCCGCGCTGCCCGGGCCGGAACTCGCCGGGCTCGGCGAGCACCTCCGGGTCCCGGCCGGCCCGGGCCAGCCAGGCCACGATGCTGGTGCCCGCCGCGACGGCGGTGCCGCCCAGCGTGGTGTCCACCGCCGCCACCCGCCGCCAGGTGACGATCGGCGGCTCCAGCCGCAGCCCCTCCTCGACCACGTCGGCGACCGCGATCCCGCCCGCGCGCAGCCCGGCCCGCACCGCCGGTTCGCCGGTCAGCCGGTGCAGCAGCAGGGTGAGGAACTGCGAGGTGGTTTCCTGCCCGGCGACCAGCAGGAAGAACAGGGCGCCGACGACCACGTCGGGGGAGTGCCCGGCGTCGCGCAGCCGGGCGGCCAGCCCACCGCCGGTCGCGGCGAACGCGCGCAGCGCGGTGTGGAACCGGCCGACCTCGGTGGCGAGGGCGAGCTGCCGGGGCTCGTCGAGCGGCGCCCAGAACAGTTCCAGGGCGGCTCGGGCGAAGTCCTTGACCGCGCCGACCGGGGCGTCCGGCAGCTCGACCAGCCGGGCCAGCACCAGCAGCGGCAGGTCGGCGGCGAGTTCGGCGTACAGGTCGACCGGCTCGCCGGCGTCGAGGGTGGTGGCGAGCCGGGCCACCCGGCGCCGCACCAGGTCGGTCAGCCAGGGCTGCTGCGCGGCCACCCGGTCGGGGTGCAGCGCGTCGGCGACGATGCCCCGGATCTCGGGGTGGCTGGCGGCCGAGTTGTTGGCCAGCGTGGGCGGCAGCCGGAACCGGTGCCCGGCGAGGACCCGCAGGGCGGCCACCGGCATCGGGGTCACCGCGTCGAGGGCGTTGTCCGGCCGGAACGTCTCCGGGTCGGTGAGCAGCCGCCGGACCAGGGCGTGCCGGGTCACCACCAGATGCGGCACGCCGACGTGGTCGACCACGGTCGCCACGTCGGGCCACGGACCGTCGACGGCCTCTCCCCAGCCCCGAAACAGCACGGACGACACGCTAACGGGCGGCCCCCGGGGGAGTGGGATCCAGCTCCCACACGGTGGTGTGCTTCACCCGTACGCCCTCCAGCGCCTCCGGCACCGGCACGTCGTAGCCGGCCAGCTCGTGGAACCGCTCGCGGGGCAGGTACGCCCGGCCGGGGTCGCCGACCAGCACCCGGGCCCCGGATCGAGCGGCTTTGAGTTGGAAGCGCAGCATCCGTCGCGCCATCGCCTCGCTGTAGAAGACGTCCCCGGCCAGCACCACCTCGGCGTCCCCGGCGTCCCCGTCGAGGATGTCGCCGAGTTCGGCGTCGACGCGTACCCCGTTGGCCTCGGCGTTGAGCGCGACGGCCGCGACCGCCCGCTCGTCCACCTCCACGGCCCGGACGGCGGCGGCGCCCACCCGGGCGGCGGCGATGGCGACCAGGCCGGAGCCAGAGGCGAGGTCGAGCACCCGCCGCCCGGCGACCAGTTCGGGGTGGTCGGTGACGTAGCGGGCGAGCGCCTGCCCGCCGGCCCAGGCGAAGGCCCAGAACGGTGGCGGTTGGGTGCTGCGGAACTCACCCTCGGTCAGCTCCCAGAGGCCGATCGGCTCGTCGGCCTGGTGCAGCCGCACCTCGGGGACGAAGGCCACCGGGGCGAGTCGGGCGTGCAGCCGGATGAAGGCCGCGGACAGGTTGGACACCGGGTGATTCTCTCGTATGGCCTGCGGCCGGCCTCAGTCGAGCTGGCCCGGCTCCAACCCCAGCTCGCGCGCGGCGACGAGGCGGATCCACTGGGCGATCTGCCGCCGGGTGATCACCCGCTCGTGGACCGCGAGCTGCACGGCCAGGCCGTCCATCACCGCGCTGATCCGCCACGCCGCGCCCGCCGGATCCGGGCAGTCGAAGGTGCCCTCGGCCACCCCGTCGGAGATCACCTGGGCGAGATCCTGCCGCCAGCGCAGGTCGAGCCGGCGGGAGAGCTTCTCCAGCTCGGGGGTGCGCAGCGACTCCGCCCAGCCGTCGATCCAGATGGACCACGAGGTCGCCCGGCCGGCCGGGGCGTAGAGGCGGAGCATCCGGCGCAGCTTCGCCAGCGGCGGGGCGGAGGAGCGGATCACCGCGTCGAGCCGGGTCAGATCCTGCTCGACGGCGTACGCGAACGCCTGTGCGAGCAGCCGGTCCTTCGTCGCGAAGTGGTAGAAGACCAGGGCCTGGCTGACTCCGGCGGCTTCCGCCACATCGGCGGTGCGAGTGTTGGCGAGGCCACGTTCCGCGATCACGTCACAGGCCGTGCGAAGCAGGGCATCCAGGCGGATATCGGCGGCGCGTCTCGTCACGGCGTTACCGTAACCCATTGACGTGACCACGAGGAGTTACCTGAGCGGCCGGTCGGACGCGTCTCAGTCGGAAGCCGGACAGTTGCCGGCAAGCGTGTCGGCGCGCGGCGCCCGGGCCCGGCGGGCTCTTGCCACCCGGAAGCTCTACGCGAAGCGGGACGCCGTCACCCGGACGCGCCCGAAAGACCACCCCGATTTGGCAACGGTTCCGGGCTCGGCTAAAGTTCTCATCCGTCACCGGGAAACACCGGGGACACGCGGACGTAGCGCAGCTGGTAGCGCATCACCTTGCCAAGGTGAGGGTCGCGGGTTCGAATCCCGTCGTCCGCTCGGAGATATGCCACCATGCATGTCGGGGGCAAGCTCGGTGGAGTGGCCGAGAGGCGAGGCAACGGCCTGCAAAGCCGTGTACACGGGTTCAAATCCCGTCTCCACCTCGGCAGTAGACGAGGGCGATTGGCGCAGTGGGAGCGCGCTTCCTTGACACGGAAGAGGTCACTGGTTCAAACCCAGTATCGCCCACCAATTCGATGAACAGAAAGGCTCGTCACCGGACCTCGGTGACGAGCCTTTCTGTTGCTCCGATGGTATTTGCCCGCACCGCGTCAGGCGGAGGCGGTCAGGAGCGCCTCCGCGACAGCCGTCCGGCTGCTCAGCAACGACCGGCCCTGCCGGTGCGTCACCACGAGGCCAGCTGCCCGCAGCGCGGTGAGGTGCTGCGACACCCCGGCCGGGGACAGGCCCGTCCGCCGGGCCAGCTCGGTGCTCGACCGTGGCGTGCCCAGCTCGGCGAGCAGCCGTGCCCGCCCCCGGCCGAGCACGGCGCTCAACGCGTCCGGCGCGGTCGGCGGGCACTCCCACAGCGCGCCGACGCCCCGGGCCGGGTAGGCCAGCTGGGGCAGGTCGCCAGCCGCGATGCTGAGCACGGACGGCCAGACGAAGACCGAGGGCACCAGGACCAGCCCGCTGCCGTCCGGCACGTCCGGCGCCGCGCAGTGGCGCTGGTTGATCAGCAGGGCGTCGTCCTCCCAGCGGACCCGTTCGTGCAGGTCGTTGAGCAACCCGGCCGCGCCGTCCTCGGCCAGCCGGCGGGCCCGCCGGAACACCTCCGCGTCGAGCAGCGCCCGGATCCGGGGCCAGTCCCCGGCCAGGGCCAGCCGCCAGTACGCCTCGATCTCCTCGGCGAGCCGGTGCAGCCCCTTTTCAGGGTCGGCGTAGAGGGCGGACAGGGCCGGGGGGCGGAGGCCGGGGTAGAGGTCCAGGTGGGCGCGGACGGTCCTGGGCGGGGTGGCGCGCAGCACGGCCAGTTCCTGCCCGAGGTCGGGGGCCAGACCGACGGGTGGCGGGTTGAGGAAGTCGGCGAGGTAGCCCGGCGCGGGCGGGACGAGCTGCCAGAGCAGGCCGCTGTCGGTGCTGACCAGGCCCGCCTCGGCCAGGCGCGGCTGGACCCGGTTCACCCAGGGCAGGTGGATCGCGTGCTGGCCCGGGTCGCGCAGCACCCGCACGCTGGCGACAACCTCCCAGAGGCAGGAGAGCGCGAAGCGGACCCGCGCCACGGCGCCCGCCGACAGACCGATCGCGACCACACCGCCTCCTTCGTTTCAGTCAGGACTGAAACAATAGGGCCGACGGCCTCGCCCACCCAGACTGGTCGGGTGAACGATCACCACACCCGAGCCCTGCACTTCCATTCCCTGCACGTCCCCGGCGAGCCGCTGGTCCTGGTGAATGCCTGGGACGCCGCGAGCGCCCGGATCGTCGCCGCCGCCGGCGCCCGCGCGGTCGCCACCACCAGCGCCGGCGTGGCCTGGAGCCTCGGCGCGCCGGACGGCGACGCTCTCGGCCGTGACGCCGCCGTCGACCTGGTGCGCCGGGTCGTCGCGGCGGTGCCGCTGCCGGTCACCGCCGACATCGAGTCCGGGTACGGCGACACCGCCGACGAGGTTGCCGGGACCATCGCGGCGGTGATCGCGGCCGGTGCCGTCGGGGTGAACGTCGAGGACGCCCGGCACGGCGGGGCGACGCCACTGCGGGAGGTCGACGACCAGTGCGACCGCCTGGCAGCCGTCCGGTCCGCCGCGGACCGGGCCGGGATCCCGCTGTTCGTCAACGCGCGCGTCGACACGTTCCTGAGGGGCGCCGGGGGCATCGCGGAGACAGTGGCGCGGGCCCGGGCGTACCTGGCGGCCGGCGCCGACGGGGTGTTCGTGCCCGGGACGGTCGACCCCGGCACGCTGGCCGCCCTGGTCGAGGCGATCCCGGCACCGCTGAACGTGCTCGCCGGGCCGGGCGCACCACCCGTGCCGGAGCTGGCGAAGCTGGGGGTGGCCCGGGTCAGCCTCGGCTCCTCCGTGGCGCAGGCGGCGTACGCGGTGGCCCGCCGGGCGGCCGAGGAGGCACTCGCCGCCGGGACGTACGACGCCCTCGCCGATGCCGTCGACTACGGCACGCTCAACGGGCTCATGCGGGGCTGACCCGACGCGCGAACGGGGCGCCGGCCACGGCCGGCGCCCCACGGGCGGGGGGCTGCCGCACGGCGATCTTGCCATCGGGTACAGTTCTACCCGTCGCCGACGCAAGCCGGCGACACGCGGACGTAGCGCAGCTGGTAGCGCATCACCTTGCCAAGGTGAGGGTCGCGGGTTCGAATCCCGTCGTCCGCTCGCGATCCGCCCCTCACGGGGTCGACCGTCGCCGGTGTTCCGACCCGGCGTGCGCTCGGGCGATTGGCGCAGTGGGAGCGCGCTTCCTTGACACGGAAGAGGTCACTGGTTCAAACCCAGTATCGCCCACACCTATCCGAGCAGACGGCGCCAGCGAACGGCGGCGTCTGCGTGGCACGCTCAGCCACGGTCCGGCAAGCAGCGCGGCGACCAGCTGGGCGGCGCCGGCCGCGACGAGCGTCGGTCCGGCGCCGACGAGGCCGATGACCGCACCCCCGGCGAGCAGGCCGATCGAGACCGCGCCGTCGTGCACGAAGCTCTCGGCCGCGAAGGCGGCTCGCCGGTCGGCGCCTTCGGTGTGTGTGGTGATGAGGCGGTTGAGCGCGCCGATGCCGAGCGGCATGGCGAAGCCGCCAACCGCGGCCACGCACCCCAGGAGGGTGAGGGACGACGTCACGGCGGGTAGGGCCAGGAATGCCGCGCCCAGAACGGCCCATCCGGTCGCCATCGTCGGGAGCGCCGGAAGCCGCGGTACGAGCACCGGCGCCAGCAGGGCACCGGCGAGCGAGCCCACGCCGTACCCGGTCATGCCGGCCGAGATGAGCAGCCCGGGCCGTCCGGTCTCGACGCCGAGGATCGCGAGGCCGAGGGTGAAGGCGAACCATACGAGTCCGCCGACTCCCGACATCGTCACCGCGCGGCGGATGTCCCCATGCCGGGCCAGCACGTGACGCAGGGCGGGCGCGCCGGCCGGTCGAGCTGCGGCGGCAACTGTCGCGGTGCCGCGTACGGTCAGCAGGAGCGCCGCTGCGGCGCTGACCCCGAGGGCCTCGGCCCAGAGCAGGGGCAACGGCCCGCCGACCGTGACGGCCCAACCGGCGGCCGGTGGGGCGAGGATCATCGTGACGCGGTGCGCGAAGTCCTGCCAGGCGAGCATCTTCGTTGCGACGGTGGGACCGAGACGGTCGCAGATGTCCGAGAGCAGGGCTCGTTGCCCTGGCCCGCTGAGCGCGGTGGCGCAGCCGGTGACGAGCCCGGCGGCGGCGAGGTGGGCGGCGCTGATCGTCCCGACGGCCGCGCCGACGGGCACGACGAGCAGCCCGACCACCTGGATCACGAGTACGCCGGCGAGGGCCCTGCCTGTGGTCAGTCGCTGACGCAGGCCCCGCGCCCACCACGGCGATGCCAGCATGGGGAGCCCGACCGCTCCGCCGACCAGTCCGGTCGACCAGGCGGAACCGGTTTCGGCCAGCGCGACGAGCGGTAGCGCGACGGCCGTTGTGCGTTGACCCATCCAGGCCACGAAGGTGGTTGTCAGCATGGCGGCGATGTCACGTCTGGCGTTCACGGACCGATCCTCCGGCCGGGCAGAACCCGCTGGTAGGAGCCGGATCCGCACGGCAGCTCATAATGGTGGGCTATGAGCTCATTCCCGTCCGTCGAAGATCTTCGGCTGGTCGAGGCCGTCGCGCGGCACGGTTCGCTCGGGGCCGCCGGCCGGGAACTGCTGATCAGCCAGCCAGCCGCGAGCAACCGCCTGGCGGCCCTCGAACGACGGATCGGCGAGCAGCTCTTCGACCGCGACACGACGGGAGCGCGACCGACGCCGGCCGGTCGCGCGCTCTACGCCGAGGCGGCGCACGTGCTCGATCACCTCGGGGGGATCTTCGACCGGGCGCGAGCGGCGGCGCGGGCGACGACGCTCAATGTCGGCACCTTCGGCAGTCTTGCGCCCTGGCTGTTCCCCGCACTGGAAGAGTTGCTGGACGGCGTCATCGTGAACCAGGTCACGGACCATGGGGACCGGCTCGTGGAATGGGTCGGCGAAGGGTCGCTGGATGCGGCCTTCGTCGCCATCGCCAATCAGATGCGCCTGCCGGCCACCGTGAGCGCCGTACCCGTCGCGAGCGACCGCCTGGCACGTCTGACACCGGCGGCGCTGTCGGTCAAAGGCGGCCGGCGACCCTTCGCCGGCCTCGACGTCGTCGCCTACACCTACGACATGTCCACGGACACGCTGCACCAACGACTCTCCGAACTCGGTGCCAGGCCCCGCACGGCGGCCACTGCCGAGACCGCCGTGCGGATGGCCCGACTGCTGGGCTGCCCGGCCGTCCTGCCCCGCGGGCTCGGGCTCGCCTACGCTCAGGAGGGGGAACGGGTGACAACCATGTCGATCCCCGGCAGGCTCACCCTGTTCATGGTGACCCGCCGGCCCGCTCCGCAGGCGTTCGCGGCGGTGGTACGCCGGCTCCCCGGCCACCTCGGGCTGCAGCGCGCGGGACGGCCCGCGCCGCGGTCGCGCGACGAGGGCCCGCCACACGCCTAGTCCCACCCGCGTGTCGCGCCCGGATCTCTCCGCGGCATCTCGCCTGGGCGCAGGGTGCCCGGAAGGGCCCTGGGCCTGTCCTTTCAAGCCGCCGCACCTCCTCAGGGCGGCGCCGCACCGGGACCGGATGTCCCTCACGCTTCCCTACAGACTTGATGTCGTAAGCGACTCAGCCATCCGCGGTGGATCGCCGTAGCTCGCCTAGCGGGGCCGGGGCAGGCCGGGCAACCATGATCAACGCGGTGTGCGGCAACGTGGCTCTCCCCGACGCCGAACAGCACGACTTGCCGCATCCCGCGCACGGCCAAGCCGCCAAGCGAGCCAAGCAAGGCCAGGCAGGACCGAGCGAGCCGGAAACGGCCAGGGGGTACCGGGACACGTCGACCTGGTGCCGCGCAGCCTCGACATCAAACCCCGACGTCCAAGGTGATCGCGTTCGTGATCACCGCTAACCTGCTTGCCGGGCCGATCGGATACGCGCTTGCCGGGCCACTGCTGGACCAGGTGGGAATCACTCCCGTCGTGGCGCCGCCACCGGGCGGCCGGATCGTGGAGAGGTTCCGTTCGCGCTGGACGACGATAACGGTCCAAGATCTGGAGATGCCGTTGGCCGGCACCCCGGGTTCGGGGTGCCGGCCAACGTGTCGTTCAAGCGGGGTCAGTTGTTCCAGTACTGGGCGACCAGGTCAGCGGCCTGCTGCTCCCACTGGGCGTACGCGTCCGGGTACGCCGAGACCTGGACGGTCTGCGCGGCCTTGGTCAGGGGCATGTCCTGCCACCCGTCGACCTGCTTGAGGCCCTTCAGGAACGCGGTGGTCGAGTACTCGGGGTTCGTGATCTGCTCCGGGGTGCCCCAACCGGAGGAGGGGCGCTGCTGGAACAGACCCAGCGAGTCGTGATCGTTCTGGTCACCCAGGTGACCCAGGTTCTCCAGCTTCGACTCCTGCAGACTCGTGGCGATCGAGATGACCGCCGCCCGCTCCGGCATACCGGCCTTCTTCGTCGCCGCGATGATCGCCTTCGCATCCGCGGTCTGCTCATCGTTCAGAGCGATCTTCGACTGCGCGCCCTGCACACCATGCGGAATCAACTTGCCCATGTCCACGGCCGGCTTACCGGCCTGCACCGCGACGGCCGGGGCGGCGTGCACCGGCTCAGCAGCATGAGCAGCGATCGGACCAGCGAACACACCACCGGTGAAAGCCAGACCAGCAACACCAAGAATGCTCTTACGCAGCATCGAATTCATGACAAAGCTCCATTCGGGGGTCGACGCACACGCCGATGGGGGTCGGCATCATGCGCAAGCACCACGTCAGGCGCCCAAAAACAGGGGGAAAGACTTCAACCGGCTGGCCCACGGGGCGAGGAAGCTCGCCTCTACGCGGCGCCGGGACCGTGTACAACGACCGGCGGCCCGCCATCATTCCGGGCCTCACGCACCCCGCCAGGCGGGGGCGTCCTCCTCGGCCGTGCACCCGTGTTCAACGACCGACCCCCACCAGCCATTCCGCCCCCGGGACCCCCCGACCACACCCACAAACCGGACACAACACCCCAGCGGCACCCGCGCCGCCCAAACATCGAGGCCGTCAGTGGAACGGCATGGACGTCAAACGACTCCCGTGACCTCCATACCGTTCCACCCACCAACGCGACAGTCACCCGGCAACCGGCAACCGGACATTCACCCCACACCGGCAGGGCGGCTGCCGGGCAGGGGCGGGCAGGCCGGGGCTTCTGCTCTGGGCAGATCCGCCGACCGCGAACGGGACGCCTAGCCCGGGCCGGCAGCGGGCAGGCTGGGGCGTATGAGGCTGCTGATGCTGGGTGGAACGGGATTCGTCGGTGGGGCCGTGGTGACCGAGGCGGCACGCCGTGGCTGGTCGGTGACGGTGTTCAACCGGGGGCTGCACGGCGTCGCGCCGGTGGGCGTACGCCGGTTGCGGGGTGACCGGACGGCGCCGGATGGGCTGGCGGCGCTCACCGGCGGTGAGTGGGACCTGGTGGTGGACACCTGGGACGGCGCACCGCGGGCGGTGCGGGACGCGGCCCGCGCACTGGCCAGCTCGGTCCGGCACTACTGCTACGTCTCCAGCGGCTCGGTCTACACCGAGCCGGTGCAGCCGGGCACGGCCGAGGACGCGCCGGTCGTCGAGGCGTCGGCTGACGCGGTCGACGGCGACTATCCGCAGCTCAAGGCCGGCGGGGAGCGGGCCGCGGTGGAGGTCTTCGGCGAGCGGGCGCTGCTGGCGCGCGCCGGCCTGATCCTCGGGCCGGGCGAGGACATCGGGCGGCTGCCGTGGTGGCTGCGGCGGATCGCCCGGGGCGGAGCGGTGCTGGCCCCGGGGCCGCGCGACCTGCCGGTGCAGTACATCGACGTCCGGGACCTGGCGATCTGGCTGCTGGATCGGGGCGCTGAAGGGGCCGGCGGGGCGTACAACGTGGTGAGCCGGACCGGGCACACGACGATGGGTGAGCTGCTCGACGCGGCCGTGGCGGTGACCGGCGCGGACGCGGCCCTGCGCTGGACGGACCCGGGGCCGATCCTGGCCGCAGGCATCGAGCCCTGGAACGACCTGCCGATCTGGATCCCGGTCGGGCACGAGTACCGCTGGCTGCAGGAGATGGGTATCGAGCGGGCGTACGCGGCGGGGCTGGTCTGCCGGCCGGTGGCCGAGACGGTCGCCGACACCTGGCGCTGGCTGGGCGAGGTGGGCCGGGTGCCAGCGCGGGCGGGGCGGCCGGCGCGGGCGACGGTGGGGCTCGACCCCGAGCGGGAGGTGGCCTTGCTCAAATGACGGCCCGGCCTCAGTGCGTGCTGTTCACGGCTGCGGCATCGGCACGTCGAGCACCTCGTCGACCGACCGGCGGGGCGTCGGTCGCCCCGGCTGGCCGTACCCGATCCGCAACCCCATCTGCGGGGTGCCGAACCGGCCCAGGGAGAGCCGCAGCGCCTCCCGCGCCCCGGACACCTCGATCGGCTGGGAGATCATCGACACGCTCAGCCCGGCGTCGGTGGCGGCCAGCAGCACCCGTTGCAGGGCCTGGCCGGCGACGACCTGGTCGGCGCTGGTGTTTCCCGGCGACCCCAGCACCGCGACCAGCGGTTCCGGTTCGAAGTCCCGCCCCGGGGCCCGGTCGCGGCCCCCGAAGCCGCGCTGCGGCAGCAGGTCCTGCGGCTCGCCCTGCGGGCCGGCGGCGGTGGTCGGCACGCCGTCGGGGGCGGGCTCGGAGCGGATCCAGGCGGCCCGCTCGGCCACGTACGCGGGGTCCCGTTCGAGGACGCGGTGGGCGCTGCGGGTGATCTCGGCGAACGCGTTGACCGCGCTGGTGCCGATCAGCAGCTCCAACCAGCAGTGCTCGGCCCGGGCGGCCTCGCCGAGCCGCCACCGGGCCTCGGCGGGGACCGGGTCGGGCCAGAACGGGGCGCGGTTGCTGAACCGGTGGCCGATCGCCGCGTACAGGCTCTGCTCGGTGGGGGTGGGGCGGCGCGGCACGTCCGGGACGAGTCGGGCCACCACGTTCGGGTCGGCGGGGTACGGGCGGAGCCGGACCGTGGCCGGGGTGCCCGCCACGGCGAGGGCCAGCCGCAGGTTGAACAGGGCCGCCCCGCAGGCGATCCGGGCGCCCCAGCCGCTCGGGTCGGTGGCCGGCAACCGGCGCAGCGGGTCGACGGACAGCTCGATCCCGCCGTCGTGCAGCCGGAACCGCCACGGCTGGGTGTTGTGCAGGGATGGCGCCCGGACGGCGTCGGTGACGGCGGCCCGCAACTGCTCGACGGTGAAGCCGGTGGTCATGATGCTGCTCCCTCCGTGGGCGGGCGGTGTCGCCTCCCGGTCGTTCCCATCAACGGTGCGTCAACCAGGGGTTGTGCGAGCAGGGCCCAAGGTCCCCACCTCGGCGGGACCGTCTGCCCGCCGCCGCGCCGGGGTCGGGACCTTCGGCCCGTGCACGACACCGGGGCGTGGCGGTAGAAAGGACGAATGATCCGGGTGTTCCTGCTCGACGACCATGAGGTCGTTCGTCGTGGCCTTGCCGACCTGCTCACCAACAGCGGTGACATCGAGGTGGTGGGTGAGTCCGGCTCCGCCCAGGAGGCGGCCCGCCGCATCCCGGCGCTCCGCCCCGACGTGGCGATCCTCGACGCCCGGCTGCCCGACGGCAACGGCATCGACGTGTGCCGGGACATCCGGGCCGTGGACTCCTCGATCAAGGGCCTGATCCTCACCTCGTACGAGGACGACGAGGCGCTCTTCGCCGCGATCATGGCCGGGGCCGCCGGCTACGTGCTCAAGCAGATCCGGGGCACCGACCTGGTGGACGCGGTGCGCCGGGTGGCGGCCGGGCAGTCGCTGCTCGACCCGGCGATCACCACCCGGGTGCTGGAGCGGATCCGCAGCGGCGTCGAGCAGCCGCGCGAGCTGAAGGCGCTCACCGAGCAGGAGCGGCGGATCCTGGAGTACGTGGCCGAAGGGCTCACCAACCGGGAGATCGCCGGCAAGATGTTCCTGGCCGAGAAGACGGTGAAGAACTACGTCTCCAGCGTGCTGGCCAAGCTCGGCCTGGAGCGGCGTACGCAGGCGGCGGTGCTGGCCACCCGCCTGCTCGGCCAGCGGCACTGAGGACCCGGCCGGCTGTCAGTCGCGGAGCGGAACGCTCCAGCGCACCTCGGTGCCGTGCGGCCGCACCCGGCTCAGCGCGAAGTCACCGTCGAGGCGTTCTGCCCGCTCGCGCAGGTTCACCAGGCCGCTGCGGGCCGCCTCCGGGTCGCAGCCGACCCCGTCGTCGGTGACCGTCACGGTCACCCAGCCGGCGTCGACCAGCACCGTCACCGACACCCGGTCGGCCTGCGCGTGGCGTACCGCGTTGGACAGCGCCTCCCGCAGCACGGCGGTGAGCTCGGGACGCAGCTCGTCCGGGACGGCGCTGTCGATCGGGCCGATCAGGTCCAGGTGGGGTCGGTAGCCCAGCGACTCGGCGGCCACCTCGATCGCCTCACGGATCTCGGTCCGCAGCGCGGCGCTCATCGGCGTGCGCAGCTCGAAGATGGTCCGCCGGATGTCCCGGATGGTGGCGTCCAGGTCGTCGACGGCCGCGTTGATCCGCTTGGTCACCTCGGGGCGGGCGTTCATCGGCGCGGCGCTCTGCAACTGCAGGCCGGTGGCGAAGAGCCGTTGGATCACCACGTCGTGCAGGTCACGGGCGATCCGCTCGCGGTCCTCCAGGACCGCCAGCAGCTCCCGCTCCTCCTGGCCGCGGGCTCGCTCCATGGCCAGCGCGGCCTGGCCGGCGAAGCTGTTCAGCAGCGCGACGTCGTCATCGCCGCCCGCGGCGTGGTCGGCGCGGTGGGCGATCACCAGGACACCGTGCAGGGTGTCCGCCGTGGCGAGCGGGGAGACCACCGCCGGGCCGGCGACCACCGGTAGCGGCCAGGGGGCGGCCTCGGCGAGGTTGCCCAGCAGGTCGTGGCGGCGCTCGGTGACCGAACCGGCGAAGGTGGTCTCGGCGGCCGGCAGCACCGCGCCGACCAGCGCCCGGGCGTCCTCGTCGACGCCGTCGACCACCTCGACGGTGAACTGCTCCTCGTCCTCGTCGTAGAGCAGCACCATCGCCAGCTCCGCCTCGGCGACCTCCCGGGCCCGGCGGGCCACCAGGGTCAGCGCGTCGGTACGCCGCACCTCGCCGAGCAGCACCGAGGTGATCTCGGCGGTGGCGGCCAGCCAGCGTTCCCGCCGGTGGGCGAGGGCGTAGAGGCGGGCGTTCTCGATCGCCACGCCGGCCGCGGCGGCCAGCGCCACCACGATCTCCTCGTCGTCCTCGGTGAACTCGGCCGCGCCCTGCTTCTCGGCGAGGTAGAGGTTGCCGAAGACGTGGTCGCGGATGCGGACCGGCACGCCGAGGAAGCTGTGCATCGGCGGGTGGTTCGGCGGGAAGCCGTACGACCTGGGGTGCCGGGTGATGTCCGGCATGCGCAGGGGCCGGGGGTGGTCGATGAGCAGGCCGAGCACGCCCCTGCCGTGCGGCAGCTCGCCGATCTCGGCGTGCAGCTCCGGCCCGATCCCGTGGACGATGAAGTCGTGCAGCAGCCGGTCGGGGCCGATCACCCCGAGCGCGCCGTACTTCGCGCCGACCAGCTCGCACGCCGACTGCACGATCCGTTGCAGGGTGCTGCGCAGGTCGAGGTCGGTGCCGATGCCCACCACCGCGTCGAGCAGGGCGCGCAGCCGCTCCCGGCTGGTGACCACCTCACCGACCCGGTCCAGCATCTCCTGGAGCAGCTCGTCGAGGCGCACCCGGGACAGCGGGGTCAGCCCCAGCGAGGGGGTGGCGGGTTCGTTCCGGGGATTCGGTGCGCTGGCCACCGGGCGATGGTATCGCCCGGCGGCCGGCGCTACGAGCCGTCAAGCGTGGCCGGCGCGTACCGCGGAGGTGTCGACGATCTCCTCGGTGGGCAGCCGCGGGGTGTGCGGTGGCCCCGCGTGCGCCGGGTCCGCGAGCCCCAGCCGCAGCGCAAGGTACGGGAAGCCGAGCCCGGCCAGCAGCCGCCGGACGGTCTGCCGGGTGCCCTCCACCTCCACCACACCGCTGAGCGGCACCACGGAGACCCCGAGCCGGGTGGCGGCCAGCCAGGCGGAGGAAAGCGCCTCACCGGCGCGCAGCCAGTTGTCCGGCTCGTCCTCGATGCCCCAGAGGATCCCGTAGCGGGCGGCCCGGTCGTGCCCGGGACCGACCGGCAGGGTGCCGGGGCGGCCGAAATCCCGGCCCGGCACGGTGGTCTGCGGGGCCTGCTCGGGCAGCACCTCGGGCGGCAGCCCGGTGCCGGTGTCGGCCCGGCTGGTCCAGTACTCCAGCTCCTCGCGCGTTTGCGGGTCCTCGGACGTGACCGTGGCGGCCTGCGACGCCGCGGCGGCCAGATCCATCACCTGGTCCGAGTTGAGCACCTGGAGTCGCACCCCGTCCGCGCGGGCCGCCTCGACGATCTCGTCGAGCGTCGCAGCCGGCACCGGCTCGTCGCTCACCGGCCGGCGGTCGGTGTGCCGCACCTGCATGCACTGCACGAGGCGCATCGCGTCCGGGTCCGCCCCGGTGTGCCGGAACCCGGTGAGCCGGGCGAGCAGCTCCGGCTGCTTCGGGTCGGGCAGCCGCTCCACCACCGCCGTCCAGCCCCCGGCGGCCAGCGCCACGCACGCGTGGTGCAGCGCCGCGCCGCAGCTCAGCGTCACCAGCTGGCCCTCCGGGTCGGTGGCGGCGAGCCGGGGATCCCGCACCATCCGCAGCTCCAGCGCGTCGGGGAGGACCTTCCAGCGCCACGGCTGGGTGTTGTGCACCGAGGGCGCCCGACCGGATGTCGCGGCGGCCTCGGTGAGCGCGGTGGCCAGCGCCGGGTCGGTAGCCGACGTCTCGTGGCTCATCCTCACGACCTTTCCGTTTTCCTCATCGTGCCCCACCCCGGCCGGGCCCGGGCGGCGTTGCCGCTCCATCCTCTGCCATCCGGCGGGCGGTCGCACGGCCCGCCCCTCCCGCGTATCCGGGCCGTTCGCCCCTGCGCCGGATACCCCGGTTGCCCTGTCCGGCCACCCGCGTCGCTGAGACGATCCGCACGTGGACGCGGAACCGCGCGAGTGCGTATCCGAGCGGCCGGCGCGGCGGCGCCGACTGGACTGGCGGCAATGGGCCCCGCTGACGCTGCTCACCCTGGCCGTGCTGGTCGGCGCCGGGTTGTGGCTCGCCGGGCTGCACGGCGCGGCCCAGCTGGTCTGGGCGGCGGTGACCGTAGTGGCGCTGCTGCCGGCCGCGTGGACGATGGCGCGGCAGTTGTGGCGCCGGCAGTTCGGGGTGGACGTGATCGCCGTGCTGGCGCTGGTCGGCACGCTGCTGGTCCGGCAGTACCTGGCCGGCGCGGTGATCGCCGTGATGGTCGCCACCGGGCAGGCGTTGGAGGACTACGCCGAGCAGCGGGCCAGCCGCGACCTGCGCGCGCTGCTGGAACGCGCCCCGCGCCGGGCCCGCCGGCGTACCCCCGACGGGGGCCTCGAGGTGGTGCCGTCGGAGCAGGTGGCGGTGGGGGACCGGCTGGTGGTCGGCCCCGGCGACGTGGTGCCGGTCGACGGGACCGTCGAGGAACCCGCGACGTTGGACGAGTCGGTGGTCACCGGCGAGTCGCAGTTGGTCACCCGCGCCGCGGGCGAGCAGGTGGCCAGCGGCGCGGTCAACGCCGGCGCCGGGTTCGGGCTGCGGGCCGGCAGGAGCGCGGCGGAGAGCACGTACGCCGGAATCGTCCGGCTCGCCCAGGAGGCCACCGCGCGCAAGGCCCCGATGGTCCGCCTCGCCGACCGGTACGCCGCCGCGTTCGTGCCGTTCACCCTGCTGGTGGCCGGGGTGGCCTGGGCCCTGTCCGGCCAGTTCCTGCGCGCGGTGGCGGTGCTGGTGGTGGCCACCCCCTGCCCGCTGCTGCTGGCCACCCCGATCGCCATCGTCTCCGGGCTGTCCCGGGTGGCCCGGCGTGGGGTGCTGGTCCGCGACGGCGGTTCGCTGGAGCAGCTCGGCCGCGCCCGTACCCTGCTGATGGACAAGACCGGGACGCTCACCGCCGGCCGGCCGCGCGCCGCCGAGACCGTGGTCCCGCCCGGCGGCGACCGGGACGAGGTGCTGCGGCTGGCCGCCTCCGTCGAGCAGCTCTCCCCGCACGTGCTGGCCGCCGCCCTGGTTCGGCAGGCCCGCGCGCAGGGGCTGCGCCTGCAGGAGCCGACGGACGTCACGGAGGAGCCGGGGCGCGGGGTGACCGGCCGGGTGGACGGCCGTCTGGTCCGGGTGGGCCAGCTCTCCGGTGAGCCCCCCGAGTGGGCGCGCCGGGTACGCGAGCGCGCCGAGCTGGCCGGCCGGTCCACCGTCTGGGTCAGCGATGATCGCGCCCCGCTCGGCGCGATCATGCTGGAGGATCCGGTACGCCCCGACGCCCGGCGCACCGTGCGGCGGCTCCGCGAGAGCGGGCTGAACCGCCTGGTCATGGTGACCGGCGACCGGCCGCGTACCGCCCGGCACGTCGCGCAGACCGTCGGCGTGGACGACGTGATCGCCGAATGCTCGCCGCAGGAGAAGGTCGAGCGGGTGAAAGCGGAATCCGGTCGGGCGGTGACCGTGATGGTCGGCGACGGCGTCAACGACGCGCCGGCGCTGGCCGAGGCGCACGTCGGGGTGGCGATGGGCGCCACCGGGGCGACCGCCTCCGCCGACGTGGCGGACGCGGTGCTCACCGTGGACCGGCTGGACCGGCTCGCCGACGCCGTCGAGATCGCCCGGTACGTCCGCCGCATCGCGGTGCAGAGCGCCACCGTCGGGATGGGCCTGGCCGTCGTGGCGATGGTGGCGGCCGCCGCTGGCGGGCTGCCCCCGGTCGCCGGCGCGTTCCTCCAGGAGGGCATCGACGTGCTGGTGATCGCCAACGCGCTGCGTGCCCTGCGGGGCGGTCTGCGCCGCCAGGACGTCCCGCCGGAGATCCGGGAACTGCTCGACCGGTACGCGGGCGAGCACCGGGGCGTACGCGACGTGCTGGACCGGCTGCGCGACACCGCCGACCTGGTGGCGACCCGCCCGGACGCGCCGGAGTGCGTACCGGCGCTACGGGAGGTGCACCGCCGGCTGGTTGACGAGGTGCTGCCGCACGAGGCGGCCGAGGAGCGGCAGCTCTATCCGGTGCTCGCGGGGCTGCTCGGCAGCGACGAGGCGACCTCGACGATGAGCCGGGGACACGTGGAGATCGGCCGGCTGGTGGACCGGATCGGCGGCCACCTGTCCCAGCACCTGGACGGCCGGCTGCGCCACGACGAGATACCCGACCTGCTCGCCGCCCTGTACGGCCTGGACGCGGTGCTGCGGCTGCACCTGGCACAGGAAGAGGAGGACTACTTCTCGCTCAGCCCGGGGGAGGAGCAGGCCGCGTCCGGCCGGTGACGGGGACGGAGGTCAGACACCTGCCCTGCGAACGACGTCGCTCACCGGGATGACGGGGATTTCCCGGGCGGCGATGGCGTCCATGATCAGGTTGAAGTCGGTTTGGGTGATCTCGGCCGGGTCGGTGGGCGCACCGGTCACGATCTGGTGGAAGACCAGGTTGAGCCAGCCGCCGTTGCTTGCCACCTTGTCGAGCATTCCGCCCGTCGCAGTCAGTTTGGTGGGGTTGTTCGGCCCGGGCGACAGGGAGCTGACCGAGGACAGGGCGCGCATCCGGTACGGCATCGCCGCCGGAATCGCGTCGAGCGCCACGTGCGTCGACACCCCTACCTCGGACAGGATCGTCCGCGCCGAGCCGAAGTAGCGGGCCACCAGTTGGTCGACGGGCACCCCGTCGACGGTGTTCTCGTACCGGCCGCCCGGGTACGCGAAGCTGTCACCGTGGAAGCCGTTGCTGACCAGCCATTCCTTCAGGCTGCGGGCGTCGTCGTCGACCTGCTGCGCCGTCAGGTTCGGATAACGGGTGGCGTGCGCCAACGACGTGTACGAGTGCCCGGCGATCTCCCAGCCGGACATGGCCTGCAATGACCGCAGCTCGGCAAGGGTGAGCATGTCCGGGGTTCCGATCGCGTCCGCGATCGTGTACTGCGTGCCCCGGAAGCCCAGCGTGTCCATCTTCCGCATGGCCAGCCGGGCGGAGTCGTTGGAATCGTCGAAGGTGATGGAGATGATGCCTTTCGGCCAGGTCGACACCGCCGAGTCGATGATCTCGACCGCTTGCAGCCACAGGGAGACCGGGCCCGTGCCCTTGTCGGCCACCTGGATCTGCAGGTCCGTGAACCCGCTCGTGGTGCTCGGCGCACCGGTCGGCGACAGGGTGTAGGCGCCCGCAGCGGTGTTGATCTCTGACCAGTGGAGGGTCACCGCAACCCAGTCGCCGGCCATGCCGATCTGCGACGAGCTGGTGTTGGCGTTGAAACGCCATTTGAAGTTGTTCACCAAGCTGGACGTGCCGACCATGAAGTTGAGGGTGTTCACCTGGGTGTAGTTGTCCACCCGCAGCAGCAGCCGCAACGCCTTGCCGGTCAGGTTGATCGCCGGCAGGCCGAACCGGCGCAGGGTTGCCGTGGCGCCCGCCCCGTTGGTCGTGATCGACGCCGACTGGCTGCCACGGACGAAGACCGCGCTGTCGTTGAGGTTGGCGCCGCCGATGGTGCCGGTGGTGGTCCACCCGTGCCCGGCCTGCATCGACGTGACGATGCTGGAGACGTCCCGCCACCCCGACGCAAAGGAAGGGCCGATCATCGGTTTCCCTTTGCTGGCGGGCGACAGCGGCGCGTCCGAGGCAAGATTCGCGATGGCGGTCGTGGACGTGGCCGCCCCGAGAGCGCCGGCGGCGAACAGGCCGCGCCGAGAAACCTTCACATGTGTCATGGCCGTAGATTTTGGCAAATGTCAGCGTTCCCGGACCACCGCCACCGGGCATCGCGAGTGGTGGATGAGTTGCTGGCTGACCGAGCCGAGCAGCATGCCGCGCAACCCGCCCCGGCCCCGGCTGCCGACCACCACCAGCCGTGCCTCGCGGCTCGCCTCGACCAGCAGCGCGGCCGGGTTGGCCGGGGTCACCCGAAGCTCGACCGGCACGTCCGGAAAGGTCTTCCGCCACTGGGCCAGCTCCTGCTCGACCGCCGCCCGTTCGGTGGCGGCGGCCTCCTGCGCGTCGAAGCCGGGCACCCACCGGTCACCGGGTGGCCCCCAGGCCCGCAGCACCCGTACCGGGACATCCCACTGGGCCGCCCGCTCGACGGCGAAGCCGAGGGCAAGCAGGGAGGATTCGGAGCCGTCCACGCCGACCGCCACCGGCCCGGAGGCAGCCGTCTGCCCCTCGCGTACCACCACGACCGGGCAGTGGGCGTGGGCGGTCACGGAGACCGCGGTGGAGCCGGCGAGCAGGCCGCCGAACCCGCCGTGCCCCCGGCTGCCGAGCACCAGCATCCCCGCCTGGGCCGAGCGTTCCTGCAGCACCATGGCGGGCGGGCCGTCGTAGACCTCGCCGTGCACGGTGCGGCCGGGCCGGTCGGCGGCGGCCTTCGCCGCCGCCGATCGGACCAGCTCCTCGACCTGCCGGCGGGCGGTGTCGTCCGGCACGGCCCCGGCCGCCACGCCGGGACCGACCCAGCCGGCAACCGTCAGCCACTCGAAGACGTACGCCAGCCGGACCGGGCGGCCCGAGCGGTCCGCCTCGTCCAGCGCCCAGTTCAGGGCCACCGTGGCGTCGGCGGAGCCGTCGTAACCGACCAGGATCTCGTCGGAACTCACCGCGCTCACCTTCCGCTCTCCAGCCCCTGCTCGGTCTCCCGGATCCACCGCCACTCGGCGACCCGGGGGTCGTCCTCGCCGTATTCGCGGGTGTGGTCGCGGCAGGACTGCCGGGTGTCGATCATCTCCTGGCGCAGGTGCGCGGCCCGCGAGGCGAGCCCGGGCACCCGGTCGATGACGTCGATGACCAGGTGGAACCGGTCCAGGTCGTTGAGCATCACCATGTCGAACGGCGTGGTGGTGGTGCCCTCCTCCTTGTAGCCGCGCACGTGCAGGTTGTCGTGGTTGGTCCGCCGGTAGGTGAGCCGGTGGATCAGCCACGGATAGCCGTGGTACGCGAAGATGATCGGCCGGTCGCGGGTGAAGATGGTGTCGAACTCGTTGTCCGGCAGGCCGTGCGGGTGCTCCGACGGCGGCTGCAGGCGCATCAGGTCGACCACGTTGACCACCCGGACCTTCAGCTCGGGCAGGTGCTGACGCAGCAGGTCGGCCGCGGCCAGGGTCTCCAGCGTCGGCACGTCACCGGCGCAGGCCAGCACCACGTCCGGTTCGCTGCCGTCGTCGCTGCTGGCCCAGTCCCAGATGCCCAGGCCGCGCCGGCAGTGCTGAATCGCCTCGTCCATGGTCAGCCAGTTCGGCGCCGGCTGCTTTCCGGCCACCACCACGTTGATGTAGTGCCGGCTGCGCAGGCAGTGGTCCATGGTGGAGAGCAGGGTGTTGGCGTCCGGCGGCAGGTAGACCCGAACCACCTCGGCCTTCTTGTTCACCACGTGGTCGATGAAGCCCGGGTCCTGGTGCGAGAAGCCGTTGTGGTCCTGCCGCCAGACGTGGCTGGACAGCAGGTAGTTCAGCGAGGCCACCGGCGCCCGCCACGGGATGTTCCGGGTCACCTTGAGCCACTTGGCGTGCTGGTTGACCATCGAGTCGACGATGTGGATGAACGCCTCGTAGCTGGTGAAGATGCCGTGCCGGCCGGTCAGCAGGTAGCCCTCCAGCCAGCCCTGGCACAGGTGCTCGGACAGCACCTCCATCACCCGGCCGTTGGGGGAGAGGTGGTCGTCGCCGGGGACCGTGTCGCCGACGAACGCCCGGTCGGTGACCTCGAAGGCGGCGCCGAGCCGGTTGGAGGCGACCTCGTCGGGCCCGAAGAGCCGGAAGGTCTGCGGGTTTCGGCTGATCACGTCGCGGACCCAGGGGCCCAGCGCGCCGGCCGCACCGACGATCGGCTCCCCCGGCCGCTGCACGTCGACCGCGTAGTCGCGGAAGTCGGGCAGTTCCAGGTCGCGCAGCAGCCGCCCGCCGTTGGCCACCGGGTTGGCGCTCATCCGCCGGTCGCCCCGAGGCGGCAGGGCGGTCAGTTCGGCGACCGGGCCGCCGGTGGCGTCGAAAAGTTCCTCCGGCCGGTAGCTGCGCAGCCAGCGCTCCAGCTCGGCCAGGTGCTCGGGATTGGTCCGTACCTGGTCGATGGGCACCTGGTGGGCGCGATAGGTGCCCTCGACCTGCTTGCCGTCGACCTGCCCGGGGCCGGTCCAGCCCTTCGGCGTACGCAGGATGATCATGGGCCAGCGGGGGCGCTCGACGGGACCGCCGGAGCGGGCCCGGCGCTGGATCTCGGCGATCTCGTCGACCGCCCGGTCCAGGGTCGCGGCGAGGCTCTGGTGCACCCTGGTCGGGTCGTTGCCCTCGACGACGTACGGCTGGTAGCCGTAACCGCGCATCAGTTCGAGCAGCTCCTCGGCGGGGATCCGGTCCAGCACCGTGGGGTTGGCGATCTTGTAGCCGTTGAGGTGCAGGATGGGCAGCACCGCCCCGTCCCGGGCCGGGTTGAGAAAGACGTTGGACAGCCAGCTCCCGGACAGCGGGCCGGTCTCCGCCTCGCCGTCCCCGACCACGCAGGCGACCAGCAGGTCCGGGTTGTCGAACGCGGCACCGTACGCGTGGCTGAGCGAGTAGCCCAGCTCACCGCCCTCGTGGATCGAGCCGGGCACCTCCGGCGCCACGTGGCTGGGAATGCCGCCGGGGAACGAGAACTGGCGGAACAGCCGGGCCATGCCGGTCTCGTCCCGGCCCACCGAGTGGTACAGCTCGCTGTACGTGCCCTCCAGCCAGGTGTTCGCCACCAGGGCGGGGCCACCGTGGCCGGGGCCGGTGACGAAGATGGCGGACAGATCCCGGTCGACGATGACCCGGTTGAGGTGTGCGTAGATCAGGTTGAGGCCGGGACTGGTGCCCCAGTGCCCCAGCAGCCGCGGCTTGACGTGCTCCGGCTTCAGCGGCTCGCGCAGCAGCGGGTTGGCGAGCAGGTAGATCTGCCCGACGGTGAGGTAGTTGGCCGCCCGCCAGTAGGCGTCAAGCCGGCGCAACTCGTCTTCGGTCAGCGGGCTGTGCAGGTCGAGAGCGGTGTCCATGCTGCAGTAGCCTCTCGTGGCTCGGGGACTTCTGCCACCCGAAGGCGGACATCCGTCCGGTCCCGTCCAGGCTCTCCCCGTCGCCATGGGTCAGGTCAGGGTCGTTGGTCCCGGGACGTACGGGCGTCATGACCTCTCCCCGATTTCGGGCCCGAGTCCACGGACGACGATCACCGGTGCCGGCGAGTGATAGAGCAGCGTCTGACTGACCGCGCCCAGCATGCCCCGCTGTGGTTCCTCGCCCCGAGCCGCGACCACCGCGAGCTGTGCCGAGCGGGACTGTTCGACGAGGACGTTGCCCGGATCGCCGCGCAGCGTGTGACACTCGGCGGCCACCGTGGGGTGCTGGGCGGCGTACCGGGCCACCGCCTCGGCGAGCAGGTCGCCGTTGTCGTCCGGGCGGCCGGGCTCGATGACCCGGATCGCGAGCAGCCGCGCCCCGCGACGGTCCGCGCAGTCGAAGGCGTAGCCGAGGGCGTCGTCACCCGCCTTCGAGCCGTCCACGCCTACCAGCAGCGGCCCCTGCGGCGGCGGCTCGGCCCGGCCCACCAGCACCGGGCAGCCGGCGCGGGCGGCGACCTGCACTGCCGGGGCGTCGGACGGTACGCAGGTCGGGCAGGTGGCTATTCCGCCGTCGCCGAGGGCCACCAGGTACGCCGATTCGGCGGCCCGGAGCAGCGCCTCGACCGGTGAACCCTCGACGATCTCACCCTGCACCGGTATGGCCGGGTCGACCTCGGCGGCTGCCCGTTCGGCGCGTTCCAGCAGATCCTCGGCGGCGTCGCGCGGCCCGGCCACCGAGGGCTCTGCCAGGGCCGCCGTCCAGTTGAAGGCGTGCAGCAGGTGCAGTGGACGGTCGTGCGCGGCGGCCTCCCGGGCGGCCGCGCGGACCACCTGGAGGTCCTCCTCGGAGCCGCCGACGCCGACCACCACCGCGTCGTTGGTGGGCGTGGCCATCCCGCCTCACCTCCCGACCGTGCTCTCCTCACCCACCGTAGTCGGGAGCGTGTCGGCTGCGGGCCGAGACAGCCGAACCCCGGCTCTCCGCTCAGCGGGGGGTGGGGACGGTGGGGTGCACGCGGACCACCACGGCGGTGGCGTTGTCGTCGCCGCCCTCGTCCAGCGTGGCGGAGAGAAGGGCGCCGACCGTCCGCGCCGGTTCCCGCCGAGCGGCCAGCAGGTCCCGTAGCCGGTGGTAGCCGAGCTGGTCGCTCACCCCGTCGGTGCAGAGCAGCCAGGTGTCCCCGGTGCGCAGCGGCACGGCCAGCACGTCCGGCTCGGGCTTGTCCGGATGGCCGACATAGCGCAGCAGTTGGTAGCGGGCCCGGTCCGCCTCTGGTGAGGTCGCCGGCCACCAGCCGTGCAGCACCCCGAGCCAGGCCATGGTGTGGTCGACCGTCATCAGCTCCAGCAACCCGTCGCGCAGCCGGTAGGCCCGCGAGTCGCCGAGCTGGACCAACCAGCCCTGCCCGCCGTCGGGGTCGGCGACCAGGGCGGTCAGCGCGCAGCCGGTCAGCCCGGCCAGTTCCGCCCCGGCCTGGCGTACCCGCAGCTGGGTCTGGGCGGTGGCGGCGTGCAGCTCGTGCGCGCCGACGGCCGGCCAGCCGGCGCGGACCTGTGCCACGAACGTGCGCATCGCGGTGGCGCCGGCGACCCGGCTGCCCTCCCCGTCGCCCATGCCGTCGATGACCACGGCGAGCGGCAGCGCCGGGTCGACGTGCAGAACGTCGAAGTTCTCCGAATAGTGGTGCCCGACCACGCTGCCCCCGGCGATCTCCAGGGTGAGCCGCCCGACGACCAGCCGGTGGGCGGGGTCGACGGGTTGGTCCGGCGAGCGGCGGCGGAACACCAGCGGACGGTAACACCGGCCGGGGTACGCCACCGGCGGGTCGCCGCCGTGTCGGGTCGGCCAGAACGGCCTTGTCAACCATGGTTGACAAACCCCGACTGTCAACCTATGTTGACATTATGAGTCAGGCGACGGAACTCGCGGCGGCCGCCGGCAGCACCGACCCGAAGGTCGGGCTCCGGGCGGTCCTCGCCCTGCGCCGGCTGCTTGAGCGGCTGGAGGTGGTCCAGGTGGACAACGCCCGACGTCAGGGCTGGTCCTGGCAGGAGATCGCCGACGCGCTCGAGGTCAGCCGGCAGGCGGTCCACAAGAAGCACGCCGGGCGACCGGCGGTCCGAGGAAGCTGGGAGGCGTGATGTTCGAACGGTTCACCGACCGGGCCCGAGCGGTGGTGCGCCACGCGGTCGACGAGGCCCGCGCCGAGGGCCGACACCCGGTCGGCACCGAGCACCTGCTGCTCGGCGTCCTCGCCGACGACGACAACCTGGCCGTCCGGGTGCTGACTGCGTCCGGCATCCGCGCCGAGGCCCTACGCGCCGCGGTGGCCCGGCACCTCGCGTCCGGCGTCGACGGTCTCGGCGAGGCCGACGCCGCGGCGCTGCGCGAGATCGGCATCGACCTCACGGCGATCGTCGCGCGGATCGAGCAGTCCTTCGGCCCCGACGCGTTGCGCGAGGCGGCACCCGCCCCGCGCCGCCGCTGGGCCCGCCGCCAAGACGGCCGCTTCTCGCCCCGGGCGAAGAAGGTGCTCGAACTCTCCCTGCGCGAGGCGATCCGGCTGCGCCACCATCACATCGGCACCGAGCACATCCTGCTCGGCCTGCTTCAGGAAGGAAACGGCCTGGGCGCGCTGGTGCTCGCCGAGGCCGGCGCCGACCTCGACGACCTGCGCCGCCGGGTGGAGGCGGCGCTGCGTACGGCGGCCTGACGCGCCCGGCCACACGGATTGAGGGAACGCCGATGCTGCGGGTCATGACCTGGAACATCCTGACCGGCGGACGGGACCGCGACGGGACCGACCGGTGGGACCGGATCGTCTCGGTCGTCGCCACGCAGCGCCCCGACGTGCTGGCCCTGCAGGAGCTGCGGGGCCTCGACCGCGCCGGCCGGATGGCGGAGCTGGCCGGCCGGCTGGGCATGACGCCCCACCTGGCCCGCTCCTGGTTCGGGCAGCCGGTCGCGGTGCTGGTCCGCGCGCCGCTGCGGGTGCTCCACGCCGGCCGGGTGCGCCGCCCTTTCCACCACGCCACCGCCCAGATCCAGGTGGCCACCGGGGTCGGCCCGTTGACCGTGTTCAGCAGCCACCTGAACCCGTGGTCCGGTGGGCGGCGGCGGATGGAGGCGGACTGGCTCGCGGCGGCGATCCGGCGCGCCGGGGGCCGGCTGGCCCTGCTCGCCGGGGACCTGAACACGCTCGACCCGGCCGTCGACCACACCGCGCGGCTGGCCGGCCTGTCCCCCCTCTACCGGCGGCGGCACCTGCGCCGCGACGGCCGTACCGTCGACACCCGCGCGGTGTCCCGCCTGCTCGACGCCGGCCTGGTCGACCTCTGGCGGCACACCGGCGGCGGCGAGCCGGACGGGCCGACCGTGCCGACCCGGCACGGCGGGGCCGAGTTCGCTCCGATGCGCCTGGACTACCTGCTCGCCACCCCGGAGCTGGCCGCGCTGACCCGCGCGGTCCGGGTGGTCCGCGGCGGCGACGCCGACACCGCCTCCGACCACTATCCGGTCGTCGCCGACCTGGCGCTGGAGCCGGGCTGACCTGTCCGGCCGTGGTTCACAAAACCCAGTTCACCAGCAGGGTGAGCACCACCGAGGCGAGAATCGACAGCAGGATCATCAGCAGGCAGCCGGCCCCGCCACCGAGGGGGCGGATCTCGACGTTCCCGATACGCATGGACCCACCTTCCCAGGCCGGCGGGTCACAGCGCACGCAGCCGGGGCAGCAACTCCTCCTGCGCCCAGTCCAGGAACATCGGCTGGCTGTCACCACCGACCTGCAGCAGCGCCACATAGGTGAACCCGGCGTCGACGTACTTCCTGAACGCCTCGACGTGCCGGTCCACGTCCGGCCCGCAGGAGATGCTCTCAGCCACGTCCTCCTCGCGGACGAACTGGGTGGCCCCGGCGAACGCGGCCGGGTCGGGCAGGTTGGCGTTGACCTTCCAGCCCAGGCCGAACCAGCGGAACTGGTCGTGCACGATCCGGCGGCACTCCGCCTCGTCCGGGCCGTAGCAGATCGCCACCTGCCCGTAGCGGGGTCGGCCCGCGCCGCCGGCCTGCTCGTACATCTCGATCAGCCGCGGCAGTGGCTCGGTGGCGATCATCCCGTCGGCGTACTCGGCGGCGAGGGTGGCCGACTGCCGGCCGGACGCGGCGACGGCCATCCGCACCGGGCGCTCCGGCCGGTCCCAGACGTACGCGTCGGGCACGTCATAGTGGTTGCCGGAGAAGGTCAACGTCTCGCCGTTGAGCAGCGGCCGGATGATCTGCAGCGCCTCCTCGAACATCTCGTGCCGCTGCTCCACGTGCGGCCAGCCGCCGACCACGTGCTCGTTGAGGTTCTCCCCGGCGCCCAGGCCGAGGGTGAACCGGCCGTCCGAGAGCACCCCGATCGTGCTGGCCTTCTGCGCTACCACCGCCGGGTGGTAGCGGCGGATCGGGCAGGTCACGAACGACATCAGCCCGACCCGGCCGGTGGCGTGGGCGACCGCGCCGAGCACCGACCAGGCGTACGGGGAGTGGCCCTGCGCGTCGAGCCACGGGTAGTAGTGGTCGGACATGACCAGGTGGTCGAAGCCGGCGGCCTCGGCGCGTACGGCATGGTCGACCAGTTCCTTCGGACCGGACTGCTCGCACATGAGGGTGTAGCCGACGTTGACCATGGCGTCTCTCCTTCCGGCCGGATCGTCCCCGGATACCCAGGAGTGCGGCGATCAACCCTGGTGTCTGTGGTATCTGCCATTCGGCGCGATGGCGCATAAATGGCAGTTCGTGCATCAATCGCGATTGAAGCTCGTTGCTGTCTGAGACGACGCTGCATACGATGCATTCATCATTTGGCAAGCCGGCTGCCATCCTGCTAATTGCTAGGAGAAACGCGTTGTTGTCCCATTTCGTGAGGCGACTCGCTGCCCTCTCTGCCGCAGCGCTCGCCGTCGTAGCTGTCACGCTCGTACCCGCAACGCCGGCCGCTGCCGCCCCGGCGATCGCATGGCACAATTGCGAATCCGGCGCGGCGACCTACTACTGCTCCGTCGGATACAGCGGCGGCGTTTCTCCCGTTTACATCGACTGGTATGAGAACGGCTGGTTGGTGCAGACCGGGTCCAATGATTTGATGAACTGGTGCCGAGTCGACAGCTGGCTGACTGTCGAGGTGGTGGTGCACGACGGCACCGGCTCCACCAGGTCGAGCCGATACTTCCGGTGCCAGGAGAATTGGAACTGAGGACGGACTGCCGGTGACGGGATCCGCCTCGGCGCCCGTCTCGGGGTTCCTCGGCTTGCGCTTGGAGGACCATCAACGACCAGGCCCCTGCCTCGCGGGGGCCTGGTTCGCGTGCGGGGGACACCTAGACGCTGGGCGGGATGGTGCCTACAGTCCGGCCTTAACCGGTTCAGGCCGGGGTGGCGCGAAGTCCTGTGGTGGGATGACCGCCCTCGTGGCGGCTCATGGCGACATGGGCCGCCACGGCCGCCGCGTCAAGTGATCGACAAACTTAACCGGTTGCCTTCGGTGTTTCATCGCCCTACGCTGATGCCTGCGTCCGCCGGGAGTCGGACGGTGGCTGTCGGGCTCAGCCGCCTTGTCATCACCACCGCACCCCGATCTGGGCACGGGGAAACCTCCCTGAGGACAGCCATGAAGAAACTGCTTTCCGCCGCGGGCGCCGCCCTGCTGGCGGTTTTCGCCGCCGTCTTCGCCTTCGGGCAGCCGGCGCACGCCGCCGCCGGCTTCTCCGTCTCGAACGGCAAGCTCTACGACGCCAACGGCAACGAGTTCATCATGCGCGGGGTCAACCACGCGCACACCTGGTACCAGCAGCAGACCAGTTCGTTCGCCAACATCAAGGCGCTCGGCGCGAACACGGTGCGGGTGGTGCTGGCCAGCGGCGACCGCTGGGCCAAGAACGACACCGCCGACGTCGCCAACGTCATTTCGCTGTGCAAGGCCAACAAGCTGATCTGCGTCCTGGAGGTGCACGACACCACCGGGTACGGCGAGCAGAGCGGCGCGATCACCCTGGACCGGGCGGTCACCTACTGGCTGAGCATCGCCAGCGCCCTGCAGGGCCAGGAGAAGTACGTCATCGTCAACATCGGCAACGAGCCGTACGGCAATCAGAACTACGGCACCTGGGCCACTGACACCGGCAACGCGATCAAGCGGCTGCGCACCGGCGGCCTCACCCACACCATCATGGTCGACGGGCCGAACTGGGGTCAGGACTGGTCCTTCACCATGCGTGACAATGCGGCCACGGTCTTCAACGCCGACCCGGCGAAGAACACGATCTTCTCGATCCACATGTACGGCGTCTTCGACACCGCCGCCAAGGTGTCCGACTACCTGGGCCGGTTCCGCACCGCCAAGCTGCCCATCCTGGTCGGTGAGTTCGGGAACCTCCACTCGGACGGTGTCCCCGACGCGGACTCCATCATGTCGTACAGCCAGGCCAACGGCATCGGCTACCTGGGCTGGTCATGGAGCGGCAACGGCGGCGGCGTCGAGTACCTGGACATGACCAACAACTTCAACCCGAACAGCCTGACCAGCTGGGGCCAGCGGATCTTCAACGGGGCCAACGGCATCAAGTCGACCGCCAAGGAGGCGTCGGTCTACTCCGGTACCACCCCGCCCACCACGGCCCCGCCCACGACCACGCCGCCCACGACCGCCCCGCCGACCACGGCCCCGCCCACGACGGCCCCGCCGACCACCCCGCCGGCCGGCGGCTGCACGGCGAGCTACGTGATCACCAACTCGTGGCCGGGCGGCTTCCAGGCCGAGATCACGGTGAAGGCCGGCTCGTCGGCGATCAACGGCTGGACGGCGAAGTGGACCTTCGCCAACGGCCAGACGATCACCCAGGTCTGGAACGCCACGGTCACCAACAGCGGCTCGGCGTACACCGCCCGAAACGTCGACTACAACGGCAAGCTCGGTGCCGGGGCCAGCACCAGCTTCGGCTTCCTCGGCGCCGCGAACAGCACCAACAACGCCCCCGCGGTGACCTGCACCGCGAGCTGATCGCCCACGTACCGCCGGTGGCCGGGGGGGGGCGGGCCCCCCCCCCCCCCGCGCGGGGGGGGGGCGGGAGGGTTAGGTGAGACAAAACCGTGCCCGGGGGGTGCAAGGAAACGGCCAAGGTCACCGC
>NZ_JBEZFI010000042.1:0-52704 GCF_040649295.1 Micromonospora sp. NPDC048999 | reverse complement strand
TTATGAGTTCGTCAGAATGCACTGCACCCCGCTGCATGGCCTGCAATTTCGTACGCGTGTGCAGTGCCGTGCAACGGGGTGCAGTACACCCTCTAGTACACCCTCCCGCCCTTACCTAGAGTCATCACGGTCGGCGGTCGGCGGTCTGTCCAGCAGTTGCGCCGCGATCGTCCGCGCCGCCGCAATCGACTCCGGATCCAGGCCAATCCGCCCCCTGCCGTAGGCGCCCTGCCCGCCCACCGCCGCCGACAGGGACCCCACCGCCTCCCGCCGACTCGCGGCCGACGGAAGGTGCGCCACCTGGCCCAGCCGCGGCTCGTCCAGCACCTCCCGCAGCACGGCGGTCAGCTCCGCCACCTGGCTGGTGAACTCCCGGCGTACCTGGCTCTCTGCCGACCGGATGATCCATCCGCACCAGCACAGCAGGCTGAGCACGGCCAGGCCCGCGTACGCCGCTTTGTGGAGCCTCCACGAGGTCGTGTAGTCGACCAGGTAGGCGATGATGGCGACAGTAGTTATGACGGCGGCGCCGAGTAGCCACTTGTGGGCGGACTGCAGCTGGCCACTTTCAGGCTCGGGCGGCTCTGACGTTCGAGTACCCCACGATTGATCCATCGGGGGAGTCTCATGGGTGGGACAGGGTCCGCGGCAACGGTCAATGCGGATGTTTTGCAAATAGTGAAACATGAGTGATCATGCGGTTACCCGCCACAGGCCTGGAGCGTTGCATGCTCCCCCTGAGTGGACACTCAGTCTCGCCGGTAGGCGATCCGGTACCGGTCAGCGGGGTAGAGATCCATTAGCCCGTCCGGGTGGACCACCACCAGCAGCGGCACACCCTCCGGCACCCCGTACCGCTTCCGGTCCGCCGGTGACGGGATCTGCGCCGACACCTGGTCGACGGCGTCGACCAGCACCAGCTCCGGCTCGGCGACACGCCGCCGCACGATCACCCCGACGCCCCGCACCACCTCGGCCAGACCCTCATCGCGTAGCTGTTTCACCGCCGCCCGGGCGGTCACCCCGCTGACGTCGTACGTCTGGGCCAGGGTCGACTCCGAGGGTAGCCGGTCACCTGGCTTGAGCTGCCCAGACGTGATCCGGGCGCGCAGGATCGCGGCCAGCTCGTGACGGCCGACCGGCTCCTGCCCGGGGTAGACCACGGCCGCAGACTATGGACACACTGGATCATGCCGGGTGAGGTACCCGAGTTACTGAGTCCGCGACAGGCTGTGCCCGGTGCACTACCGTGGCAGATGGTGGTCCCGCCGGGGTTGAGGCCGGCGGGCCACCACCCAGTCCTCAACCTGGGAGACACCATGAGCCAGCCCACCACGGGCCAGCACCTCGCCCGCATCCGCCGCCAAGCCGGCATCACCCAAGAGCAGCTCGCCGAGCAGGCCAGCGTCAGCGTCGAGACCATCCGCAAGCTGGAGCAGGGCACACGGCAATCAGCCCGCCTGGAAACGCTGCATGCCCTCGCCCGCGCCCTGAGCGTGCCCACCACCGCGCTGCTCGGCGACAGCTCCGAGGCTGCCGCCCGCCGCGAGCCTGACCACCGGCCACTATCCCTAGCCGACATCCGGCGGACGCTGACCCCCGCCCGCGGCCTCGCCGGCCCACTCGTCACCACGCCGGACGGACCGCCAACCACCATGGACGCCGTCCGGAGACGGCTCAGCGACGTCGACGCCGCCTATCATCGGGGCGACTACGCGGCAGCCCTGGCCGCGATGCCCCGCCTCCTCGACGACGCCCAACACACCGCCGCCGACGCCGGCGAGCCGATGCGGGCCCACGCCTATGCGACGCTCGCGCAAGCCCGATACCTGGCGGGAGAGCTGCTGACCCAGCTGCGAGCCGGGGACCTGGCGTACGCGGCGGTGGTGGCCGCGCTCGACGCCGCCGAGACGGCCGGAGATCAGGTGCTGGGTGCGCTGACGGTCAAGGGTTCGTCGTGGCTGCTGCTGCGGCAGGGCCGGCTGGCGGAGGCCGAGCAGGTGGCGGTGGTGACCGCCGACGCGATCGAACCTCGGGTGCGGCGGGCCGAGCCGGCCGAGCTCGCGGTGTGGGGCTGGCTGCTGCTCGCCGGAGCGGCCGCCGCCGCCAGGGACAACCGGCCGGACGACGCGGCGGCGCTGCTGGATTCGGCGGCGGCCGCGGCGGCCCGGCTGGCTGACCGGCCGGTGGGCGACGGGCACCTGACGATCCTGGGCGGCTTCAGGTCGGCCCGGGTGGAGATGATGCGGGTGGAGGTGGCGGCGGTCGCCGGCGACGCGGGCCGGGTGCTCCAGATGGCCGATCGTGTGGCACCGGCTGAGGGGACGGTGGCCACGTCGTGGCAGCGGCACCGCCTGGACGTGGCGTGGGCGCACACCGAGCGGTCCCAGTACGGGGACGCTGCTGGGGTGTTGATGGAGCTGCGGGATCGGGCGCCGGTGTGGCTGCGGCATCAGCGGTACGCGCGGGACATCGTGCAGCTGATCGCGGAGCGGCGCCGGCGGGCGATGTCGGCGGAGCTGGCGGAGCTGGCGTCGGCGGTCGGCTGCACAGCCTGACTGGTACGCGCCGTACTACTTTCCGGCACGGTCGTTGATTCTGGTGCGTGAGGTACCTGGATACCTCACCCGCCACCCCCGACTCTGAGGTGAGGGAGCGGTCACCCACTGCATTTCCCCAGGTGGTGGCCGCCCCTCAGAGACGAGGGAGGCAAGCCCATGCTGAGGCCGATCCACGATCTGTTGCACCATCTGAAACGACGGCGGCACCGCCCCGCCCAGCCCGACGCCGGCCGGGAGCTCCAGGCCCGCGAGCACGCTGCGGCGCGGCAGCGGCTGCTGGCCAACCGGGCGCCCGAGTACCGGTGGCCCGCCCGGTGACCGCCCAGGCGCGGGCCGCCACCCGGTCCGTGGAGGCCCTGTCCGGTCGGCTTGATGGCAAGCACGTGCCGGCCCAGCCGTCCTGGCTCTGTCAGGACTGCCCCAACGGCGTTGCCTGGCCCTGCTCGCCGGCCCGGACCAGGTTGGCGGAAGCGTACGGGCAGGACCGGTCGGGGCTGGCCCGCTACGTCGGCAACCTGCTGTTCGCGGCCGCCGCCGACCTGCTGACCACGCCGCGCGCTGAGCTGCACGAGAGGTTCGTGTCGTGGACCGGGTGAGCCGGCTGCGAGCCACCGTGTGGACGTGCCTGGCCGTCGTCGCCCTGGCCGTCGCGATCGGGGCGCTCCGGTGAGCGCCGCCTGGTGGCAGCTGGACCTCGACGCGCACCGGCAGGTCAACGGCCGCTGCCCCCGCTGCCGGACCCGGAAACGCTGCTGGCCGTGGGCCACCGCGAACGCCGCCCGGGTCGTCGCCGGGATGACCAGCTCGTGACGGCGAGATCTGACCGCGCCTACCCGATGTCGCCGCCGCAGGTGAGGTCCATGGCCCCGGGGGAGCCGTCCCGGTGTATGGGCTGCGTGCCGGGCGTCATCGAGACCACGCACCGCTGCATCGGTAGCCGGGAGATGCAGCCGTACGGCGGGTTCTGCATCTGCCGCGCGCCTGGGTGCGGGCCGGGGGGCAGGGGCGCCTCGACGGCCGCCGTCGCGACGCCTGCCCGACGCCGGGCCCGCAGAGCCAACAGGTAGCGGCGATGCGTTGGAGCAGGGCCCCGCCGCATCCCCGCCGGTAGACTGACCCGGCCCGTGAGCTGCCAAGATCCCCCGCGACCGATAGGAGAGCGCCTTGCAGGTATCCCAGGCCCTGGATGTGATGGAGGCCCTCCTCCGGGCGGCCGAGCACCCCGACATCGTGTCGGTGTCGCGGTACGGCCGGGACACGACGCCGGGCGGCCAGTCGCCCGCAGGGGTCGCGGTGATGCACCGGTCGTCGGACACCCGGGCACTGCTGACGGCCGCCGTGCCGCCGCGTGACGCCACGCCAGTGCCGCTACCCACCGAGCCGCTGCCAATGAAGTGGCGTGCCGCTCGAATCCTCGTGTTCGCGCACCAGCTGCTCGACGCCGCCAAGCCAGACCCGTTCAGCGGGTGGGAGCTGTGCCGTCAGCCGGGAACCCACGGGCCGGTCGCCGCGGCGATCCGGATCACCGCCCGCGACGGCTCAGTGATCTACCTGCGCGGCCTGGCGGCGTCAGGGTCGATGCGCGAGCCCGAGACCGACCATTACCCGGACTACCAAATCCCCCAGGGAGTCCAGTCATGGCACCTCAGTCCCAGTGCTCCGTCTGCGGAGCCCGCGTCGGTGTGAAGCCCGGAAGCAACTGCCCGCCCCACCAGGGAACGGGTAGCCGGGGCACCTGCCCCGGATCCGGCCAGCCCACCAGTTGACAGCAAGCGGCCCCGCCCCCGTCAGGGAGCGGGGCCGCTTCGCGTGCGGCTACTGCTGGAGGAGTCGGGCCCAGGCGAGGTGGATCCGCTGACGCCAGGTGGCGCGCTGGAAGGGCTCGGGTGGGTTGAGTCTCCAGCCGTCGGTCATGCGGACAGTATGCGGCATGGTCACGCATGGTGCTGCTGGGGACGCGCTGGGCCGTGCATCCCGCCTGCCGGTAGCCGGGGCGCTTCCGTCGAAGAACCTGCCCCTAATCCCTTGTGTTACTCAAGGCTTTCCGATAGCATTTCCTTGACGGACACAAGAGGGGAGGTGAAACTAGAAATGACCGACCGGATGGACCAAATCATCACCGCAGCGGTCCGCCAGGGCTTCTACGCCCGGCAGACCAACACGGGCACGTGGGTGTTCTCCAAGGGCATCACCACGCTGGTCTTCCACCACACTCCGCGTAACTCGCGCGAGTGGATGTGGATGATCAACGCCCTTCGCGGTGCTGGGCTGCGCTTCCCGCCCAAGGCGGAGTAGCAGCGGTGGGGCCGCGTAAGCGGCGCGGCCCCACCCCCATCCGAATGAATCGACGGACACAAGAGGATGGAGTCACAGCATGACACAGCAGTGGCGGGCGATCGTGACGTGGCGACGCCCCGACCAGGCCGGCAACGTCGACCGGCTCACCAAGCTCACCAGCGCGCTGCCCGGCTTCGGCATCGTCCACGACGACGGCGAAGCCAACCGCCTGGAAGCCGCCATGACCGTAGACGCGCCCACCATCCGCCAGGCGTCGGAGGCGGCGCTGCGGGCGGCCCGCACCGCATACGCTGCGGCGTTCGGGACGGCGGGCGAGCCGCTACGGCTGAGCGTGCTCACCTTGGAGGAGCACGACGCCGAGGCGGCTCGCCCGTCCCGGATGGAACTGATGGGGCTCAAGGAAGCCGCGGCCGAGCTGGGGATCAGCCCGCAGCGCGTCGACCAGCTGTCCCGCACGAACCCGGAGTTCCCGGCGCCGGTCGCCCGACCGTCGTCTGGTGCGGTGTTCACCGCCGAGTCGATCCGGGCGGTGAAGGAGCGCGGCTGGCAGCGGAAGCCGGGCCGGCCGCCGAAGACGACTAACTGACGCCCGCCCGCTCTCGACGAAGAACGCAACTACAGGACGGGCCCGGACGCGGTGATCCTACCCACCGGCCGGGCCCTTGATCAGGAATCGGAGTCCTGACCCATGCCCATCATCGCTGACGTGCGCCCGCACGCCCACACCACCCCGCCCAACCGCCGACTCGTCGCCGGCTACATCGGCACCGTCGCCGGCCTCCGCGCCGCCCTCGCCCGCGCACTCACCACCGCCGGCGGTGCCCGGTGAGCCAGGCAGTCAAGGCCGCCATGCTGGCCAGCAAGGACCTCGGCAAGAACGAGCGCCTGGTCGTGCTCGCCATCGCCGCCCACACCAACCAGGCCGGCGACGCCTGGCCCAGCGTGGCCACCATCGCCGACTACGTCGGATGCTCCGAACGAACCGTCCAGCGGACAATCGCCAAGCTCGTCCCGGCCGGCCGACTCTTCGTGCGGAAGGCGGCCGGGATCAGCACTCACGTCTACCGCCTCGTCCCCGCCGACCGCAGCCAGCCGGCCGCCTCCTCGTTCGTCTACTTCATCGACTACGGGGCCACCGTGAGGATCGGTTACAGCAAGAGCCCGGCCAAGCGCCTCGCCCAGCTCAAGGAAGAGGCGGGGCGCAAGGATCTGCGTCTCATCGCCATCGAGCCGGGTGGCGATGATTGGAAGGCGTTCCTCCACGCAGAATTCGCCGGCTACCGGGTCGGCAGGTCTGAGCAGTTCCTGAAGACACCCATGGTCATGGAGTACATCGGGAGCCTCGCCGGAGGTGCGCAGTGAAGCTCCTGTCCCGCGCCCCGAAGCTCACCCCGGCCGAGCTGGCCGAGCTGCGCCGCATCGAACTGCAGGCCAGCATCGACCATCAGCGCCAGGTCGACCAGCTGCGCCGCGAGCAGGAAGCCGCCGACCGCGACCAGCAGCGCCGCGCCGCCCGCGAACAGGCACGCGAGGAGAAACGACGCCGCAAGACCCAGGCGAAGACCCGGGCCCGCCGCCGCGCCCAGCTGCGCCGCATCGCCGAGCAAGCCCGCACCATCGGCCCCCTGCTCGTCGTCAACGCCGTCACCGTCGGCGGGCAGCTGGCCTACGTGCACGACCAGACCCCGGCCGACTGGAACCCCGCGGCCCGGATCGCGATCGCCATCGGGGTGGCCACCGCCGCCGAATCGGTAGCGCTGTACGTCGGCTGGCACGCCCACGACGCCCTGCTCCAGCGGGCCTATGCGACGGCGGCGTGGCTGCGGCGCGCCTCGTACGCCATCGCGCTGGTGATGGCCGGCGTCAACTACAGCCACTTCGCCGGCGACGCCCTGGCGCCGACGGCGCTGGCGGTGATCCTCGGCGTGCTGTCCAGCCTGTCCCCGTGGCTGTGGGGGTTGCACACCCGCCGCGCCCAGCATGTCCAGCTGCTCCGTGAGGACCTGGTCGACGAGTCCGGCGCCCAGTTCGGGCCGGCGCGCCGGCGGGCGTTCCCGATCCGGTCGTGGGCGGCGCGCCGGTGGAGCATCGACCACCACGAGCGGGATCCGCGGGCGGCGTGGGAGGGGTACCGGGCTCACCGGGCGGCTCAGCGTGCGGCTGCGCCTCACGGCCGGTTCAGCGCGGCGTGGGCGGCTCTTCGTGGGCTCACGGTTGAGCCCGAGTCGGCCCGGGTTGAGCCGGCGAAGGTTGAGCCCGCGCCGGTGAACCCGGACGACCCGGAGATCCAGAAGTGCGCCGAGGCCCGCGAGCAGGCGGCCGCGGCGCGGATGCGGGTACGCGCCAGCACCTGGCTGCTGGGGCTGTGGCCCCGGGCGGCGCGGCCCGACAGTGAGCCGGAGTCCCAGCCTGACCAGGGCGGACTCAACCCTGAGCCCGAGTCGGAGCCTGAGCAGCCCGTTGAGGCTGAGTCGACCGATGATGCGTCGGGCCAGACTGAGCCCGAGCCTGAGCCGGCTGATGAGCAGGGTGATGAGCAGGATGCGTCCGACAGTGAGTCGCAGCGGGGCCGTGGCCGGCGGGGCAAGCCGGTCGACCGGGCTCAACTCGCTGCCGCGCACGCTCGGCTGATCAAGCAGCTCGACTGTGAGCCGAAGGGCGAGGATCTGGCGGCCGAGGCCGGGTGCAGTAAGGCGACCGCGAACCGGTGGAGGAGAGAAGTCAGCGGCGGGTCCTGAGCCGAGTGCGCCGGAGGGCCGCCTGGTCCTCCGGCGCACCCCGCACGCAGATTGTCATCCGATGTGTGTTGACACCCACCTGGCTGTCATCATAAAGTTGATGACAGAAGCGGAGAGCGGCCGAAGGAGACCCGAGATGAACACCACGACCACCACCCTCCAGATCATCACCGACGTCGAGGCCACCAACGACGGCTACACCCGCGGCTGGATCGTCCCCGCCAGCACCCCCGCCGACGCCGACCTGGAGATCGAGGCCGTCGACCACATCGACATCCCCACCACCGACGACGAGGCCGACTGGATGCAGGGCCTGCGCGACGAGCTCGCCGCCGCCGGCTACGCCATCGAGGGCACCATCACCCGCGACGGCGCCACCATCACCGCCACCGTGGTGCAGGCGTGATCAACCAGGGCCTGGCGGTCGAGCAGCTCACCGGCGAGCTGCTCGACCGCGTGCAGCTACTCGGCGACGTCGTCGGGCACGACCTGACGGAACAACTCGTCGACCTGACGATCAACCAGGCCAACTGTCTGGTCGACGAGCTGACCAGCGGCCGGGACCCGCAGGGCGCCGCGGACAGGCTGCTCGCCGCGCTGTGGCCGGAGACCGGCGAGCCCCCACTGCGGTGGTGGCGCACCCCGCTCGGGGTGGCCCTGGCCAGCGCGATGGACCTGGCCGACGCGCCCGGGTGGTCGCAGGCGGAGGCCGCCGAGGTGCTCGGCGTAACCAGAGGCACCGTGGCGCAGCTGATGGCCCGGAAGGACCTGAGCAGAGAGCCCGGGCGGCGGAGCGTTAGCCGGTGGTCAGTGCTGGCCCGGGTGAGCCGCCAGTGGGATCGCCGCGGCGGCCGCGAGGCAGGCCCCTCCCTGTGCGGTCACATGGGGGACCTGCCCAACGGGACTGCGGTGATGAGCTGCACCTTGACCGTCCTCGGATGGCCGCAGGAGTGGCCGCCCGAGGACGAGGTCCAGGCCGACCTCGGCGCCGCCGGCGCTCTCGAGGACACGATCCATCTGTGTGAGCAGCACCCGGCCCGCCGGATCTACCGGGCCTTGGGCCGCGAGCCCCAAAGTGACTGATCACGGCCGCACCCTGCCTCCCGAGGTGCAGTGGCGCACCGAGGACAGCATCCGCTGCCTCGAATGCGGCAGGTGGATGCGGGCGCTCGGCCGGCACCTCCCGGCCACCCACGGCATGACCGCGGCCGAGTACCGGGAGGCGTGGGGGATGCGGCAGCGGCAGCCACTCGCGGCCGGCTACCTGTCGGAGGTGCGCCGCGAGATCGCGGTCGCCACCGGCGGCCCGGACCGGCTGCGGGAGCTGGCACCGAAGGTCGCCCCCCTCGCGGCCGCGGGCAGGGTCGGCCGGGAGCGGCGGGAGCAGGAGCGCCGCGCGTTACACCGGGCGCAGGATGCGGCGGCTGCGAGGTCGAGCGCTCAGGCGGACAGTCGGGCTGCGATCGCGGCGTGGCGGCTCGGCGACCAGGACGTGGGCGCGTATCTGCGCCGCCGCTACGTCGTCGACGAGCAGCCGATGCGGGTGCTGATCGCCGAGCTGGGCGTGTCCAAGGAGGTGATCAGGCGGCTGATGGACACCCATGGGGTGGAGCGGCGGGGCCCCGGCCCGCTGCCGACCTGACCCCGGACAGCACGAAGCGCCCCCGCCCGGCCGGAGCCAGGCGGGGGCGCTGAAGTTTGGTCGGCGCTGGCCGGGACGTCACCGGCAGCACCGCAGCGACGATCCTACCGGTCGCCGCCGACGAGGCTCGGCGAGTCCGGCTGTCCGGCGCCCGCCGACACCACCGACGTCAGCACCGACAGCACCGCCGCGCCAGCCGCGACACCGGCCGCCAGGCGGAAGTCGGCGTCGACGACGTTGAAGCCGTCGAGCGCCCACAGGCCGAGCAGCGCCTGTGCGCCGCTCTTCACGGCCCGCTCGACGGCGGCCTTCCAGAACTTGCTGGTGAACATGACGTCCCCTCCCTGGGTACGGTCTGCTGGTGGTGCGGTATCGGAAGACCCGCGACGGGTGGGCGGAGATCCCGGAGGTGTGCCCGGCCGGGCATCGGGACCCCGACGGAAACCCGCTGACCACCCCGGCCTGGGGCGGATGCGAGCGGTGCGGGGCGATGGGGCGGCAGTGGCGCTGCCAGGAAGCCGGGTGCGGCCGGGTGGTGCAGGACCAGCACGACTGCTAGGTCAGGATGCTGGCGTGGCCATAGCTGACGCCAGCTGCGCCTTCAGATCGCCGACCTGCCGCTGCAGCTCGTGGATCGTCGCGTCCCGCGCCGCGACATCCGAGCGCAGCCGATCCCGCTCCGCCTGCACGGTGGTCAGCTCCGCCACCCGCGACTCCAACTCCAGCACCCGAGCGCGGAGCCGCTCCGCCTCGTCGGAGGTGATCCGCAGCGACTGCCGCGCATCGGCCAGCTCAGTCTTCAGCCGGTCGATCTCCGAACGCAGGTCGGTGGTGAGCTGCTCGTAGATGCCCTGGCGGATCGCCTCAGTCTGCGCGCGGACCTGCTCCGCCTGGCTTTGCACCTGCAACCTCTGCGCTTCTTCCATGCGCCGGCCGAGCACCTTCGCGACGGCCGGGCCGGTGACCAGGCCGCCGACGATGACGCCGCCGGCGCCGATGAGGGCGGACAGGACCGCGGGGTCCATTGGTCTACTTCCCGCCCGCGATCATCTGCCGCAGCAGCGCCTGGGCGAGCCGGTCGTAGTCCAGCTCGCCCGCCGCCGGCTGCTGCTTGGCGAGCGTCTCGACCTGGCCGCGCAGCTGAGCGACCTGCTCGGCGAGCTGCTTGAGGCCCGGACCCGACGGCACCCACGTCGGGTACGCCTTGCGGACCGTCGGGTCCTGCGCGTCGGCGATGCTGCGGACCCAGTACAGCAGCGCGTTCTCCGGCGCTCCGCTGGTCCCGACCGTCAAGTTGCCGGTCAGGATCTTGCGGACGTCGGCGTGCAGGGCCGCGAGCGCAGCCCGGTCCTCAGCGCTCAGCGCCATGTCGTCCTCCAGGGATGGGGCCTTGAGCAGGCCGATGGTCGTGAGGTAGCGGCGGAACAGCGGCGTCTGGTCCCGGCCCGCCTTGATCGCGTCGCGGAAGAAGCTGAAGTGGGTGTGGATCAGGTGGCTGCTGTCACCGGTCTTCCGGATGCCCAGCCGGTCCCAGCGCTTCACCGTCTTGCCGTCGGGGGAGTAGATGATCTCCCGGATGTCCTTGGTGTCGGCGGCGCCGGCGACGCACTGCTCGACGCACCAGGTGGATAACGTCTGCAGGGTGTGCGTGGCGCCGCCGGACCGGACCGAGAACTTGCCGACGTCCAGGCCGGACGCGTGGTCGGTCAGCCCGGAGGAGTCTCGGGACGACTCCACCACCGAATAGTCACGGTCCACCACCCGGTCACTGCCGCAGTGGTAGCCGCCCCGGTGGTTGGCGTCGCCGACGATGCCGACGGCGTCCCGCTGAAGGCCGTGCGGGCCGAGGCAGTCCAGCAGCAGGGTGCGGGCGGCGAGCAGATTGTCGGGCGCACGGGTCATAGTGGCTCCTCACACATGGTCAGATGGATGACGCCCGGAGTGGCATCGACGGGCCACACTGGACCGCATGACCAGATCAGCAACCCAGCGCCTGGCCGTGCTCTGCGCCGGTATCGCCGCCGTGGTGGTGGTCGGCGGTGTGGCCGCCGCAGCGATGGTCGGCTCCGACCGGCCCGCACAGCAGCAGCCGGTTACGGTGTCGGATGAGTCCCTCGAGACGCCGGCGGCCGAGCAGGCCGGCCCGACGCCGAGCGACGAGGCGAGCCCGACCGCGACCGCGCCAACCGCGGCGCCGACGAAGAAACCCACCAGGAGGCCGACCGTGACCGAGCCCGAGCCGGATCCCACCGAGGAGCCGCCCGGCGGCGGCGAGACTGGAAGCGTCGACGGCCGGCAGCCCGACCGAGTGCCGCCGCCCAGCCCCGGCCAGCCGCTCCCGGAGCCGCCGATCTTCGGCCAGGATCGGCCCACCGACGACTAGCTCACTCCGGCTCCGACTCCGACGGAGCCCAGGACGACTCCAGGCCCAGGATGGACAGCACCCGGACGCCGATCGTGCCTGTCCCAGCTGTCCGCCTGGCCTGAATCTGGATGGTGTGCAGCATCCCGTATTCGCCGCTGTACGGCATGGCGAACGGGCCGAGGTAAAAGAACCTGTAGGCGCCGGCCGCGATCGACTCCACAGGCCCCACCGGGCCGGGATCGTCCAGCGACACCCGCACCTCACCGGCCGTACCCGCGGAGCACATCGCCAGGCCGTACACCAGCAGCACCGGGTGCTGGATGGCGGTCAACCCCTCCGCCATGGTGACGAACGAGGTTGACCCGGTGCTGGTCGTCGGCGGGCTGACCTCCCCGTGCGGGATCGGGATGTACGGGCGGGCCAGGCCGCGGCCGGACTGCGCGTCGTCCGTGACGACGTACTGCCCGGACCGGTCGTAGAGGCCGGCGAACCCGACGTCATCGCCCACACCAGTGCCGTAGACACCGAACGCTGGCTCGCCGCCGGCGCGGGCGATCCACGTGCCGCGCACCCCGCCGCCCAGGTCACCGATCCGCGACAGCACCGAGCCGTCCCGGTCGATGACCCGCATGCTGCCGCCGTCCTTGACGGATAGCCCGCCCTGGCCTACGGACGACGCCTCCAGCCGCCGCCCAGCGGCCCCTTCCCGCACCAGCCGCTCCACGTCCCGCAGGCGCCGCATGATGTCGGCCGGGCTGATGGCTTGGTCGCCGATCAAAGCCACGAATCGCCACCTCCCCACAGGATCGGCCTAGCCCGCCCGGCCCTGGTGTCCAGCTCCCAGCCGATGATCCGGCCGGTCCGGACCAGGCCGCCCGGGTGTCGGTGGCCTTGCAGCTCGGCGCGGCCGTCGTCGCCTAACCGCCAGTCCAGGCCCAGGCGCGGGTAGGCGCTGAAGCGGGTGTCGAGGGACACGGTGACCGCGCCGTCGCGGCGCAGCGCGAGCTCGGACCGCGCGTGCGCGTCCAGAGTGCTCTGCTCAGTGATCGACGAGCTGGGAGACCACCTGCGTTCCCAGCGCGGCCAGCCGGGCAGGATGTCCCGCGCCGGCGCCGACTGCGGCCGCTCATCACCCTCACCGCTGCTCGTCGCCACGACGTGGTTGGCGCCCTTGCCGTTGCTGTAGTCCTCCGAGAGCCGGTACCGGAGATCCGACGCCCCGCCGCTGGTCCACACGGCCCGCGGCTGTGCCTGCCCGGCCGCGACGCCGATCCGCTTCCCGACCCGCAGGATCTTCGCTACCCGCGTCTTTGCCGCGTCCGCCCAGTCCACATCAATCGTCCACTCCGGCCCGCCCTCAACGGCCATCAGCTCCCGCAGCCGGGAGTACACCGTCGCGTCGTCACGTCCCGTGTAGCTGCGGTCCCGCAGCACCCCGGACGCTCGGGCGTCGACGTCGAGGCCGATGCCTTCAACCATCGCGTCGCCGGCCAGGCCTGCGGCGATAACCCTCACCTCGTCCCGCTGCGCCCAGGTGTGATCGCCAACGTAGCGGGCATCCAAATAGCCCTCCAGGCTGACGCACCCGAGCCGAAGGTCAGCGTCGGTCCCACCATCGCGGACCAGGACGATGCCACCCCATACGGGGACGCCGTTGGCGACGCACACGATCATCGTCACCCCCGGCTGGGTCGCCTGGATCGCCAGCGACCCCAGCGCGGCCGGCCCGGCCGTGGGAATGGGCATCGACAGCGACGACGACGTGTATGCGCCCAGCACCCGGGACACGGTGCCCGTCAGGTCGGGCAGCTCGGCGATGACCCGCCCGGACACGAGGTCGCATCCCAGCCACTCGATCCGGTCGGTGAGGGTGGCCGGGCTGAGCGGCGGCGCCGGCGGGAACTCCGGATCCGGCTCGGGAGCCGGATCCGGGCCTGGGCTTGGCGGTGGGGTGCTGACGAGGATCGAGAATGTGTGGGCACGCCACGGCGTCTTGCCGATCATGGCGGTGCCGGTGACGGTGATCCGGTCGCCCTGGTCCTGGACGTTGAACGTTGTGTAGCGGTTGCGGCCGCCGGAGACGCCGCGGTCGTAGTTGCCGGTGTTGTCGCTGCCACCGGCGTCCAGGGACGCGCTCAGGAAGATGGGGAATCGTCCCCAGCGGTTGTTGGTGCCGGTGTCGATGCCCAGCGCGTGTTTGTCGGCGTTGATCATCCACATGCGGTCCAGCCAGCCCGTGTCGCCCAGGAGCTGCTTGAGTTCGCCCTGCTCGTATCGGAATCCGCCCCAGCTGTCTTCGAATCCGCTGATCCATTGGACCTGCATCAGCCAGCACAGCGCGGACGCGGAGGAGCGGCTCAGGAGCTGCTCCAGCCAGGCGATCTGCGCCGAGCCGAGCATGGTCTTGGCCGGCCCGTCCTTGGTCGAGTTGGGGTCGCGGTTCGCCCGGCTGTCGGCGGCCACGAACAGGACCCGGCCGACCTGGAAGGAGTGGAAGATTCCGTCTTCGCTGGGTAGCGGGTAGTGCGGCACCCGTTCCCGGTAGGTCCTCATCACGTTCGCTCGGCCGGGAGCGGTGCGGTCCGAGTCGTTGGGGCCGTAGTCGTGATCATCATAGATATAGACCAGCGGCACGTTGCGGTACAGGTCGTGCTGTCGCTGCTGCAGCAGCACGTCGTCGATCGCGCGCCTGTAGTTGGTCATGGACGCGCCGCCGCTGATCCCGTGCTTGCCCGACCCGAGGTCGTAGTAGTGCAGGTCCCCGAGATGGGCGAAGAACAGCGGGTCCTGCTGCCTGATGGTGTCGAACACGGGGTGGTTGGACTGCCTGCTGCTGGCGAGCACCGACCCGATCCCGGGGTACTGCGGAGTGTGCCCGGCGTCCCCGGACGCGATGAAGCTGAACGACGCCGGCTCGCCGGTGACGGGGAAGGTGCGGCACTGCCCCGACGTGAGCTTGGGGACCGCGCCGCCGTCCTCGGAGATGCCCCACCAGTACCGTTTGTTCGGGCTGAGCCCGGACGCGGTCAGGGACGCGATGCCCTGCGCGGTCGCCGTCACCGGCCCGTAGTAGGTCGGGTTGGTGAGGCCGGAGTTGGTGGCCACGGCGAGCCGAGCAGCCGTACCCGTGATCTTGGTGACGACCCGGAACGAGGTGGGAGTGACGGCACCCACCCACGCATTGACGACGGTCACGACGGGCCCTCCAGGTAGGAGCCCGAGACGGTCACCAGCGTGCCGCTGACCAGATCCGCGCCGGTGAGATTGGTCAGGCTGTTGGAGCCGGTTCCGGTGTCCATCCGGATCCGGTCCCACACGGCCCCGCTTCCGCCGGTGAACGACACGGCAGAGCAGTACCGCAAACCGGGAGAGGCCAGGCCCTCCAGGTGGCCGTGCACGACCTGGCGGACCGTCCGGTAGATGCCGGTCGGCGCGGTGATCGTCACGGTGTTCGACCCAGATCCGGATGCGCTTACAGACAGGTAAGCGCAGAACCACACCAGTCCATCGTTCCGCCGCAACCAGACACCAGTGCGGGTCGAGAACGTTGCGCCGCCGTGCCCGGTCACCACCGGCTCGTACGTGTCGTGCCCGGCCGGCACCTGCGCCACCGTCTGCCACGCGCTCCCCGACCAGCGCCGAAGCTCCTTGGTCGACCGGACATCAGCGTACGAGCCCTCGTACACCAAGGTCGTGGGCAGCTCGCCAGGATTGCGGACTGGCAAGATCCCGCCGGTGGCCACCACCCACGGGCTGGTGTAGGTCAACGTCGGATTGCCGCCGCCAACAGCCGGGACGTCGATGACGCCCAGCTCGAACGAGCCCGACGGCAGCGGCGGCTTGCTCGGCGAGGCCGCCGGCACCCCCGAGACGTACTCCGTATCGAGCTTCTTCTGGCCCGTCGAGTCCTCGTCGTCATCCCACACCCTGACCACGCAGATATCCCGGCGCGGCTGCGCGCTGGCGGCCGGCACCGTGCGCGTGTGCGACTGCGAATGCCCGATGTACGGCGCGCTGATCCCGCCCGCCCCGGCGTACACCACCGCCTGGAAACTCGCGACATTCAGCGTGAAGCCGGTGAGGGTGAGCACGTCCGCCCCGGCTGGGTGCACACCCGACCGGGACCCGAACCGGAAGCCCGCGCCCGCCTTCGTCAAAAGCAAACCGAAACTACGGCGCAGCTCAGCCGCCCGGTACTCCGGCGGGGCAGTCGGCCCATCAGCATTCATCCACAGCGGACTAGTCACCCTGGATCCTCCTCACCACCATGTGTCCCACCAGCGCCCGGTCACCGTGCCGCTGGCCCACTCCGCCGCCGCGTACCGCAGCGTGTTGCTACCGGGCGCCAGCAGCGGCCAGTCGCCCGTGACATCCGCCCGCCGGGAGTTGGTCGGATCGCCGTTGAGTAGCGCCGTCCGCGCCTCCGTGTCGACGTCCAGCCACTCCCCGGCCGCCAGCGTCAACGCGACCCGCAGCTGCCGCCGGGTGCCGTCCGGCCACTGCACCGTCACCCGAGGCTGCGGCGACGGGCCGGCGAATCGCAGCCGCAGCCCGGCCGGCGCGAGACCAGCGTTGACCGCCGTGGCGATACCAGCCGTCTGCTGCGTGACGAGCCTGAACGGCACCCTGAACGGCACCCGCAGACCGCCGGTATACACCGGAGCGCCCAGCGGTGCGGTGACGCGCTCCGTAGCGCTGTAGATCCGCGGGTCCACGGCGACCGCCGCGCACCGGACCCACATGCGGCCGGCGCCGAGCAGGCTCAAATCCGGCTCCGCCATCCGAGGGCGGACGAAAAGCTGGTACTCGCGGCCACCCTGCCGCCACCGCAGCGGCACGTCCGGCCCGGTCGTGACCGGGGCGAACGCGGCCGCCAGGGCGTGCCGCAGATCTAGCGCCGCGCCGACGTCGTCGCGGCCGGCGTCGACCAGGATCCGCATGGGCACGACCCGCTCGGCGGCCCACTCCGCACCGGACCAGCTCCCGTGCGCCCAGGCCCGGGCCCCGCCCTGATCGGCCCGCACCTGCGACTGCCACGGGTTGGTGTCGTCCGCGATCCGGTACCGGGTTCCGGGCCCCATGACCAGGCCTCGGAGCTCCCACTGACCTTCAGCCAGCGCCGCCATCAGGCCGACGCCCCGTACATCAGCAGCTCACCCTCGATCTGCGCCAAGGAGAAACGCTCACTCCAGGCCTGCACGGTCATCTGCTCCACCGTGATCCCCGCCGCCGTCGACGAACCGCCTGCCGCGGCCGGCCGTGGCGCCGGCTGCATCGCCGCCGTGCCGCGCAGCAGCCCGGCCCGCCACTGCTCGATCGCCTGGTGGCCGCCGGCCGCCCGCACCTCGGCCGCGGTCAGCACGTGCTCCCCGTTGGCGGCCGCGATCAGCCCGCTGTCGACACCCGGCGGGCCCGGCAGGCCCTCAATCCGGCCGCCGCCGGCGAAGCCCTTCAGCTGGGTGCCCTGCCCGATCAGGTGGTAGTCGCCCTTCGCTGTGACCTGCACCGTCACCCGAACCACCCGCCCGTCGAGCCGCTTAAACTCCTCGATCAACGCCTCGGTCCGGCGCTGCGCCTCGTCCGTACTAGCCACCGCGGTGGTCGTCACGATGTCCGGCACGTTGTCGTACGCCCTCGCGTACTCGAGCACCGCCTCCTTCGTCAGACCGGCCTGCAGCGCCTGCTTGACGAACTGGTCGCGCAACTCCGCCGTCTTCGACGTCAGGGTTTCGCTACTGGCCCCGGTCTGGGCGAGGGCGCTGATCTGCTTCATGTGCTCGGCGATCAGCTTCCGGACGTTGTCCCGGTTCGTCAGCGCCGCCTCACTGTTGCCGTCGAGGGCGCCCTTGTTCTTCTTCGCCTCTGTGACCATGCGCTTCATGGCACGCACGGCGGCATCCTGGGCCTCTTCCAGCCCGAACATCCCGTCGAGCATGGTCCGCAGCTGCTTGTCCAGGTCATCGATAGCGCCGGACAGATCCTTGGCCTGATCCGCGGTCAAACCGAGCTTGTCAGCCAGCTGCTGGGTCGCCGGTTCGAGCTTCTCCGTCGCACCACTCGTGCCTTCGGTCGCCTTGGTGAGCCGGTCGTGCAGCTCGCGCGCCCGGTCCAGGTCGCCGCCAAGCTCGCTCATCGCGCGCTGCAGCGCCTTGGCGGCCGTCCTCGATTTCTCCGTCTCGCGGTAGTGACCCTGGTGGCGGACCTTCGCTTCATCGAGCTTCGCGTTGACCCGCTCGACCGCGTCGGCCTCGCCGAGCACAGCGGCGGTGAGGTCGGCCGCCGAGATGCCGAGCTTTTCGGCCTTGTCGATGGCGCCACGCTGGGCCAGCTCGTTGGCGATCCACAGCGCCGTATCTTGCGTTATGGCTCCGGTCTGTTCGTCGAGGGTCTGGGAGAGCTCGCGCGCCCGGCCGCGCGCCTTCGCCTGGGCGACCGCGAATGCGGCGAGAGCGGTGACGGCGACACCGATAGCGATGCCCCACGGGCCGGCGAGGAGGGATCCGACCTTGCCGAGGGCGCCGGTCGTCTTGACGGCGGCCGCCGCCAGCCGACCCTCAGCCATCGCCAGCTGGTCGAGCGCGGTCTTCATCGCCGCGATACGCGGCACCGCGATCATGGCGGCGCCGCCGGTCAGCAGGATGCCAGCCGCCGCCAGCCCGAGCAGCGCGATCAGCGTCTTCACAGGCCCAGGCAAATCAGCAAACACGGCCCCGAGGTTGGCGACCAGGTCGGCCCCCTTGCCGAGAGCCGGCAGGAACGTCTGCCCGAGGTCGATCGCGAACTCGTTCAGGTTGTTCCGGGCGATCGCCATCCGCGCCTCGACCGTCGCGTACCGCCGGTTCGCCGTCTCCAGCAGCGCGACGTTCTCGTCCCAGCCAGCGTTCGCCGTATCCAGCGCCCGGGTCACCAGATCCCCGGCGCCTGCAAGACGCAGCAGCGCGTCCCGCAGCCGGATCTCCGACAGGCCAAGTTTGTTCAGCGTCCCGAAGACGTCGCCACCGGCCTCCTGCATCCGCCCGAGGCCAGCGGTGAACGCGGCGGTCGCCCGGGCGGCGTCCTGCTGCCACGCCTGGCGGAACTGGTCTGCAGACATGCCGGAGACCCGGGCGAACAGTTCCAGCTTGTCGCCGCCGGACCGCACCGCCTGCTCGATGGTGATGAACGCGCGGGAGATCGCCGAACCGCCCGCCTCGGCCTCGACACCAACGGCAGCCAGGGCCGCGGCGAATCCCACCACGTCGGCCTCGGACATGCGCACCGTGCGACCGGCACCGGCGATGCGCAGACCCATCTCCGTGATCTCGGATTCCATCGCCGCGAAATTGTTGCCGAGGGCGACGATGGAGGCACCGAGCCGGTCGACGTCCTCCGGCGCCGTCTGCATGATGTTCATCATTCGGGCGAGCGCGAAAGCGGCTTGCGTGCTGCTCAGGTCGGTGGAGACACCAAGGTCGATCATGACCTTGGTGAACTTGGCGATGTCCTCCTTGGCGACGCCGAGCTGCGCGGCAGCCGCGGCGACGCCGGCGATCTCCTGGTGGGTCTGCGGCAGAACGCGGGCCAGCTGCCGCAGCTGGCCCTCCAGATCGGCCAGCTGCTGCGGGCTGCCAGAGAGGAACCGCGATACGCCCACCCACGCGGTCTCCCAGTCGACCGCCGCCTTCGCGGCCACGACCAGGCCGGCGGCGATCGCCGCACCGCCAGCGAGGAACGCGGCGCCGACCTTGTCCATCGCGGCGTCGACCTTGGCCTGCTCCCGCTCCAGCCGGGCCAGCTCCCGCTCCATCGCTCGCGCTGAGGCCTCGGCGGACTTGAAACCGCGCTCGAACTCCCGAGGATCCGCGGAGAGCCGGTAGCTAAGGTCCTTTTCGCTCACCGCTACCCCCTCCGTCGCAGGCGCACGAATGCGCCGAACCCCAGCCGCTTGTCCTTGATCCGGTCCTGCTCGGCTTGCTTCACCTCGCAGCCGCGGCAGCGGTCCACCACCGCCAGGTACGCGTTCCGGTCACCACCGGCATCCGGCGACCACTCGTCGGAGCGGGTGCCGCAGCCCCGGCACCGGGACTGCTCCCGCGCGTACTGCCAGATCGCCTTGTCCCTGTCGTCCTTGCTCCATGCGAGGAACACGGAGTGCGGGATCTGGTAAGCGCGACTGACGTCCAGCTCAAGGGCTAGTTGCTCGTCCTGATCCAGCCTTTTGGGAGCACCACCGCATCGGTTGCCCGAGCACTGGAGTTGATCGCGAGGCACGCCGCCCACAGGCCGGCGACCTCGCCCGTCGACATCCGCTCGGCGAGCATGTCCGTCCAGTCGTCGGCGGTCATGTCGCTCTCGGCGGTCGCCGCCAGCAGCGCCGGCCGGTACGTGTCGTCGTCCCAGGACGGCCAGTCCGGCGGCTTCTCGCCTCGCTGCTGCGCCTCGTCCCGGTCCGTCTTGGCCTGGGCCATCTGCTTCTGAGTGGGCGGGTGTGCGGCGATCAGCTTTTCGACCGTCACCTCTCCCCGCATTGGCAGAGCGCGGAGAACGATCGTCTCGTAGCAGCCGGCCAGTTCCTCGCCGGCCGCCACCAGCTCCGCCTCGGCGGCGTCCTGGTCCCGGCCGGTGAGGCGGGCCTGCCGGGCGACCACCTGTGCCCGCTCCAGCCGCTCTCGGGCCCGGGCCGCACCGTCCGGGTCGACCAGCAGCGGGTACGGCAGAGACGGGCGGGACCGGCCCAACAGCCGGTCCCGCTGACTCTTCCGGCTCACGCGCCGCCGGCCGCAGGGACTTCGACGCCCTCGCCCCAGCCGTTGATGCTGAAGTCGATCACGACGCGGGCACCCTCGCTGCCGGCGACGTCGACCGTCGGCGTGACCGAGCTGACCTCGACCTCGAACGGCCGCATCGCCTGACCGGCGACGTCTCCGCCGTCGAGGATGCACACGACGCCGCGGTCACCGCGCTTGATGACCTTCCGCACGTCGTCGGTGTCCTCGCTGGCGTAGAAACTGATCTGCGCGTCGCCCGGGTTGACCCGACCGCTGATCCGACCCGTCTTGCGGGTGCCGAGGTCCGGGACGGCCACCCGGTCCGCGGACACCTCCCACCCGCTCATCGCCGCGATCTCCGGCGACAGGTCCTTCGACGTGGTCGCGTCCAGCTCGGTGCGGGTCGGCGCGTTGATATCGGCGACGGTCTTCGCCCAGTAGACCGTGGTCACCTCAGGCGCGATGTACCGCCTAGTGGGCTTCAGGGGCTGCGGTGCCATAGCACTCTCCTTGCTCAGTGGAATCCGTGGCGCCGGGCGGCCTGCTCGACGACCTGCTTGATGTCCTCACGCACCTCGGCGCCATGCGCCTTGGCCGCGGGCTCCAGAAACGGGCGGGTCTTTTGGCTGTACCAGCGGTCCCGGTTGCCGAAGAACGGGTGCCTGAAGGTGGCCGCGCTGCCCATCCGGGCGCTGATGCCCTCGTAGGGGCGAGCGTGCGGCGCCCGTTTGCGGTTCACCCTGACGACCACCCCGGGCTTGGCGCCGTACAGCACCCGTACGCCGATCGCCCCAGGGATCCGCGACGACCAGGACGCGCGTGCCCGGGCGTCCTGGGCGACGCGGTCACCGGTCGCCTTCAGCGCGGGTCGCAGGTCTTTGCGCACATCTCGGGGGATGGCCCTCAGGTCGACGACGACCTGGCCGAATGCGTCCAATCCGACTGCAGGCATGGCCGATCACCCCCTGTGGTGGGTTGAGTGGGGCTTGTAGCGTTCGCGGGCATGGACGACACCAGCGCGCACGCCGAGTCACCTGAGGTGCCGAACGGGGTGTGGGTCCACCCGTCAGGCACCCGGTTCGAGGCCAGTCGGCGCGACGATAGGTGGCACGTCGCCGTCTACTGGGTCCGCAAGGGCGGTAGCCCCCACGCCGAATACGCGTTCGACACCCCGGCTGCAGCGCTCGGCGCGATCGCCGGCATGGAGAGCCAGGGGTACGTCCGCGACCCCGGCCGCGCGCCCGGTGAACCGGAGCCGCAACCGCAACCGCAGTCGCAGTGGACGCCCGCAAGCGTGGCCGGCGCGCTGGTCTTCCTCGTCGTGGTCCTGGTTGTCGGGTTCGCGATCCTCAGCTAGCCGCGGTGCTGCCAGGTCAACGCAAACCGGATCTCGCACACCCGGCCCTCACCGGCCTGCCGCACATCCGACGTCTGCGACATTGCGGCCCGGACGATCCGCGCCGGCAGGCCCGGCTTGACGGCGTCGCCCAGCCGACGGTCCCGGCGCACCAGCTCGGCGATCGCGTCGAACAGCTCGTACGCCTGCCTGCGGGCATCTGCCGCAGCGTTAGCGCCGCCGCAGCGGGCCACGACGATGCACGGCACCTCGACAGACTCGTACTCCTCGCGGGACAGCTCGGCGTACGAGACGAGCACGCTGCTGTCTTCGTCCTCGGGTACCACGCCGAGCGCGATCAGCCGGTCACCCCGCTTGTTGGGCCACCCGTCGGAGACGGGCACCTTCGCAGCCTTGACCGGGCCGAGCGCGCGGATCTCGCGAGCCAGGTAGTCCAGCGCGGCCGGGACGCTGCTGCTCACGGCCGAATCACCTCACCGATCGGAGAGCCGTTCAGGACCGGCCAGACGGATTCCAGCTCGATCGGGCCCGGTGGGTCGAAGTCGAAGACCAACACATCGACAGCCAGCCCGCGCACGGAACGAACAGTGCGGAACAGGACCCGCCCCGGGCCGTCCTCAACCCAGATCCCCTCTTCCCCATTGGCGCGGCGCACCCGCTCGCCGGGGAGCGCGAACTGCACCACCTCGGCAAACGCGAGGCGGGCGATAGTGCGCGTCGGGGAGAGCACGAGAACCCGACGGCCCTCGCGCATGTCCGCCAGGACGCCGGTAGCGGTGTAGCGGTTCACGCGCCCTCCCTGATGTTCGTCACAGCACCACCGGCCCGCGCTGGTCCGGGGCCAATCGTTGGACCACCGTGTTCGGGACGAAGAACCCGAGCCGCAGGTTGCCCTGCAGGCTGGCCTCGAGACCGGCGTTGCCGAAGTCGTCATTCCGGCCGCCATCGAACGCGCTGTAGTTGCCGCCGGCCTGGGGCCTCCAGTTGATCCGGATCAGCTCCAGCGTCGCGTCGATGATGTTCGGCGGCACTACCGTCTTGCCCGCCAGGTAGGTGACCTCGACGTTCCGCAGCCCCGCCGGCCAGCAGCCGTTCCTGTGTGCCAGCAGCCCCGATGGCGACCCCGTGTACTCGCCCGAGTCGACCAGGACGCCGTCGACGCGGACCTCCACCACCTCGAGCACCGGCGGCTTCTCCAGCACGATGTGCCGGCCGCCCCCGGACGCCTTCTCGGTGATCGCGCGGCGGGCGACCACCCCGACAACGTCCTCGACGACCATGGACGCGGAGAGGATGAAGCCGCGCAGTTCCTCGTCGTCCTGGTCGTCGTCGGCCGGAATGTTCAGGTGCCGCTTCGTCTCGGCCAGGCCGACGATCGCCTCGAAACCGTCAGGAATTGCGTGGAACACGTCGACGAACGCGGTTGCCGGGCCGGACGTCGTCCACCGAACCACATGCCGGCCAGGCATCGACGGCACGAAGTCGCAGGAGTAGCGGCCCGCCTCAACCGGCGAATCCACCTCCGGCGCCACCGCGCTGCCGTCGGGCAGGGTCACGGTCAGGGTGACCGAGTCCGCATTCACCAGGTTGCCGGCCGAGTCGCGCACATCCACGCCCAGCGGCACCGTGGCACCCAGGTCGTACGCCATCACACACTCCCTCTCGCAGTCGGCCCGGCCCGCAGCCCAGCCGATGCCCCGGCACCGGTCCGCACCCCCAGCCCGGCCTTGCCACGCAGCACCGGCCGGCCGTCGGCAGCAGTGACCGAGGCCCGCAGCGCCGGCAGCACCCCGACCAGGCTGGCCGATGCGTCGGCCTGACCTGCGATTGCTCCGGTCAGGGCCGGCAGGACGGCGGCGGCCGCGACGTCGGCTACGGCGTCGCCGGCGAACTGCCCGGCCAGCGCGGGCAGCGCCACAGCGAGGTTGCTGCGGCCGTTGGATTCACCGCTGGCGGCTCCGGTGAGCGCCGGCAGGACCGCGGCGATGCTGCCGTGACCGCTGGCCCCGGCGGCGATCGTGGCGGCGAGCGCCGGCAGGGTCGCGGCGAGGGCCGCATCCGTCCCGGTGGCGGCCGCCGACACCGCGACCAGCGCCCCGATCATTGACCCGGTGACGTCGCTGGTGACCTGCTCGCCGCCATACGTGCCAGCCAAGCCGATCAGCCGGGTACCGGCTGCCGCGCGGATGTTCGCATTCGCGGTAGGCCGGCTCGTTGACCACGGGGCCGCCGACGTGTAGGCCACCGCGTCCAGCGCGACGGTCGTGGGGATCGTGCCGCTGCCGACCCGGCAGTGCGCCGCGGCCACCAGCATTGACCCGGCGGCCACCCCCGTCAGCGTCGGCAGGGTCAGCGGGCTGCTGGCGGCGGTGCTCACCGCGACCTGGGCGATGCTGTCGCCGCCCCGCAGCACGACCATCGTCCAGCCGCACGTGATCGCGCCGGACGGCGTCAACGTCGGCGGGGTGTCGCCGGCCTGCAGCTGCCGCACCCAGGCGTACAGCCGGGAGTTGCTGCCCTCGGCGACCGGCCACGTCGGTGCCGGCGGTGCCGGCCAGCCAGCGGACGGGGTAAGCGTCAGTGCGGTGCCGGACGAGTGCCCGAACAGCACGGCATGGTCGCCAGGTTTCCAGTCTGCTGGGAACGCCGTGGCGATCGGTGTGCTGATGGTGCCGGCCCCCGTGGTACCCGAGGTGACGGCGACGACGGTGACCGCCACATCGACCTCCCCGGGTCAGCCAGCGGGCATCGTGACAGTGCCGCCCGTCAGCCGCAGCGCCAGGCCGACGCTGACGGTGGCGGTGTTGAGGGTCAGATCACCGCCACCACCGGTGGCGGTGCATGACCCGTCCATGACGGTCGCGCCGCTGCCGTCCTTGGCCCTCCACCAGCCAGCCGTACCGGCCGCTTCGCCGATCGCCTCCGGCTGCGGGGAGACCGCGAGCGCGGCCGCGCCGCCCGACGCGACCGAGAAGGCCGGCGCGTTGAGCGCGAACGTGGCGAGCAGCGTGCCGGTGGGCGTATCGCCGGCGCTGGCCGGCTGGGCACCGGTGCGGACCTCGATCGTGCCGCCGGACAACCTTGCGGTGATCGCGTCCACCGCCGCATTGCGGGACGCCGCAGGGAGTCGGATGGCCATGGTCTACCTCCTCAAATCGCGGACTCGCGCCGCATCCGCACGCAGGCCGTCCCGTCGCCACCGCTGGTAGGCCCGGTGGTCCCGGGCGTACTGGTCGCGGCCGTTGACCCGCCGATACTGGTCGTCATCTGGTGCCTTGCCGGCGACCGGATGCATGTGCTCGATCAGCACGTCCGGCAGGTACCGAATGCATGCGGCGGCCCGGCCGAGGTCCAGCACCGCGTTGTCGCAGTACAGGTGCTCGACCGGGGCCGGCACCATCCGGCCCAGCGCCTGGACGATGTCGGCGGTCATCGCCCACTGGGTGGGCAGCCGCTCGCCCTGGTAGCCGTCGTCGCCGTACACGATGCCGCTGCCGAGCTGGCGCAGCTCGTCGACGTACCGCTTCGCCCAGCCGGGCGTGCGCGGCAGATGGTCGTCGCCGGCGAACCCCAACGCCGGCAGGCCAGGCACGGCCGCGAGCGTGTCGACGACGGCGGCGTTCAGCTTGTGCACCATCGGCATCCACGCCTCGGCCTGGTAGGTGCCCAGCGTGCCCGGCAACGCCCAGGCGATCTCGGCCATGTAGACGTCATAGGTGGGGTCGTCGCGGTCGACGGCAAACATCAGTTCGGCGCCGTCGTCGTACGCCCCCGTCCGTGTCCACGCCTTCACCATTCGGCCCACCGACTCCGGCCGCCCCCGCGAGGGCACGATCACCAGCAGGTCAGCCATCCGCGCACTCCGGATGCCACGCGAAGTATGGGTGATCCACTACCGGCCGGGCACCGACCGCCTGGAGCCGGTCGGGACGCTGCCACGCGCTCCCCGTCTCCGACCACAGGTAGTGGTACAGCACCCGGGGGATGTACTCCTCCGTGCGCAGAAATCGGCGCACCTGCGCAACCCACACCCGGTCCTCGGCATGGCCACGCCGCGCCTGACGGAAGTCCGCCCGCAGGGCCAGATCGCGGCGGATCGGGTCTAGGTGGGTGACATCGCGGCACAGGCCATTGACCCGGTCCCGGTACCAGCGGCGGTGCCGCAGGCTGTGGTCACAGATCTCTTTCAGCTCACCGTCAACGTGGTACGCGACCTGGTACCCGACATGATCCGGACGGCTGGCCAGGGCCGCAACGATGGCACCGACGAAGTCGCCCACGACCAGGTCGTCGTCATCGACGAAGCTGACGTAGTCGGTGCCCGCGTCCCGCACCAGCGCCTGGCGGATCTCCGGCAGCGACGGGTGCCCGTTGTTCCACCAGGCCAGCACCCGAACCCTGCCGCCGTGCTCGTCGAGCTGCGGCAGCAGCACGTCCAGCAGCCGACGGAACAGGTCAGCGCGCTGACTGATGGTCGGGATCAGGATTGACCAGGTCGACGCGTCACTCACCGACGCTCTCGACGGCGAGGGCCTTGATGATGTCCTCGCGGCTCTTCCCCGCCCACTGCTCCACCGGCGTACCCGTCACCTCGGCCGCGTACCGCCGCCACGCCTCCACCCCGGACCCGGGGCCCGACGTCGGCGGACGCTTCGGCCCGGGCAGCTGCACGTCCCGCAGCTCGCCGGGCGCCGCAGTCGCCTGCTCCACCCCACCCGACTCGACCTGCACCGGCGGATCCGCCACGACCAGGGTTGACTCGGCCTGCTCGTCGACGGCCTCCGTCTCCGGCTCCGCCTCGACCACGTCGTAGTGCACCCGCAGCGGCTCCCACAGCCTCGGGTTGTCCGTCACGATCGGGTGCTCGGCCCGGGCGATCGTCGCACCCCGTCGGATCGGATGCCGACGCCCGTCCATCATCACCACGCCCGACGTGCGGGCCACAACCAGATCACCCACCGGGCGACCTCCTCACATGATCAGTCCGGCCGGCACCCCACCGGTGAGTGCCGGCCGGCACGGGATCAGGAAGCGGGGCCCGCCTTGAGCACCCGGAACGCCTCGGGAACGAGGATCTTGCTGCTGTTACGCCAGCGGGCGTAGATGCCCCGCTGACCGGTCGGCATCCGCCGCGCCGAACCGAAGATGTGCGGCACCAGCTCGACGCTCATGCCCACCCGGTCGACGATCAGGTACTCGCCGAAGTCACCGAACACCAGGTACCGGCCGGTCGGGCGGCCCGACATCCGCGAAGCCTCGGCCACCGGGTAGTCGAGCAGCCGCGGCGGCAGACCGTCACCGATTCGCGTCCACAGGTCCGCGCCGCCAGCGGTGTCGAAGTGGCGGATCAGGTTGTAGATCGACTTGTTGCCGAGCCAGCGGGCGTTGGCCCGCCAGTCCGGGTCCAGGCCGTTGTCGCCGGCCTCCATGTCGTCGAGGACCTCGCTGGTGAACGCCCCACCATCGAGCACCTCCGACTCGGACGGCAGCCCGGCCACGATGCCCTGAGGCTTGTCCCCACCGCCGGCGATCCGCTGCCCGTCGCCGGAGATGAAGGAGGTGGCCTCCTCGTTGTCCTTCGCCCGCTGGAACATCCGCGATAGCTCATTACGCAGCCGCGGCCAGTCGTAGTCGACGTCCATGCTGAACGGCACGAACACGTGCACCGCCGAGGGCCTGACGGTCGGCTGGTCGAACGTGGGCGCCCCGTCGGTGGCCTCTCCGACCTCCGGCGTACGCGTCGCGATCACGCCGTCGCTGGTCAGACCCTGCCACTCCTTGCCGACGATCGGCTCCACGCGGCTGATCTGCCGCAGCGGGTTCGTGCTGCCCCCGTCGGTCAGGATGACCGTCGGGTCGAGCTGGTACGGCACCGCATACCCGCCGTCCGGGTCGGAGCCGAGCGACAGCGCCCGCTGCTCGTCGTGGCTCAGCCCGTTCGTCGACCGCGCGAGCACCGCCTTGCCGAACGCCCGCTCGTACACCGGGCTGCCGGTGGTGATGATCCGCCGGGCCAGGGCACCCCGCGAGTCGTCGACCGTGTCGAGCAGCTCCGTCGCCCGCTCCTGGCAGTGCTCACGCCGCTGCCCCGGGAACGCGCTGCGCTCGATCACCCGTCGGGCGTTGTCGTGGAGCCGGTCCCTGAACTCCTCGTCCGACCCGGACGCGAACCGGGCCGCCGGGATGTCGTAGATCTCGTCGGTGCCGCGCTGCCGCACGAACGCCGGCGTGTCCGTTGCCGCCCGCTCGGTGCTGCGACCGCGCGAGGCGAGGGAGCCGAGCCGCTCCCGCCGGGCACGTAGCTCCGCCACCGTGGCGGCGTGCTCGTCGCGCTCCGAGTTGAGCGAGTTCCATTCGTCGCGGACGTTGTCCGGCATGAGCTCGTCGGCGTACTGCTCGTCCAGCTCCGCCAGGCGCTGGTCGATCTCACCGATGCGCGCCTCGCGGTCCTCCAGGCTGCGGATTTCCTCCGCCATCTTTCTCTCCTAACGACTGGTACGCGGGAGGTACCAACTGGGGGCCTCCCGCAGGGTGGGGACCGAGTGGCGCGCTACCGGCTCGGTGGTGGTGCGCTGCCGAGTGGCCGTCGGGGCCGGCTCGACAGAAGTCGTGGTGTCCGGCTCTTCGGCCGGCGCCGGCGCGGTGGCCGGCTCGTCGACGGGCGGCGGGGTGGCGGCGCGGGCCGCGAGCACCTCCGCGAGCTCGGGGAACGTCTCGGCGATCTCGTCGGCCAGGGCGCGGCGCGCGTCGGCGTCGAAGACGCCCAGGTGCCGTTTGATGCAGCGGGCGTCGAGGCCGAACTGGGCGATGACGCCGCGCAGTGCGAGGGCGTTGGGATCGAACGGCGAGCCGGCCGGCAACGACCGCACGCCGACGCTGGTCTGCGTATACGCCGGGAACACCACCGGGCCGAGCTCGAAGAGCTGCACCTCGGTGATCTCCCTGCGGATCGGACCCCGCTCACCCGGATCCTCCAGCAGGCCGGCCAGCTCGTCGTCGCGGATCTTCTTCCCGTCCCGGTCGACCCAGCGGTCCTGCATGACCCGGAACTTGAAGCTCATGCCACGGATGGCCTTGCCCTCGACCGCCTGGCGGATCGGCTCCACCACGTCGTTCGGGAAGAGTCGCGCCCTGGTGAACAGACCCTCGTCGTCCTCGTACAGCTCCTTGATCTCCGCGATCGGGACGCTGCCGACCCTCTTGTCGTTGCCGTGATCGAACTGCATCACCGGAGTCCGCTCGCGCAGGGTCTTCCTGAACGCACCCCGCTTGACGACCTCCTCGAACGAGCCGGCATACGACTCGATCACGGTCGGCTGGTCGAAAACGGCCCCGTACCCGCGCAGCGTCCGCCCGTCGTTCGGTTCGCCGTCGCCGGGCTCCGCCGCGCGGAACTCGAAGAACTGGGTGCGGACCTGCGAGCGGAGAACCTGGCGAGGGTCCACCCCGGTCATCGTGGTCATCTCGCACTACCTCCCTCGCGGCACCCGCCCGGGGCGCCGTCCTGGCCTTCAGCCGCCGTTCGCCGGCGGATTGGGGTCCCCCTCGCCGGGGGTCTGAAGCTGCACCGACACGTAGCCGGTGTGCACGAGCCGCGACCAGTCCGAGGTCTGCACCGCGGCGATCGCCGACTCGGCCGTGAAGCCGTCACGGACCAACGCAGTGATCGTCTGCGACTCCTTGTGCTGCACATTGGCCGCGTCCTGGGCATCCATATGAAGGAATGGAATGCCCTTCGTTGCCGGCCACAGGCTCGCGCCCTCGTCGGGCCGGTCGAGCAGCACCTCCAGGGCCGCCGCGGCGTGCGTCCACAGGTGTTGCAGCGTGCCGTCGGACAACCGGCGCCGCGCGGCCGTGAAGTTGCCCGCGTTCAACGCGCTGCCCTGCAGGCCCTCGCTGAATCCGACCCAGCTGGGTGGCACGCCGGCGGCCGAGGCCAACCGCGACTCCGCCTTACCCTGCACGACCGCGAAATCCAGCTGCTTCATGTCCGCGCCAACGGCCGTCGCGTCCGCGCCGCCGCCCAGATAGAGCGTCTTGTAGGCGTTCCACGCACCCTGGTGTTCGGCCTCGAAGACCTCGCGAAAGTCCTTGACGGCCTGCAACGAGATGCCGGGATCGAACCGGATGACCATGTTCGGCGTCGCCGCATTGCGCAAAAACGCCCGCTTGTGGTCGGTCATCAGGTTGTCGCCGCTGATGTCCCGGATCACCGGCGTCAACCAGCTCATGCCCAGGAAGACTCCGTCTGGGTCGGGCAGCGGAGCGTAGTGCGCCACCTCGTCCGGCATGAACACCTGCATCTTGCCGTTCGGCGGCTTGTACGCGTAGCCGAGCAGCTCGACGTCGGCCGCCTCTTCCGGCCGCTCCTCGTCCTCCTCGGAGCCCATCACGATGTAGGTCCACTCCGGACGCAGCCGCACCACCCGCGACTCCCGCCTCCGCCGCAGGCGACGGTAGAAGCCGTTGCCGGCCGTGGTGCCGTCCAGCTCCATCCGCGCCAGCAGGTGCGCGGTCGTCGCGCCCGGCCACGGCCGCTCCAGCACCCGCAACTCCGGCGACCCGAACAGGTCCGTCGGGGCGCCACCCACGAAGTGCGTCCACTGAAACCGGGCCTGGATGAACAGCTGCAACCGGGCCTGCGTCAGACCGAACACCGGGCCGTTGCTCCTGGCGACCTGCGACAGCGTCGCGCCGATGGCTTCCTCGTTCAGCGCGCCCATCGACGTCTGTAGGAACGGGTACGCGGATCCGTTGAAGCTGAACAGGTCCGCGAAATCCTGCATCGACAAGCTGCTACGGCTCGACTGGGCGCCGTCCGGCACCCACAGACCACGCTGCTGCTCGAAGGAGGTCACTCAGCCGGCCCTCCCTCCATCAGGTCAGCGCGAATGGCGTCTGGCTCGGTGTGTGCAGGCGCGGCGTGCCCAGCGCCCACAGCGCAAGAGATCCCGCCGTCACCAGATAGGCGCCCGGCGTCGACTCGTCCCACCGCCACCGGTCGCCAGCCGTCCGCTTCGCCAGCTGGCGCACCGCGGCGGTCATCTGCGCCTGGCCCAGCTGCCACACGTCCGGAGCGGCGCCCGCCACCGCGTCGTAGAACGTGCCCGCCGCCGCGGCCAAATCACTGGTGCCGGCCCGGATGATCCGCAGCCCTCTGCCCTCGGCCGCGTCGCCCAACGCCTTGTCGCCGCACACGATCGCCACCGGGGAGTGACGGGCCGCCAGTTCCGCGAGCCGGCTGATCGCCAACCCGGCGGGCACCACGTCGACGACGTCCAGCACACGGCCCCCGGCCACCCGCGGCCCGGCGGCGACGATCCCGGCCCACTCCCGTTCGGGGTCGATCTGTGCCGCCAGGACGTGCGGGTCGCCCATGACCGCCTGCAGGTCCAGGCGTGCCAGCCACTGCGGTTCGGTGATGACCCGCCAGCCGCCGTCGTTGCCGCCGATCTGCCGCGGCCAAATCCCCAGCCGCTCCCGCGCCCAGCCCGGCAGGTCGGCCGCCGCAGCCCGCTTCTCCCGGTCAATGCCTTCGATCGTCTGACCAGTGCCATTCGATCTTCGGATTTCCAGCGACGGGTTCGTTGCAGCCCAGTTCGCTTTGTCGTCGAGGTCGATGCCGTCTAGGCAGTCGAGATCCCCGCCGAGGCCATAGTCGCGGTAGCCGAGGGACGGGTCCTGCTCCCACGGCCCGTCCTCGCTGGTACGCGGCGCGGTCGGGTCGCCGCGGCGCCGCAGCGCGTACATCACCGCGCCGGTGTCGCCGGTCAGCGGCGGCGAACTGGCGTAGATGATCTGCGCGTTCGGGATGGCGGAGACCGTGTACAGCAGCGCCTGGTGCTGGTCGACGGTGAGCGCGAACGCCTCGTCGATGATGTTGCAGTTGCCGGAGAATCCGCGGCCGGAGCCCTTGCTGCGGGCGATGAACTTGATACGCGCCTCGGTGTCGAGCCGCTCGAAGCCCTCTTCCCCGTTCGTGTTATTGATCTTCACGAAGAAGGTGGCCGGCTGCCCGCTCTCGTCGACCTTGTCGAACTCGAACAGGTTCTCGTTGTCCCCGACCTGCCGGCCCAGCGCCTTGATCAGCGCCCGGACCCGCCGGAACGCCTCCATCGCGGTCTTGTACTCGTGAGCCGACCACATGATCAGCTGCTCGCCCAACAACAAAAACCCGGCCAGGGCTCGGGCTTCCAGGATGCCGCCCTTGCCGTTCTGACGGGTTACCCACTCGCAGTACTCGAAGCAGGCCCACTTGCCGTCGCCGCGGACCGCGAGGATCAGCGAGCCCGAGTCCTGCTGCCAGTCATCCAACGGCCGGCCAGCCCGGACCATCAGCTCAGCAGCCTCTGCCCCGAAGCTGCCGACGTACTCCGGGTGGGTCTCAACCCGCGGCTTGCGCGCGCCGCGCAGCGTCAATCCGAGCGGTGAGGTCAGCGACGCCACTGGCACGAACCTCACCGCCCTCCGAGTTGCCCGCCGTCAGCGGGACCTGACCGCCTCGCGCCGGCGCCGGGCGGCGGCCGCGGCCCAGCTGCTGCAACATCCGGGCCAGCGCCGCCTGCTGCTGCCGCGATTCCGTCAGCACCTGGTCGACCACGAGCGTCACCTGCTCGCCGGCGCGGGCCTGCCGCAGCCGCACCCACATCGCGTCACGGCCGTGCAGAAGCGCGTCCAGCCGGTCCAGGCGGTCCGCCGTGCGGCACGCCTCCTCCAGCAACACCAGGTCGCCGACCGTCATCCCCGGCATCTCCGCCACGGTCGCCGCCCACAGCCGCGCGCCCCGCTCCCGCAGCCCGGTCGGCGCCGCGGGCGGGTCGTCACCTGTAACGGTCGGACCACTCGACGGCACCTCCACCGGCGGTGGAACGCAGTCCTCCCGGCCAGGCAGACACAGGCCGTGATCACCGTTTTTGTGCGCCCGATGACGGCGAACACGCTCCGTCACCGTGTAGTCGGCCACGGGGGCACCTCCGCAAGATCACCGTTGCGGGGGGAGATCCCCCTGATGCGTGGGCGGGTCAGGGGTTGTTGATCTCCCGTGGGGACCCCTCCCCCCTGGGTTACCCTCCGTCACCACGCTCGCGAATGTCGCTCGGTCGTCGTGACTGTTCGTGATGCTGAGCGTCGTGCTCGTCGTAGTTGCGCGCCGAGTTGCGCGCCTGCGCTGCGGTTGCAGCTGGCATGGGTCATGCGGCGTGGGCCTGCTCCGCCGAGCGCTCGCGGTGTCGCGTGATCGAGATCGAGATCTTGTCCGCGAAGCATCAGCTGGTGGCAGTAGGGGCATGGGGTGCCGTAGGCCCTTGGGAGAAGTTGGGCCCGTGCCCGCTGGTGCTCCCAGCCCAGGCCGCGTTGGGTGGTGGTGCCGGTGTTGGTGCGGGGCATTGTCGTCACCTCGCCTGCGCTGGTCGCTGCTGGTTGGTGTCGCGTCCAGTGCCAGGGTGGGGCCGGGTGGGCGGGGGCCAGGCTGGTGGGGGGCCCTACTTGCGGCGGGCCCCGGACTGCTGGCCCCGCCGTTTGTTGGCCCGCCTCTCTGCCCGGTTGGGCCCGCTGGTTTCGCTGGCCCCGTGCTTGGCGAGATGCGCGGCCGCGGCGGCACGGAACGCCAGGTCTTGGCTGTAGGTGGCGGCGACGCTGAGGGCAGCGATCGGGTGGACGCTGGTGTTGGCGGCGATCTCGCAGACGGGCCGGATGTAGGCCCAGGGCAGGCCGGTGAGGCTGGCGGCCCAGGTGTCGGGTCGGCCGGTGTCGCGGAGCCAGGTGGCGATGTCGGTCTGGCTGGGGGTGGTGGTGTCGGCCGTCATGGTGTCCATGGTGGAACCGCCTTGGGTATGCGAACGGCCCGGGCGCGTATCGCAGCTCCGGGCCGTGGGCAGAGTTCGCCTAGATCAGGTGTGTGGACAAATCATGCGGCGGCCATGATCGGTTCGTCAAGTCGGCGGGGCCGTCCGCGGCCGGAGAGGTACTTCTCGGCTTCCTTCTCTTGGGCTTCGTCGAGCGGGTAGTAGACGTTGTGACCTACGCGGATGCGGGTGATGGGGTTGGTTTCGCGGTCGGGGTCGGCCCATTTGCGGATCATGTCGACGGTGACGTCTGGGCCGAGGGCGGCGGCGATGGCTCGGGCGGTGCCGTACTGGCGGCCGGCGATGCGGTGCAGGCTGGTCACGGGTTCATTCTCCCTCGGCCGGTCGATGGTCACAGGTGTCCGCCGTGCCCTTCGGGCAGCCGGGTGGCGTCGGCGTGCCGCCGGACGGCCCGTTCGTGGATTTGCTCGGCTCGGTCGGTGACTTCGGGTAGCGGGGCGTGGGCCTTGAGTGTGACGGTGACGCCGGGGCTGCTGATGGTGACCTCGGTGGGGGTGGTCTGGTCGGGCTGGTCGGCCATGGTCAGTCCTCTCGGGTGCGGTGCTGTGCCGGGTGGCCCGGGGCGTCAGTCAGTGAACCGGCTACGCCAGCTCGGGTCGGTGCGCAGTTCGGGGTGCCACCGCTCCATCTGGCGGCGGCAGATCCGCAGGTACAGCCGGCCGCGCAACCACTTGGGCACGGAGTTCAGCAGCAGGAAGATCAGGTTGTCGCGCACGATCGGTCCTCTCGGGTTGGCGCGTCCCCCGCGACCGCACCAGCGGCGTTCAGGCCGGCGGCGAGCGGGTGGTCGTGGCCCCAGATGTGCGGCACGTCGACCAGGCGGACGGGCATGCGGCAGGGGCAGGTGTCGCCGGCGCACAGGCAGTCGGGGCAGGTGATGGTCCAGGTGGGGCGTGGTCCGGTGGTGTGGGCCCGGAGTTGGCGGCGGGCGCAGCGGGGGCAGCGTAGGCCGGGGAGCAGCTGGCCAGCGTGGTCGAGGGCGAGGCGTTCGCGGATGGTCTGGTCGGCTTCGTCGAGCCAGAGTGCGAGTTCCCTCGAGGTGGCCGGGCGCAGCTGCGGGATGGCGGCCGCGAGGGCGGTGAGCGGGTCGCTGGCGGCGGGCAGCTGCAGGCGGTCGGCGAGCCAGGCGAGGGTCGCCGTGGTGCTCGAGGCGAGGCGGGCGAGGCGGCCGTCGCGTACCTCGGGTTCGAGGTGGTCGACGGCGGCGCGGGACGCCGGGTCGCCGTAGCCGTAGCCGCCTCCGCCGGCGGGGCCGATCATCGGCCGCCAGGCTTGGATGGCGGCGGCCGCCGCGATGGTGCGGGCTTCGGCGTGGCGTTCGGCGTGCTCGCGGTTGACGGCGTCGGCCAGGTGGCGGCGGGTGTTGGTGAGGGCGCCGGCGGCGCGGCGGGCGTGGAGGGTGTGCGGGTGGGTCACTGGCCGCCTCCGGTGCGGCGGATGGCGGCCGATGCTGCTGCGGCGCCGCGGCGTGCGCGGTCGGTCTGGTCGGGGTCGTGGTTGCAGAGCCGGCCGTCGCCGAGGTAGCCGCGGTCGTCGCAGAGCCGGCAGGCGTCGATGGCGGCGCGGGCAGCCTCGGCCAGTTGGCGGGCGCGTTCGGATTGGGCGCGGGCGTTGGCGGCGGCCTGGTCGCGGTCGTAGCGTTCGCGGGCGCGGCGGCGGTCGGCGCAGCGTCCGCACGACGGCGGGTCCGGGTCTTCGAGGTGGTCATCGCATCGGGAGGGGGGCGGCCCCGAGGCGTCGCCGGCCGGCGGCGTCTCGCGCACGCCCGCGCGCCCCCCAGTCGAAGACTGGGGGCGAAGACCGGGGCCCGAGGAACGAGGATCGGGGCTAGGGGAAGCACTACTTACGGCCGTAACTACTCCCCGTTCCCCGGGAGTACCGGCGGATGGGTTCGCGAGGGGTTCGCCGAACCCTTCGGGATGGGTTCCCGAGGGGTTTCCACCTGCGGATACGCCGCTCTCGGCTGCGGGTGCGGGCTCGGCGACGTCACGGTGGTCGTCAGGCCCTCCTGAGGGGTTGCCGGAGGGGTTCGGGAAGGCTTCCGGAGGGGTTCCGATCGCGTCGAGCATCGCCACGACGATCGGACGGGCCCCGTCGTGGATGTCGTCGGCGGCGAGCACCCGGCGCAGTTCGGCGGCGATGGCGGCGAGGATGGTCCGGCTGGACACGACGGCCAGGTGGTCGGCGGCCGCGCGGAGCACGTTGGGCTGCCGGTAGACCTTGTCGCGGCGGATGAACGACCGGATCAGGACTTCCTCGGTGTCCTCGTCGATCACGATGAACCGGGCGTGCTGCAGTTCTTCCAGGCGGTGTTCGACATCGGTTCGCGTCAGTCCGGCGGCGGACTTGCTCCAGCGGCGTTCGCGCAGTGCGAGTACGCCGTCGTGGGCGAGGTCGGGCTGCGAGCACAGGAACATGAACATGCGCTGCGCGCCCTCGCTGAGCGCGAGGAAGTCGGCGTCGGTCCAGATGCTGACCAGGATGCGTGCTTCTGAGCGGGCCACTACCACGCACCCCCGATCGCGTCGAGGTGCTGTGCGTCACGCTGCGAGGAATTGACGTGCCATGGCATCATTCGGCCAGGGCTCCTTCCGGTCGTGTTGGCGATCGGGTGTTGCCTCAGGCCGGTTCGGGTGTTACCAGCACCCGTTCCGGCCGTATTCATTTGCGCCTTGATCATATCGCCGCCGACAGCGTTAGTGATCAATTTCGGAAGCCTTCTTCCTCACACGTTCGCGTGATTGGTTCGGGTGGTGCGTGACCCCCGGGCCCGTTGGTGCTGGTCGGGCCCGGGGGTCGGGGTGGATCAGCGGCGGCCGGTGCGGATGTCGGCCTGGTAGACCTGCGGGTCGGTGTGGCCGGTCGGCTGCTGGCAGCCCTGCGCCCGCATGTGCCGCCGCTCGACGTCGACGAGCTGCTGGCCGTGGAACACGCCGACCGTGACGGGCGCGCAGCAGCAGCGGGTGAGGTGGGCGGGGACGGTGGCGGCGACGTCGGCGCGGGTGAGTCGGGCGGTGCCCTTGGGGGTGTTGCGGGCGGGGCCGTTGTGGATGCGGGTCACGGTTGTCCTTTCAGGAGCGGGTGTGCTTGCGGAACTGGGGTGGCTGCTGTCCGCGTGGTTTGCGGGCGAGGCGTTCGGCGTGGCTGAGGCCTCCCCACACGCCGTGGAGCAGGTGCGGCGGCTGCGCGAGCGCCCACTCCTCGCAGACGGATTGCAGTGGGCAGCGGCGGCAGATAGCGCGGGCCTTGGCGATGGCCTCCATGGCTCCGGGGCCGTTGTCGGGGAAGAACAGGTTGGTGTCCTCGCCGCGGCAGGCGGGTGTGATGCCGTCTTGGTCGGCCTGGTCGAGCCAGGCTGGCCATTCGCCCCAGTTGACGGAGGCGGAGCGTGCGCTCATCGGCGGCCTTTCTTACGTGGTGCGGGGCCGGGCGCTGCGGTCTCGTGTCCGCAGGTGCCGCAGCGGGTGGGGAAGAACTGGCGGCGGCCGACGTCGTACGGCTGGCCGGGGTCGAGGTTGCCGCCGCAGGCTTTGTCGCTGGTGAGGTTGCGGCAGGTGCCGACGGGGTGGCGTTGGGCGCGGGCGTCTTCCCAGGCGGCGGCGTTGATGTGGTGGCTGCCGGTGAGGCGGAAGCGGCGCCAGATGTCGGGGCCGTGGCGGGTGGGGATGAGTGGCGCCTGCTGCGTCACCAGGACCTCCTCAGGTGGTGCGGTTGAGCGGGTTGGCGACGAACCGGGCCAGGCGCAGCGCTGGCGGCCGCCCGGCGGCGACAGCGGCGATGACCGGGCCGGCTGGGTACCACCACTGCCCGTCGTGGTGGGCGCGGGAGATGCCCCGTCGGGCGGTCCAGACGCGGGCCGAGCTGCGGCGGATTTCCGCGAGCTCGGCGACCTGGGCGCTGGTGAGTAGGTCGATCACCGGTCAGCCCTCCGCCTCGTCCGAGAGGTAGGCGCGGGCGACGGTGTGCGCGCCACGGTTGACCGCGCACACCGAGTGCCAGCAGTTGCCACGGCACGGCTCGTCGTCGACGTAGTCGGCTGTGGTGCGGAGGAGGTCGTCGAGCCAGGCCGCTACGGCGTGCCAGCGCTCGTCGGTGTCGAGGCGCATGGTGTCGCTGGCCTTGCGCATCAGATCGGTGGCCGTCGGGGTGTCAGCCATCGGTGCGGGCCTCCTCGGTCTGTTCTTCGGCGTGGCACCAGCACCCACAGGCAGCGCACACCGGCGTCGTGCACTGGTCGTCGTGGAGTCGCTCGCCGAGCTGGAACAGGTCACCCAGGTCGCCGGCGAAGCAGGTGTACCGGCCGCCGGCCATCAGCTGGGCCAGGTCGGAGGTGATCTGCCGTTCGGCGAGCTGCCGCACCCGGCAGTCGAAGTCGTGCTCGGCGGTGCGGCAGCCGGTGGGGTGCTCCAGGGTCCAGGTGCCGTCGGTGTCGAACGCGATCTCGTGCGACCAGTCCGGGCCGGGCGCGGTGCCCATCTGCCCGGTGGCCACCGCGTGCTCTAGCCGGCGCTGGACGTCGAGCGGTACGGGGTCGCGGTGGAAGTTGAGGGGCTGGCCGGTGAGGAACGCGTCGAGCAGGTGGTGGACGTACGTCGGGGTGGTGACGGCTGGGGCGCCCCGCGCCGGCTGGCCGGTGAGCAGGCGCAGCAGCTCGCCGGCCAGCGGGGCGTGCGGGTCCGTCACCGCGCTGTCCGGCCAGGCCGCGTACCAGCCGGACAGGAGCATCTCGATCGCCTCGGCCCGCTCGTCGTCGTCGCGGGCAGCGGTGAGGCTGCGGGCGACGTTGGCCAGGAGCGTGTTGACGTCCTCCGGCGTGTAGCCGCCAGCGCCGTGCCGGTGCTCCGGCGCGTCGGGCTTGCAGGGGCAAGCGTGCTCGGCCAGCAGCGCCCGCCAGCCGTCGACGACGTCGGCGCGGATCCAGCCGGTGTGCCGGCTGCCGCCAGCACCGAACGGGACGCCGCTGTCGCAGCGGCGGATGACGTCGGCTAGGGCGGCGGCGAGCCGGTCAGTGAGGTCGCTCGTGGGGGCGGCGAGCCGGCCGGCGGCGGTGAGTGCGTCCAGGACGGCGCGGGCCGGCCTGTCTGTCCAGTCGCGAAGGCCCTGCAAGCGGGCGTCGACCATCGCGTCATGGACCAGGTCGACGTCCGCGTCGGTGTACGGCTTCTCGGTCATCGGCCTGCCACCGCCTGGTCGACGCGGTCACCGATGCGCAGCTGACCGTCGATGCTGTCGACGGACACCGCGTACCGGCCGGGCGGCGCCGGCGGGCCGTCGAGGCCTTCGGCGGCAAGATTGACGGGGCAGCCGAACAGGTCACCGAGCCGGCAGCTCAGCGGGTGCTTGATGGTCCATCCGTCGGCGCGGAGGTCGATGATGTGGCGGGGGTCGTCGTCGACGGGGGCGGGCTGGCCGGCGTAGAGCCGGTCGACCTCGGCGCGGATGCGGGTCCGCAGTTCGGCGGCCCGGCTGGTCTCGCGTTCCATCGAGCGATCGGAGCCGGCGACGCTGAGGCCCTCCGCTTGGGCCAGGTGCCCGGCGTAGCGGTCGATGAGGCGCATCAGGTCGGCGGCGGTGGCGGGTGGGGTGTCGGTCATCGGCGGTTCTTCCTTCGGAGCAGGTCGGCAAGGAAACGGGCCCGCAGCTCACGGGTTCGGGTGCGGCGGATGATCAGCGGCCACGCGTACCGGAGCTGGTGCCGCCGCACCCACGGATCAGTCACGGCTCGCCCCTGGGCCAGGCGCGGACGCTGCTGCCGTCGAGCTGGTAGTGGGCGGTGCCGGGCGGGTGGGGCCGGCGGTTGCAGGTCAGGCCGACCACCGTGTTCGTCGCGCCGCACACCGGCTCGCCGTGGCCAGCGAAGTCGTGGCAGCGGCAGACGCAGCCCTCGTCGACGCAGTCGGGCAGGCCAGCGAGGCACAGCATGGTGATGTAGCCGGCCAGCCCCGACGAGCCGTGCTGGGCGGTCACGAGGCCACCGCCGACAGCGCCAGCACGCCGGCCTCGGTCAGCGTGTGGAACCGGCCGCCCGGCGCGAGCTCCACCCAGCCGGCGGCCGCGAGCTCACGCAGCCGCCGGTCCACACGCTGGTTCTGGCCACGTCGCACCTCGCGCAGGTCGCAGCCACCCATCGACCGGTACACCTTGCCGGCCTGGACGGCGCGGAGCAGGTCGACGCGTTGCCGGTTCAGGGTCGGCGTCCTCACGGCCGCCTCCGCTTCGCCTTGCGCCGCGCCGCCCGGTTCCCGCCCGGCGGCACCAGCGCCATAGCCCGCTCGATCGCCGCCAGATCGCCCCGCCCGCCGGCGGCCACCGTTATCGGCGCCGCATCGCAGCCCGGCTCCCACCGGCGGCCCACCAGCCGCCACCGGCAGCCCGGCCGGGCGTCGGACAGCGTGACCGGCTGGGTGCACCGGCACTTCGCGCGGGACAGCAGCCGTTCGGCCAGCGCGAGCGCGGCCGCCGTGGGCGAGCCGTGTCCGTCGACGATGATCCGCGCGCCCCGGTAGGTGGCAACCGCGTACCAACGGGCCGCGTTGATGTAGCCGATGTCGACCCCGCTTGCGCCTGCCCGGCCTGCCAGGTCGACGCAGGCGATCACGATGTCGTCGTTCATTGCGGTCATCGGCCGACCACCGGCCCGCCCGTCAGGGGGTGCCGCGGATCGTTGCGCCACCCGAAGCACGCCACGCACTGCGACAGGTCATCGCCGGCGAAGTCGTGCGGCACGTCCAGGGCGGCGTACCGGCCGAACGTCGGCGGAAGCGGCATTGGCGGCAGCGGTCGGGACTTTCGCGCCGCCTGGTTGGCCTGCCGGTAGGCGGTGTCCGCGTTCTTGCACGGGCCGCAGGCGAGTTCGCCGCGCCTGCGGTGCCGCTCGAATCCGGCGTACTCGCCGCATCGGCCGGTGTCAGTGGGTTGGCTCTTCTCGACCGTCGCTGTCGCTGCCACGGTGGTGGTCCTTCCGTGCGGTGGGGGTGCGCCCCGGCCGGCGGGTGGCCGGCCGGGGCGTCTGGAATCGCTCGTCGACGAGGGCGCGCAGCAGCTGGGCCCGGTCCTCGCTCACGGCGACGGGTTCGGTGGGCGGAGCAGGTTCCGCACGTCGAGCAGCGCGTCGACGAGCACCTTGTTCGTGCCGGCCGCGCTGAGCCGGGCGTCGATGCAGGCGACGGCCTGGCCGACGCGGTAGCCGAGTTCGGCGAGCTGCCCGACGGCCGGGTCCGTCGGTGGCGGTACTTTGGCCCTGCCCATCACGGTCCGACCTCCGCCCGCCGCTGCTCGATCACCCGGATCCACAGCTCCCGCAGCGCCTCGAACTCGTCGGCCATCGCCTCCTGAGCCGTTCCGATGTCCACCGCCACTGCGCCCACCGAGCTGTCGAATCCGAACTCGACGGCCTGCTCGATCGAGAGGTTCGCCCGGTAGTAGTTGCCGAGCAGCTGGCCGAGCACGCAGTAGCAGTTGTGGGACATGGAGAGTTCGTCGACGCGGATCGGGCCGCCGTCCTCTTCACCCTTGTCGGGCCGGTCGGCGTTCCACCAGTCGGGGAAGTGCTGGTCGAGCCACTTCACGCCTTGGTCGACGCGGTCCTGCAGGTCCCGGATGGTCAGCGTGGTGTTCACGACGGGCCGCCAGCCGGGGGCGTGGTGCGGTACTCCACCCGCACCACCTCGTGCGGCCACACCCGGGCCAGCTCGACCGGGTCCACACCGTTCCGCCACGGCAGCTCGTGCGGCTGCTCCTCCGTCAGGCCGAGGTCGTAGTCCAGGGACCAATGCGCCCCGGCCTCGTCGCGGAGGATCAGCGAGTGGCCCTGCATCCACCGCCGGGCTTCGTGCGCCACCTCGGTGACGCGCGTCCACGGGCCGACGACCTCCCCGTCGGACGACTCGAACAGCTCTTCGGCGTGCTCGGCGCTGATCGTCGTCATGCCGGCTCACCGCCCGAGAACTCCGGCGCGGCGGCCGCCGACGCACGGGCCTCCCGCTGCTCGCGGTGCTCCGCCAGCAGCTCGTCCGCGCCGGCCTCCGGCACCTGGCGCTCCCCGCCGTCGACGGGCTCGACGACGTCGAACAGCGTCGGATCCCCGTCGAGGCTCTTACCCGTCCGGTCCTGGTACCGCTCCGCGAGGAGCTCCCGCACCCGATCCGCCTGCACCCCGTCCACCGGCTCGATGTGGTTGATCTGCACCGTCGGGATCTCCACACCCTCGTCGACCTCGTCGGTGACCCGCTTGACCGTGTACGCGACGACGGCGTACCGGGTGCCGCGCGGCTGATCGATCAGCTGGTCGGCGATGCGGTCGAGGCCGTTGAACTCCCGCTTGTCGCGGGTGAGCTGGGCCGACATCTTGACTGCCACTTCGGTCAGTTCTCCTTGCTCGGTTCGTCGGCCGGGGCGGTCGCCTCGGCCAGGTCCCGCGCGACAACCAGCACAGTCACCGGCGTCAGCGGATGCTCGTGGTCGACCGGCACCGTGTACCGGGAACCGCAGGTCAAGCACTGGGAGGCGTCGTACCGCCAAAGCACCCGCGCGGCGGCCGCCGCGCCGGTCCGGATCGCGTTGTCGAGGGCTCGCCGGGTCTTCACCTGACGCGCGTTCGCGGCGGCCAGGTCAGCGGCCAGGCGGGCGTTCGCGGCCTCCAGCTCGCCGGCGAGATGCTCGGCGCGGCGCTGCGCATCCTCGGCAGCGCCGACGGCCTGGTCCCGCTCGACGGCGAGCCGCTGCACGTGCTCGTGATGCTCGCGGCGGCGCTCAACGTCGGCGGCGGCCTGCCGCTCCAGCTCGGCGCGGTCCTCGTTCCGCCGGTGCACAGCCACAGCCCGGGCGCGTTGGGCCGCAGCGGCCTCGATCGGGATCTCGTCGTAGTTGTCGCCGTCGTCATCCGGCGCGATGCCCAGAACCTTGGCCGTCTCGTGCAGGATGTCGCCGTACCGCTCGACGTCGCCGCGCAGCTGCTCGACCTCGACGGCGCTCTCCGCCTGGTCGATCTCGTCCGCCAGCTCGCCGTCGGTCGGGCCGGGCTGGGCGAGCTGGGCGTCGATCGCGGCCACCTGGTCAGCGTGCGCCGCCTGCGCAGCCGGATCCGCCACCACCTCGGCCGCCAGCGGATCCGGCTCGTCGACGGGCTCCGGCTCCGCCTCCACCTCGGCCAGCGTCGGGTGCTCCGGAGTGAGCGCGTCAGCGTTCCACGCCTCGACGTCCTCGTCGGGCAGCTCGGCCACCGACGTCGGTTCGGCGGAGGCCTCTGGCGCGGGCGTCGACTTCGGGTGCGCCTTCGGCGGTAGATACCGGTCGCAGACGCCGCACTCCTTGCAGCCACTCTTGCCACGCTTGTGCCCCCACTGGGCGCACCTGCAGGTGCGGCACGGGCCGGCATCCGGCAGCGCGGCCGCCGCGACTGCGGCCGTCATGACCCGGCCCCCACCGGCTGCGGCACACACGCCGTGCACACATCCCCGAGCATCGGATCAAGACCAGCTGCGACCTGCTGCTCATCCGACGCCCACGCGCACCCACCCGGGCACGCCGCACCTTCCGTGCAGCCGCAGCGGCGGCAGTGCGGCAACACCGCCGCCCGCATCGCCCCGTCCAGCTCGGCCGGGTCCATCGACAACACGATCTGGTCGCCGACGTTGCAGTACGTCACCCCGACCAGCGGCACCCGGACGCCGTCGACGTCGATCACCACGTCGTTGTCGCGGCGCGGCGCGAGCAGCGCGGTCAACTCACTCTTCAACATCTCCACCCCTCCGGGGCATCAGCCGCCGCCACCACGGGCGGGACGACGGCTCATCCATGACGGCCGGCGCCGCCTCGGCCCGGCGTGCCGGCAGCCCGTAGCCGAGCGCGCCCAGCTCGGCGACCATCTGGCACACCAGCAGCGACTGGTACCGGGGCGGCAGGGCGTTGAGGCGGTCCAGCACTTTCTGGCCGGGGCAGATCTGCGGGCACGGGCACTGGTCGGCGGCCGCGTGCACGCGGGCGTGGTGGGCGAGCTCGGCGAGCAGCGCCCGGTGCTGGTCGACGGCGGCGAGCAGGTGCGGCGGCAGCGTCATACCGGCACCACCGGGCCCTGCTCGGTGGCTAGGTCCGGCCACTTCGGCGTCTTCAGCGCCCGCCGATGCGACTGCGGAACGTCCGCCAGCGGCTGCCCGTACGCCGCCCGGCCCATCGACAGCAGAGCCACCGCGTCACACTGATCCGAGTCCCGCGGGTCGATCGCCATCAGCCCGCCGTACGTCGACAGCACCGCGGGGATGACCTTGCCCTTGGTCACCTTGTTCTCGCCCTTGAGCGCACCCGACCCGGTCGCCCAAACCTTCAGCGTGCCGGGCTGCACATCGACGTACGGGATCCGCTTCGTCCACAGCCAGTGGAGGGTCGCGCCGCGGAGCATGTGCAGCGGGCCGTCGCTGGCGCTGCCACGGCTGAACGAGCCTTCGACGACGACCAGGTGCGGCTTGGCCGCGAACCCGCCGCCCGACCAGGTGCACGCCGCGGCGACGTCGGCCAGGACCCGGTGAATCTTGTCGTGCAGGCCCATCAGCCCGGTGTTGACGGTGCGGCACCCGAGGCGCGGGGTGCCGTCGTGCCAGTGGGTGTGGGCGATCCCGGCCGCCGACGTCGACAGGTCGAGCCCGACCATTCGCAGCTCGGTCACGACGCGCCCCCGGGCTGCGTCGTCTCCGGCCACTCATCGCCGGCGTCCGGCGGTGGCGCGGTCCGCTCCCGGCGGATCCGGATCAGCAGGTTCCCCAGCTTCTCCTCATCGCCGTTCTCGTTCTTCACCAGCTCGCCGCCGTGCCCGAGCGCCCGCAGCTCCTGGATCATCTGCGACAGCCGGGCCGCCGACGTGCGCGTGTTCAGCGCCTCGTCCCGGTAGGCCAGCGGGTTGAACCGTGTCTCCTCCCGCTCCAGGTTCACCCGGTCTGGATCGACCTTCGGATCCTCGGTGGGGATGGTCAGCGCGGTGGTCAGGAAGTTCCGGTACGCCGTGGTGAGCGCCTTGGTGGTGCCCCGCTCGCCGGTGTCCAGGCCCTCGCCGACCGACTGTGCGGTGATGACGTCGCCCAGCGGTCCGCGGATCTCGTAGGTCACGCGCACCTGGACGTCGCGCATCTTCCCGGCGCTGCCGTAGCTGGCTTCGGTCTTGACCGGGATCACCATGACGCCATGGCGGCGCAGCGCGGGACCAACGCCGTTGAGGACCATGTCGATGCCCCGGAAGTTGAACCGGTAGCTGCTCTTCTCGGTCTTGATCTCGGCGCGGGCGCTCTTCGCGATCGACTTGACGTCGCGCATCACTCGCGCCCACGCAACGTGCACCGGCACCTGGTCGACGTCGACGATCGGGTCTGTGTACTCGATGTCGGGCAGCTCGTCCGGCTCGTCGACCGGCCGGGAAGCTGCCGCCGGCGAATCGCCGGGCGCCCAGCCTGCCTCGTCGGCGTCGACGCGGTCGCGTAGCTTGCTCACTCGAACTCTCCTGTCCTGCGGAACTCCGGCGACAGCCGGATCTGGAAATGCGTCTTCTCGGCCACGCAGTCCGCGTACGCCTCGGGCCACCGCTCCTTCAGCCGGTCAAGGTCCGCGGTGCGCTTGTCGACCGGCGTGAACTCGTACGCCAACTCGTCGGCGAACTTCACCGTCTGGGCGCCCTGCGCCAGCCGGGCGAGGGCCGCCCGGGACTGCTTCAGCGCCCGCTCGGCGGCGCCCTTGCGTGCGGACCGCTCGGCGTACTCCATGACCTCGCCGATGCCGTCTAGGTCGATCTCCCCGACTCGGGTCGGGTGCATGAGCGCGTCCATTTCGATCAGCGCCGCGGCCTTGTCCAGGTCCCACGCCGGCTCGACCCCGGCGAGCAGGTTCTCCTCGCGGAAGCGGGTGACCTCGCGGAGGACGTACCGCTCCATCCGCTCGTCGCGCTCGACGGTGGTCAGCTTCATCTCGTTGCCGCCGAGCAGCACGGCGACGTGGATGTGGTCGTAGCCGGTGACGCGCATCTGCCAGGTCGCCTGGGCGAGGACGTCGTCGGGGATGTCGGAGCGCCACCGGTTGGCCTTGTACGCCGACCGGCACTTCACCTCCAGCGCGCACCGGGTCTTCACGCTGCGGTCCATCGGGCATTCGAGGACCTGCCGGTCGAGGGTGGCCATCTGCCACGGCTCGTCGACGTGCGCGACCAGGCCGACGCGTTGGATGACGGACTTCTGCCGGCGCGCCCATTCGCGGGCGACCGGTTCCTCGAGGAGCCGGCCCCACAGGGCGGCTTCGCCGGCGTCGTCGACGAGGTCGCCGCGCTTGTCGTGGTAGACGTGCACGGCGGTGTGCTTGTCGGCGACGCCGAGGATCGCGGCGACGTCGGATGATCCGATGCCGTCGCGCCGGCGGGTGAGCCATTCGTCGCGGTCGGCGTCTGCGGGGAGGAGCCGCACGGCGGTCGGGGTGACTCGCCGTGCGGCTGCGTTGGTGGTGCTCTGGGTCATCGGTGGCCGTCTCCCGGTTGTTCGGGCGCCGGGAGGAGTCCGGCGCGGCAGGCGATGGCGACGGCGTGGCACGCGTTCCGGGCGCCGATCTGCCGGTAGGTGCGGGACAGGCGCATGCGTGCGGTCGGCGTCGTTACGCCGATCCGCCGGCCGATGGATGCGTGGGTTTCGCCTTCGGCGAGGAGCCAGAGCAGGTACCGCTGCTCGATGGTGAGGCGCGGGGTGGCCGCCGACGTGGTGTCGGCGGCCACCGGGGCGAGCTGGGTCGACATCAGAGGCCGACCTCGACCGTCAGAGCGATGCGGAACCAGACGATCCAGAGCCGGAACGTCTGGCCGCCGGCGAGGTGGCGGATCCTGCTGACGGTGACGAGCGGGAGCAGCCCGCCGACGTGCTGCCGGATCACTGGCCAGCTCCCGTCTCCAGCTCGGAGACGTGCACCAGGTGGCCGAACGAACCGACCTTCCCGTACAGCACCTCGTTGTCGGTGGGCAGCCCGGCGATCGCCGACCGGATCGCGTACGTAAGCGCGGCCGGGTTGCCCTCGGCGTCCATCCATGAGATGCCGGCGACGTTCTGCCACCAGTCCTCGACGCGGTACTGCTGGCCACCGAGGTCGACGGCGTCGGCGCGGATGGTGACGGTCTGCCCGGCGAGCGGGTGCGGCTTCCGGATCATGAGGTCACCGCCGCGCGGTACGCCGAGCTGAACCGGTGCGGCAGCACGTCCAGGGCGACGAGGATGTCCACCGCCTGAACGACCGACGTGACCGGGTAGTCCGTGAACCGGGACGGCCAGTACCGGCCGGTACCACCGGGGTACGTCTCCTTGCGCTTGATGCGCAGCTCGACGTCGTCCCAGTCGACCGCGATGTCGGCGTCGCTGTCGTAGCGGTGGTTGACCCAGCCGCCCCACGACAGGCTCCAGCCGTTGGCGCGGGCCCACCGGCGGACGTCGGCGAGCAGCTGCCGGTCGGTGATCCCGGCCGGGCCGGCGGGACAGTCGTCGGCGTGTTCGCGGCTGGCGGTCGGGACCAGGCCCTGCCCGCCGGTCGCCACGCAGTTGCAGCCGGGGGCTGCCGGGCGGATCCACGCCGTATCGCGCAGCAGCTCGGCGGCGGCCCGGCGGATCCACGCCTGCGGCGGCGCCACCGCCATCCAGGACTGGGCGATTCGCGCCAGGACCTGCTCGGCGGCGTCGAGCACCTGCTTGTCGCAGGACTGGGCGTTGCGGTCGGCGATGACCGCCTCGACGGCGTCGCGGATCACCGGACACCCGCCAGGGCGCGCTGCTCGGCGGCGATCTCCCGCAGCATCCGGGCGGCGATGTCGGCAGGGTCGGTGCCCCACCGGCGCAGCACCCGGGCGAGCTCCAAGTCCGCGTACGGCGGCTCCCACAGAACGGTGCCTCGCACGTCCCACCGGGCGGCGTTGACCAGCGGCCAGTCCCGGCGGGCCGGCGGCAGGACCATGTCGGCCATCGGATGCTCGGCCGGCGCCGGGCCGACCAGGTCCAGGGCGTCGGCCACATCGAGGGTCGCGGCGTCGACGGGGCCGAACGTGCCGGCCTGCCAGTAGTCGGACACGTCGTGCTCGTTAGCGGTGCTGTCGCGGCCGCCGATCGCGACCAGGCCGACGGCTCCGGCGATCACGCCGATCCCGAGCAGGCCGGTGGCCATATCACTCACGTTGATCACTTCGCAGCTCCGTTCAGGAGGGCGCGGACGTAGGACTCGGGGAAGCGGCGGTGCCCGCCCGGGGTGCGGATGTAGGGGAGGCGGCCGGCGGCGGCCCAGCGGGTGACGGTCTTCGCGTCAACCCGGAACAGGGCAGCGACCTCGCCGGGGGTGAGCAGGCGGTCCTCAGCCCCGCTGGTGGTGGTCATGCGCGGTACTTCCGTTCATGCGTGTCGGGTAGGGAGGCGATGAAGTTGCGCCACTCGGCGGCGAGGGCTTCCCGCCGCTCCGGGTCGTGGTCGGCGATCTGCTGCTCTTCGGCGGCGGTGAACATGGGCTGGTTGGGTTGCAGCAGCGGGGCCTGGGCGTGCTCGTCGACGGTGAGCGGCTTCGGGCGGGGTTCGCGCTGCTCGGGAGCGCGGGCGAACTCCCAGAGGAGCCAGCCGATGCAGGCGGCCCCGCCGGCGATCAGCAGGATGGCGACGGCGATCACAGGAGCCACCCCCAGATCAGGGCGGTCGCGAGCAGCGCGGCGACGAACGCGGTCCACCGCTCGACGTGGCCGAGCTGCAGATCACGGCGGGCCTGCCGCTCGTGCTGCTCACGCTCGGCCGCCAGGTACGCGCGGAACTGCTCCGGGGTGACCTGCTGGCAGGACAGCTGATGCGTCTCGCCAGGCAGCGCCCAGCAGTCGGTGCACCAGACCGGGCCGGGCTGGACCGGCAGCGACGGCTGGTGCGCGTCGGCGGCGGTGAGCTCGCACCAGCACTCGATCGGGTCGTGGCGGTGCAGCGCGAGCCGGATGCGGCGGGCCAGGGCCTTCATCGGGCACCGCCAGCCACTCGGGCGAGAGCGCGAGCGAGCCAGACCACCGCCGAGTACCGGCGGCGCATGGCGCGGTAGTAGCGCGTCTCCTCCTCGCTGCCCAGCTTCGCCAGCCCGAACCGGAGGGCGGCGTCCTGGTTCCGCATGGCCATCGCGGCGATCGCTTCGCGGAGCGCCTCGGCGCGCGCCTTCCGCTCGGCGGCCGTCATCGGGCATCGCCCCGGGCGGGCGAGGCGGGAGCCCCCGCACCCGCCCCGCCCTGCTCGACCCCGGCCGGCAGACCGTGATGAGTGCGCCGCTCGGGAGCGACGTAGCCGGCCGGGGAGCTGTTACGGGCCTTCCCAGTCCGATCGGTGACCACGCCCGGCGGCACCAGCGGCCGGCCGAGCACGGCGAGCACACGGCTGGTGCACGGGTTGCAGGCGCACCAGGTCGGGTGATCGTCGCGGGCCTGCTCGGAGGCGGCGGCGGGGAACACGGTGGCGGCCACGGGTCAGGCCCCGGCCGGCTTGGCGAAGAACGGGCAGCCGCAGCCGCCGTCGATGCCGTCGACCCGGCAGCCGCGCTCGTCCTCGATGTGCCAGCTGCGGACGTGCCCGCAGGCGAGGCAGCCGGGGGCGTTGGCCTTGGCGATGCCGGCGGTGACGTCGTCCGCCAGCTGCGCGGCGTCGTCCACGGTGAGCAGGTCCCCGATGGTGGCCTGCGGCTCGGCGGCGGCCGGGTTCGCGATGTGCTCGTCCAGCAGCTTGGCCGCCTCGGCGTGCGTGTCGAACCCGGCGTACGTGACGCTGCAGGCGCAGGCGGCGCTGTTCTCGCCGGGTCCGCCGACCGTCCCGCCGGCGTGCCGGTGTTCGATGGCGTCGACCTCGGCCTGCATCTTCGCGGCCAGGTCCGCGCCCGTCGCCGGGTCGAGCGCGATCGATTCCGGCTCCGGCTCGACCGGCGAGGGGGTGTTGACGCGGCACCAGAGGTCGACCGTCCAGCCGACAAGCTGGCCCTTCTTCCCACCCGGACGGGTGCCGAACTCGTGCCACGGCTCGCCGGTGGTCCGGTCGTAGGTGCAGTCCCCGTGGACGACCGTCGCGCCGACCCGCGCCGCCCACTCCCGGACGGCGGCCACCTCGTCGCCAGCGAACTGGATGATGGCGTACCGGTGCTCCGGCTGCATGTTGATGCTGGTGGGCGCGGCGAACCGGTCGTAGGTGACCGCATGCTCGATGGACCGCAGCAGGTGCGCCTGGTCGGAGTAGGTCATCGTGCGGCGGACGGTGCCGTTGCTAGTCTGTGTGAAAGTCATCGACCTGTCCTTTCGGTGAGTGGTCGGTGGTGCGGGTCGCCCGGGCATGGGCGGCCCGCTTTCTTGTGGCCGGGTGGCCGTCCGGAGCCCTTCCTCAGCGGACGGCCACCCGGGCTTGGTCCGGCCCGCCGGTCGTAGCGACGCCGAGTGGTGGAGTCCCGACGGGCCGGAAGATCAGTGCTATGCGGCGGTGCGAGCGGGGGCGGTGGCGACGTCGACGGGGCCACCGCCCCCACCCCCGGCCACATCGGCCGAGGTCACCCCACCGCGCGGTTGAGCTTCTTCATCGCCCGACGCGACTGCGCCGGCGTCAGCCCCGGACGGCCGGTCTGCGCCCGGTACTTCCGCACCCGGTCGACGGCGCTCATCGGCTCCGCCGAACGGCTACGCGAGCCGGCGACGGTGGCCGCCTTCGCGCTACGGCTACGGGCCGCGCGGATCCGGTCCAACCACGTGGACAGGGCCCGGCTCGGACCGGCCGGCGGGGTCGGGGTGCCCGGGTGCGGGGAGGGGTGGGTCATGCTGCGCTCTTCTCCTGCTTCTCGATGAACTCGACGAGTGCCGTGTGGCTCACCCGGCGGGCGGCGCCGACCTTGAAGGAGCGGATGGCCCCGTCGGCGACGAGCTGGCGTACCTTCCGCTCCTTCATCCCGATGCGCTGGGCGGCCTCGGGAACCGAGTAGGCCAGCGGGTCGGACTGCGCCCCGCCGGCGGAGACGCTCTCACTCGCGTCACTGCGTGGCGTTGCACTCTCATGCATGGGAGTACCGTAGCGCACTCGCACCGATGCGACTACATCAGCCGTTCGGGTGATTTGCTCGGGCCATAGATAAGGCTCACCATGTAAGCTATGCAGCGCTATGCAGCCCGAGCGGCGGACCGGCTCAAGGAGACCCGCAGGCGCACCCAACGGTGGGAGCACACCCGCCCGTGCGACAACAGACCCATAAATGGGACTTACCTTGACCTCGTGGCAGCAGCATCCCCAGCACCAACACCCGACGTCTCCCGGGCACGCTTCGCCGCGTTCGTAGCACGAACGCTGGCCGCCGCCCGCGACCGCGGCATGAACGACAAGGCCATCCGCCAGGCCACCGGCGTCCCACCGTCGACCTTCCACCGCTGGCAGAAGGGCAACTTCAAGACCGCCCCCGACCTCGACAAGGTCCGCGCGTTCTGCGACGGCCTCGGCGTCTCCCCCGCCGGCGCCGCCGCCGCCCTCGGTCTGTCCCTCACCCGGGACAACCCCGAACCTGAGCCGCCCCTGCCGCCGGAGATCCGCAAGATCCTGCGCACCCTCGCCGACCCCAACGTGCCCGACTCGGACAAGCTGGTGCTGCGGGAGATGCTGAAGATGCTCGCCGAGCGCGCCGAGCGAGGCGGCCGCTGATGGCCCGCCAGCGGTACCCGACGATCAACGAGGGCTCCGACGGCCTCTACCACGCCTGGGTCACCGTCGGCACGAAGGCGAACGGCCGGCCCGACCAACGGCACGTCAAACGCAAGACCATCGAAGAGGTCGAAGAGCGCGTCGACGAGCTGCTCGACCAGAAGAAGGCCGGCACCGTCGTCAAGCCGGGCCGGCCGCAGACGCTGCAGCAGTGGCTGGAAACCTACTTCGAAACGGTCGCGCCCCGCCGGGTCGACCCCACCACCATCCACGGCTACCGGTCGAAGATGCGCAACTACGTCTACCCGATCGCAGGGACCGTGCGGCTCGACCGACTCACCCCCGAGCACCCCGACCGGATCTACCTGGAGATGCAGCGGAAGGGCCTGGCCGACGCCACGATCGTGCAGACCCATCGGATCCTGTCCCGGGCCCTCGAGGTGGCGTACCGGCGCGGCATGACCACGCGGAACGTGGCGAAGCTGCTGGAGGACAACCCGAAGGCGAAGAAGCAGGAGATGGACGCCTTCACCGAGGCGGAGGCGCTGCGGGTGCTCACGGCGGCGGAGCGGCGCCGGAACTCGGCCCGCTGGTCGGTAGGCCTGGCGATCGGGCTGCGGCAGGGCGAGGCGTTGGGGCTGCGCTGGTCGTACGTCGACCTGGACGCCGGCACGATGGACGTGTTCTGGCAGCTGCACCGCCGGCCGTTCGAGCACGGCTGCATTGCTCCTAAGTCGGGAGCAACTGGCAGCAAGCTAGGAGCACCGACGTGCGGCCGGCGGCGGGCCGGGAACTGCCCATCCAAGGTGCTGCGGCTGCGTACCGGCGAAATCCAGCTGGAGGGCGGGCTGATCCTGAAGGCGCCAAAGGGGTCCGGGAAGGCCACCATCCCGATCCCGAAGGAGCTCGTCGACGAGCTGCGCCGCCACCGAGAGGTCCAGGATCTGGAGAAGGTGATGGCCGAGGGTGCGTACGCGCAGCACGACCTGGTCTTCGCCGACCTCGACGGTTCCCCCATCGACCCGGCACGGGACTGGGCGGAGTGGAAGGACCTGTGCAAGGCGGCCGGCGTCCGGCCTGTCCGGGTACACGACACCCGTCACACGGCGGCCACGCTGATGATCGCGCAGGGCGTGGCCATCGAGGTCGTGCAGGAAGTGCTGAGGCACTCGGCGATCCAGGTGACCCGCGGCTACGTGCACGTCGCGTCGGAGATGGCGAAGGCCGCTACGGACCGTATGGGTGCGGCGCTGCTGCGAAGGCCGAGTACACCCTGACGTACACCCTTGATCTTGCGTCCATAGACACGAATCGAGCCGGGCACCTGACCGTGAGATCAGGTGCCCGGCTCGATTTCGCAGGTGGGGCGGGCGGGACTCGAACCCGCGACCGATCGATTATGAGTCGACTGCTCTAACCCGCTGAGCTACCGCCCCCTGCCGCATCGGGGATTTATGAGT
>NZ_JBEZFI010000041.1:0-54136 GCF_040649295.1 Micromonospora sp. NPDC048999 | reverse complement strand
GTCGACGCGACGTGCGTGCCGTGGCCGACCAGGTCGCGGTCGTCCTCCACGCCCTCGGTGAAGTTCCGCCGCGCCGAGACCTTCCCGGCCAGATCAGGATGCGTGGCGTCGATACCCGAGTCAAGCACCGCTACCCGCACCCCCATGCCGTCGAAACCAGCCGACCAGGCAGCGGGCGCACCGATCAGCGGAACACTCTGATCCAACGCCGGCTCACGTACCGCGTCGAGCCAGATCTTGCCCGCAGTCAACTTCGCGCGAGTCGCCTGCCAACGGGCTGCCAGCGACCCGGTGGGCGTCTCGGCGGCGAAACCCCGCACCGCGGGCAGCCGCCGCTGCGCGGACAGGCCCGGCGCGGCGGTGGCACCGGAAACGATCAACGGCAACGACGACGGGCGCGCGGCCCGCACCGCCAGCAACTCGGTCAAATCGAACAACCGCTGGTCGAGCCGGTCCGCCCGCAGCAACGGCACCGCATCCGACGGGAACACGTACTGGTGCCCACCGGTCCGGTAACTGTGGAACGTAACGCCCTTACGCGGCACAACGCTGACTCGGCCATCGCCGAACACCGTCACCCGGTCACCGGTGATCAGCGTCACCGTCTGGGCCTCGCCGGTCACGACCGCCGGCCTGACCGCCTGCGGTGCGGGCGCCGGCCTGGCAACCGCGGGACCGGGCGCACCCGTCAGCAACCCGACGACGATCCCCCCGGCCAGTACCGCTCTTGTCCCTCTGCTGGATCGCATGCGCCTCCCCGTTCCGGAGACGGTCCCCCGTGGACCGTCTCTTATACAGACGCTTGAACCGGTCGACGCATTACACGAAACGGCGAGCAATCTTGAATGCGGGTGCGAGCGAGGCCCCTCAGCATCGCGCTGAAGGGCCTCGTCAGGTTTGCGTCAGGACTACTGCTTGGCCGACGCCACGAACGTCCTCCAAGCGGACGGGTCGAAGGCCAGCACCGGCCCGGACGGATCCTTACTGTCCCGGACCGCGACAAAGGCTGGCAGGTTGTCGGCCACCTCGACGCAGTCGCCGCCGCTCGTGCCGCTGCGGGTGGACTTCTTCCACTGCGCGTTACTGAGGTCCATGCTGGCTCTCGACTTCCTTCAAGAGGGCAACCGACAGCGCCTCCGGGAGGGCGACGCCCCTCACGCTCTCCCACCTGGTTAGAAGCGTAGCCATTTGATCCTCAGCGTCGGTGATGACGCCGTCAAGCTGGTTCTCCAGGTGTCCCACCCAGCCTCCGTCGGCCAATCTCGCCAAAGCCAGTGGCCCGGACAGCCCGACGTGCAGCCCAGTGTTCGCGGGGATGACGTGGATGTGCACGTGCGGCCGTTCGGCCATCCGCAGCAGGTGGGCGAGCTGCTCTGCCATGATCGCATCCGTGCGGCGGAGGGCCGCCTCGTCGATAACGGCGATGACCTGCGGCGGGTGCTTTCTGCTGAGTATTTCCTGGCGCTCCAGCCTGACGGTCACCTGCTGCTCTACCTCGTCCTCCGGCCGAGTGTCATCGAAGCGGAGCACCGCGCCGGCGTAGTTCGCGGTCTGGAACAGGCCAGGGACGAGCGTGGGGTTGAAGTAGCGGAGCTGGTTGGCCGCCCGTTCCGCCTCCAGCCAGGGCTTGAACCACGACGGCTGGCCGTCGCGCTGGACCGTGCGCAGCAGCGACTCGAATAGCCCGCCGGTATCCAACACCTCGTCCACCCGCTTGACGTACGGCAGGTCGATCGGACGGGTTCCCGTCTCGACCGCCGACACGGTGGACGCCGAGAAGTTCGTACGCCGACCGAACTCCTCCTGGTTCAGGCCGGCCAACGCCCGTACCCGCCGGAGCTGGATGCGAATCCGGTCGACAGTCAGCTCACCTTCCAAGGCTCCTCCAGCGATTCAGCATGATCACCAAGCGTCATCGTGCACGGCACCGGGGCACCAGACCATCAGCACGACCAGGCTCGATGCCTTCCGAGCGTAGCGACGTCCTCACCAGACTGTCACCCATGCGGATCCCGTCAGACAGGCTCGCCGTGGAGGTCGACATGCGTGACCCACATCCGGAATCGATGAACGTACCGAGGGCAGCGTTGACGGCGCTGGACCTGACCGACCCGCGGGTCACCGGCGGCCACGCCGGCCACCGCCCGTCCTGGGTCTGCGAGACCTGCGCGGACCCGTGGCCCTGCGCGCCCTTCCGCGCGTACGCCGATTGGCGGCTCCCCCGCGCGGCGCTGATCCCGACGATGTCCGTTCTGCTGCGGTCCGCGATCCCCGACCTGCGGGGTCGGCCGCAGGGCCCGACCCCGCCGGAGATCGTACGGCGGTTCCTCTGGTTCCTGCCGCTGACCGACGACGAGGCCCGCGCCGTGGCCCTGCGGCTGCGATGACCAGGCCGCCCGTACCCCATGTGGCCATGCGCCCGCTGTGGCGGTGCCGCAACTGTGCGGCGGAGTGGCCGTGCCAGCCGGCCCGCCTCGGCCTGCTGGTCGAGTATCGGCACGACCGTACCGCCCTGTTGGTCTACCTCGGCATCCTCATGGCCGAGGCGCGGGACCAGCTCGGCCAGCTCCACTCGCGCCCGGCACCGGACCTGACCGACCGGTTCCTCAGCTGGGCCCGGGCTCGGGGCTGACGCACCACCCGATCAGGCTCGCGCGTAGCGCAGCAGCACCGAGCGGCCGTCGAAGTGGCGGGTCTCCATTAGCCGCAGGGCTAGGCGGTCCTTGCCGGGGAAGACCGGCCTGCCACTGCCGAGCACCACCGGGTGCACGACCACCTGGTACTCGTCGATCAGGCCCAGGTCGGTCAGCGCCGCCGCAGCCCCGGAGCCGCCGGTGAGCAGCAGTTCCTTGCCGGGCTGGGCCTTCAGCTCGGCGACCTCGGCGGCCAGGTCGCGGCCGATCACCCGGGCGCCGTACTCGGGGTGCTCCAGCGTCCGCGAGATGACAACCTTCGGGGTACGCCGCCAGACCGGGGCGAACCTCAGGTCGTGCGGGTCCTGGGACAGCTCCTCGACACGCGGCCAGTAGGAGGACATGAACTCCCACACCACGCGGCCGTAGAGGAAGGCGTCGGCCCGGTCGCACAGCTCGAAGGAGTACGCCGACAGCTCCGGTCCCATGACCGGCCAGTCGAACTCTCCGTTCGGGCCCTCGATGAACCCGTCGACGGACTGGTGCACCCAGTAGACGAGTTTGCGCATGGTGTCCTCCTGCTCGGTGACGCCCCGACGGGCGCGCTCACCGGTGGGTCGGAGCCGCCGGGCGGGATCCGACACGGATCTTTCCACCGGGTTGCCGGCGGCGGCTACCGTTCCGACCCGTGGCCCAGCCCATCATGATCGCGCTGATCGGTGTCGACGGATCCGGCAAGAGTACCCAGGCCCGGGCCCTCGCCCGCCGGCTGACCGCTGACGGCACGCCGGCGACGTACTTCGAGAACGCGGGCGGGCGGCCGGTGTGGAACCGGCTCGCCCGGGTGTTCGGCCGGGCGGACGGGGTGGCCCTGTTCGGGCGTACCTGCTATCCGATCCTGGAGGCCGCGGTCCGCGCGGTGGCGATGACCCGCACGGTGCTGGTCAGCCGGCTGACCGGGCGCACGGCGGTGCTGGACCGGTGGACCTGGTGCCAGTACGTGATCATGACAGCCCGTGGCGACCTGGGGCGGCGGGCGGTCGGGGCGGCGTACGCGATCTTCCCGCGCCCCACCGTGGTCTGTTTCCTGGCGACCTCGCCGGAGGTCGCCCGGCGGCGGGTCCTGGCCCGTGGCATCGACACCGAGGAGTTGTCTCACCTGCGGGCGCTGGACGCCGCCTACCGGGCCCTGCCCGAGTACGCGTCGTTCGTGGTGGTCGACGGCGACGGCGACCCGGACGAGGTGGCCGCGGCGCTGGACGAGGTGGTGTCGCCCCTGCTCCGCGTCTAGCCGCGGAGCCAGCGGGGGAGGTTCTGGGCCTGGTTCTGGTCCTGCTGCTGTTGCCACGGCGGGGTGGGCTGCGGTCGGGAGCGCTGCGGGTCGCCGGCCAGCTCCTGGCTTGGCGCGGTGAAGTCCTGCACCGGCTTGCCGTCCACGGCCTTCCGGATCACCCGGGCGACGGCGTCGATCACCTTGGACTGGACCGCCGAGCCGACCAGGTCGGTCGGGTCGTCGGGGTCGGCGGCGATGCCGGCGACGGCCACCTGCGGGGTGAAGGCGACGAAGGTCTCGGTGGCGTTCTGCTCGGAGCTGCCGGTCTTGCCGGCGACCGGCCGGCCGACGATCTGGTTGACCCCGGTGGCCGTGCCGCCGTTGCACTGCCCGTACGCCGACTGCTGGCCGACCGGGCAGCGGGCCGCGTCGGTGGCGGCCCGGGCCACGTCGGGGTCCAGGACCTGCTTGCAGGACGGCTGGCCGACGTCGACCTTGTCGCCGTTGGCGGCGGTCACCGAGATCACCGGCAGCGGCGTGCAGTACGTCCCCTCGGCCGCCACGGTCGCGTACGCGTTGGCCAGGTCGAGCGGGGTGGTGGCGGCGACGCCCAGGGTGAACGAGCCCCAGTTGTCTGCGTTGTTCTCGGCGAACGCGGCGTCCGACCCGGCCCGGAAGGTGATGCCGAGCCGCTGCGCCATCTCCACCACCTTGTCCTCGCCGACCTGCTCGGCCAGCCAGACGAAGTACGTGTTGACGGAGCGGCCGAAGCCGTCCCACATCATCCGGTAGCCGTCCATCCACTGCGGGTTGGCGTTGGCCGGGCACCACTTGCCGCCGCAGTTGCCGTCGGCGTCGGAGGCGTAGCGGGTGGGCAGCCGGGACGGCGCGTCGAAGCCGGTGGCGAGCGGCTTGCCGGCCTCCAGCGCGGCGAGCATGGTGAACATTTTGAACGTGGAGCCGGCCTGGTAGCCGGCGACGCTGGCACCGCCGGAGATCAGCGGGTTGACGGTGTTCGGGCGGTTGGCCTGCCCGGCCGGGTTGTCGGCCAGGCTGTAGTGCCGGTTGACCGCCATGGCGAGCACCCGGCCGGTGCCCGGCTCGACCGCGGCGATCGGCAGGGCACGCTTGTCGTCGTACCCGTAGACGGCGGTGGCCTGCTGCTGCGCGGTCTGCTGGATCTTCGGGTCCAGGGAGGTGATGACGGTGTAGCCGCCGCGGCGCAGCGCCTGCTCGCGCTCCTGCGGCGTGTCGCCGAAGGCCGGCTGGGCCAGCCACCATTGGCGCAGGTAGTCGCAGAAGTAGCCCCAGTCGTTGTGCCCCTGGGCGACCGCGGTGCAGCCGTTGGGCTGGGCGGTCGGGTGCAGGGTGAGCGGCTCCGCCTTGGCCTCGGCGGCCTGCTGCGCGGTGATCGCGCCGGTCTCGGCCATCGAGTCGAGCACGTACGCCCGGCGGGCGAGGGCCTGGTCCTTGTCCCCGTCGATCGGGCTGTACGCGTCGGGTGACTGGACCAGGCCGGCGAGCAGGGCCGCCTCGGCCAGGGTCAGGTCGCCGGGCGCCTTGCCGAAGTAGCGCTGGCTGGCCGCGGCGACGCCGTACGCCCCGGAACCGAAGTACGCGATGTTGAGGTAGCGGTTGAGGATCTCGTCCTTGCTGAGAGTCTTCTCCAGCGCGTTCGCGTACCGGATCTCCTGGAGCTTGCGCCCGACGGTCTGCTCGGTGGCGGCCTGCCGCTCCTCCGGGGTGCTGTTGGGGTCGTTCTTGAGCACGTTGCGGACGTACTGCATGGTCAGCGTGGACCCGCCCTGCTCGGTGCCGCCGCCGGTCACGTTGGCGACCAGGGCGCGCACGAGGCCGCGCAGGTCGGCGCCGCCGTGGGAGTAGAAGCGACGATCCTCGGCGGCCACGATCGCCTGCCGCATCACCGGGGCGATCTCGGCGAGGGGCACGTCGGTGCGGTTGACGTCGTAGAACGTCGTGATCAGGGTTTTGCCGTCGTTGGCGTAGAGGTAGGAGCGCTGGGGCTGGGCGGGGGTGCGCAGCGCGTCGGGCAGCTGCGCGTACGCCCCGAGGGCCGCCTTGGCGACGAACCCGCCGACCAGGTTGCCGGGCAGCGCGACGACCGCGAGGACGAGCCCGGCGAGAACGCCGGCGAGCAGCACGGTGAGGAGCCGCGACAGTGGCGACCGGTGAGACGGCATGGACACCAGATTGCCGCGAATGTCACCAACCGACCACCCCCCAAGCCAACTGTCAGCCACTTCACGGCACCCTCCCAGCCACCGTCCTTCCCGTTGATCAAGGAGTTTGCGTCGGATTCGGGGCCGAGCCCCACGCAAACTCCTTGATCAACAGGAGCTCAGGGGGCCGCGGGGCCGGGGGGTGGGGTGCGGGTGGGTGGGGTGGGTGGGGTGGGGCGTGGGGTGGGGGTGGCTTCGGCGCTGGCGGCTAGGGCGTCGCGGGCGATGGCGGCGGGGACCAGGCGACCGGAGCGGTAACCGATGCCGAGCCCGGAGACCAGCGCGAAGATCGCACCGAAGGTCTGCAACGAGCCGACCAGCGCACCACCGAGGCCGAGCAGCGGGGCGGCGATCATCAGCATGATCCCGTCGCCGTAGGAGAACATCCCGGACCGGGCCACCGACCAGCCGGTGCATAGCCACCCGATGCTGTAGAAGGTGGTGCCGACCAGGACGATGCTGCGCGCGGTGGTGCCGAAGACAGGCGCCTGCGCGTCCAGCCCGGCGAAGGGCAGCATCAGCACGACGCCGGCGATGCCGGCCAGCAGCCCGGTCGCGGCGACCCGCCGGCAGCGGGTGGCGGCGAGCAGGCCGGTGAGGGCCAGCAGCGCGAGCAGCCCGAGCCAGACCGCGGCCACCCAGCCCACCAGGTAGAGCGGGCTGCCGTCGGCCGGGTACGGAGTGTTGCCCACCCCGCCCTTGCTGGCCATCGCCACCAGGCCGTAGAGAATCGCGTACGCGGGTAGCAGCCAGACCGCCGCGCGGGCGAACCGGCGTACGGACCAGGCCCAACTCGCGTTGGTGGCCGGCGCGGGTGATCCCGGATCGGAGACGAACGGCAGCACCCCGAACCCGCCCCCGGTACGCCGGCTGCCGAGCGGTCCGGCGGGATCGTGCGCGCCGGGGACCGGTTCCCGGGAGAACAGTTCCTTGGAGAACAGGCTCTTCGCCGGTTCCTTCATGCGTCACCTCGCTCCGCCTACGGGCGGTGCGGGACGCGCTCGGCGCCCCGGTCCTGGTCACCACCCGTCCTTGAGACCGATGGTGGCAGGCACCGGGGCGCCGCATGAGACTTTCTCGCTTTTGCCGCCCGGGGTCGGGCGGCCCCGCTCAGCCCCGCTCGCGCTGGTCCGAGGGGTCGTTGACCAGGCTCTCCGGCGAGACCGGCTCGGGCGCCGGCAGGCTCTGCTGCGGGACGGTGCCGCCGCTCGTCTGCCCCTCGGCGACGCGTACCTCGTTGTCGACCGCCTGGGCGGCGGTGGCGGCGGCCTGCGCCGCCTCGGCGGCCTCCCGCTCCACGTCGCCGGCGCTCTGGCTGGCCAAAGGCGACGGCACGTCGCCGACCATGTTGGCCAGCCCGCCCAGCGCGCCGCCCATCCCCTCCAGGGCCTTGGTCAGCTCGGCCGGGACGATCCAGACCTTGTTCGCGGAGCCGTTGGCGATCTGCGGCAGCGCCTGGAGGTATTGGTAGGCGAGCACCTTCTGGCTCGGGTTGGCCTGGTGGATCGCGTCGAAGACGGTACGGATCGCCTTCGCCTGGCCCTCCGCCTGCAGGATCCGGGCCTGCCGGTCACCGTCGGCGCGCAGCACGGCGGCCTGCTTCTCACCCTCGGCGGTGAGGATCTGCGACTGCTTGAGACCCTCGGCGTTCAGGATCGCGGCACGGCGGTCCCGCTCGGCGCGCATCTGCTTCTCCATCGAGTCGCGAATGCTCGGCGGCGGCTCGATCGCCTTGATCTCGACCCGGGTGACCTTGATGCCCCACCGGCCGGTGGTCTCGTCCAACACGCCGGACAGGTGCCGGTTGATCTCCTCGCGGCTGGTCAGCGCCCGCTCCAGGTCCAGCGAGCCGATCACGTTACGCAGCGTGGTCACGGTGAGCTGCTCGATCGCCTGGATGAAGTTGGCGATCTCGTAGGTGGCGCGGACCGAGTCGACCACCTTGTAGTAGAGAACCGTGTCGATCGAGACGACCAGGTTGTCCGAGGTGATCACCGGCTGCGGCGGGAAGCTGACCACCTGCTCCCGCAGGTCGACCTTGGTGCGAACCGAGTCGACGTACGGCACGAGCAGGTTCAACCCCGGGTTGAGGGTCCGCTTGTACCGGCCCAGCCGTTCCATCACGTCCTGCCGCTGCTGCGGCACAATCCGCACCGCCTTGGCCAGTGTCACCACGGCGATCACCGCCACGGCGATCAACAGGACCGCTGCAAACTCCATACCGCTCACCTTTTCGTCTCGGGCAGTCCGCCCGGGGTGGAAATCTCTTCCTGCCAAACCAGGGCGGTGGCGCCCTGGACCTTCATCACCTGCACCCGCTCGCCCACGGCGTAGCACCGCGTCGCGTCGTACGCCCGAGCGGTCCACAGCTCGCCGTCGATCTTGATCAGGCCTTCCTCGACGTCGACCGGCTCCATCACCAGGGCCGACGTCCCCGCGAGCGCCTCGACCCCGAACAACCGTTCGTCGCCTTCGCGCGCCGCCCGCCCGTGCCGCCGGATGATCGGCCGGATCACCGCCACACAGAGCACCGAGACCACGGCGAACGCCAGCGCCTGAACCTCGATCGGCGCACCGAGCGCCGAGGCCCCGGCGGCGGCGAACGCCCCGGCCGCGAACATGATCAGGAAAAGCGTCGTCGTGAAGATCTCAGCGACCGCCAGCAACACACCCAACACGATCCACAGCACTGCGTCCACCCCACGATCGTGACACGTCTACGCACATCCCACGAACCCGCCATGATCGGTAAGCTCGGCGACGGCCGCCGACCTCGCCGAGGAGGATGTTCATGGAGCTGCTTCCGGAGACCGCCCGACGGGTCGACGCGCTGGTCGCCCGGGCCCAGGCCGAGGGACGCGGCCCCTCGATCGCCCTCGGGGTGATCCGCGACGGCAGCCTCGCCCACCTCGCGCTCGCCGGCGACCACCCCACCCCCGACGCCGACCTGCAATATCGGATCGGTTCGATCAGCAAGACCATGACCGCCGTGCTGGTGATGCAGCAGCGCGACGCGGGCCGGCTGACCCTGGACGACCCACTGGACAAGCACCTGCCCGGCACCCCCGTCGGCGCGCTCACCCTGCGCCAGCTGCTCGGGCACGCCGGCGGCCTGCAGCGCGAGCCGGACGGCCAGTGGTGGGAGCGGAGCGAGGGCACCGACCTGACCACCCTGCTCGCCGGGCTGACGCCGGAGAAGATCGCCCACCCGCCGCACCGCGTCTACCACTACTCCAACCTGGCGTACGGGCTGCTCGGCGGGGTGCTGGAGCGGATCACCGGGACCCCTTGGGCCGAGCTGCTCCGGGAACGCCTCCTCGAACCCCTGAACATGCGCCGCACCACCTACCACCCGACCGAGCCGTACGCCCGGGGTTACGTGGTGCACCCCTGGCACGACACGCTGCGTGAGGAGCCGCGTACCGACACCGGCGCGATGGCACCCGCCGGCCAGCTCTGGTCGACCGTCGCGGACCTGGGCCGCTGGGCGGCGTTCCTGGCCGACCCGGCCCCGGACGTGCTCGCCCCGGCCACGCTGACCGAGATGTGCGCGCCGGTGGTGATCAGCGACCTGGACTCGTGGACCGGCGGGCACGGCCTCGGCCTGGAGCTCTACCGGATCGGCGACCGGGTGTACGTCGGCCACGGCGGCTCGATGCCCGGGTACGTCGCCGGCCTGGCGGTGCACCGGCCCAGCCGTACCGCCGTAGTGGACTTCGCCAACTCCTACGGGCTGCGCGGGGGTCACCATCTCGTCGAGCTGGCGCGGCAGGTGCTCACCCTGGCGCTGGACGCCGAGCCGACCCCGCCCACCCCGTGGCGGCCGGCCGCCGAGCCCACGGCGGACGTCGCCGAGCTGACCGGCCGCTGGTGGTGGATGGGCCTGGAGTACGAGCTGCGCCCGGACCCGGCCGGTGACCTGCTGGCCGGCCCGGTCGGGCGGCCCGTCCTCCGGTTCACCCCGGAGGGCCCGGACCGCTGGCGCGGTCGCTCCGGCCCCCAGGACGGCGAGATCCTCACCGTGCTGCGGGACGAGGCCGGTCGCCCGGTCGCCCTGGACCTGGCCACCTTCATCTTCACCCGCGACCCCGACGAGATCCCGTGAGGCGTGCGCTCGTGCGTTGAACCCTTACGATCTCGGCGTGCCGCGCAGTGATCAACATCAGACCGGTCGGACCGCGAAGCTTCGCGCGACGAACGCGGACCGCCACCAAGCGGCAGACGTGCTCCAGCTGGCGTCGCGGGAGGGCCGGCTCGACGCGGCGGAGTTCGACCGCCGCTCCCGGGCCGCAGCGGCCGCGCGGTACGTCGACGAACTCGACACCCTCGTGGCCGACCTGCCCCGCGAGCTCGGCGTCCGGGACTGGCTCGGCAACCTCCGGATCCGGGCCACTGATCGGGATCTGGCGATCCGTTGGCTCGCCGACGCGCTGGCCGAGGGGCGGCTGACCCCCGAGCAGCACGAACGGCGGCTCGCCGACCTGCAGCAGGCCTTGAACGAGGGCCAACTCACCCTTGAGGAGTACGACGAGCGAACCCGGGCGGCGCGCAGCGTTGTTGATCTTTGGACCTAGGATCCTGCTGTGAATCTTGGGTGGTCCGACGGCGGGCAGGATGACCTGCGTGCGACGAACGGTGACCGTGCGGCCGTGGTGCGGATTCTGGACATCGCCCGGGACGAGGGACGGCTGGACAGCGTCGAGCACGCCCGACGCGTCGACGCGGTGCAGGCCGCGAAGACCCGCGGCGAGCTGGTGGCACTCACCGCCGACCTGCCCGACCGGCGCGGCGAACACTGGTGGTTCGACCCAGCACGGGTACGCGGCGACGACCGCGAACGGGCCGTTCACTGGCTGGCCGAGGGCGCGGCGCAGGGCCGGCTGACGGCCACCGAAGTCGAACAACGGTCCGCCGCCCTGTCCACTGTCGGCACGTACGCCGAACTGCGGTCCCTGCTACGCGGGCTGCCCGGCTGGCCGGGCGCGGACGGCAGGGACCTCCTGGCCGGCACCGCCGACCGCGACGCGGCCCTGGCCCGGCTGACCGAAGCGGTCGTCGACGGCCGGGTCAAACCGACCGAACGTCCGGGCCTGGAAGCCGACATCAGCCAGGCCCGCCGGGTCCGTGACCTGGAAGCCCTGCTGGCCGACCTGGCCAGGAGGATCAGCGACCAGGAACGCCACGGCACCGCGGCGGAGTTGGCGGTCGCTCACCACGACGGCCGACTCGACCGCACCGAACACGCCAGCCGCATCGTCCAGACGCAGGAGGCGGTCACCGCCGCCGACCTGGCCCAGCTCACCGGGGACCTGCACGGCACCGCCCGGCGGCCGTCCCAGGCGGAACGGGACGACATCGCCGGCCGGCTCAAGCGCGCCCTCGACGAGGGCCGCCTGGACCTGACCGAGTACGAGTCCCGCCTGCAAACCGCGTACGCGGCGGCCACCGTCGCCGAGACGGCGCCGCTTCTCGCCGACCTGGCCGACCCACCCCGACCGGCCTGGCGCGGCCCGCTCGACCGCGCCTTCGACAAAATCGTGTTCAACTCCGCGTTGCTGTCCGCACCACGCGGGTGGCGGCAGCGCCTGTTTTCCAAGCCGGCGTGGAAGATTTTCGTCGTTGGCACGCTGCTGGCCTGGGTCTGCAGCGGTGTGGCGGGCAATCTTGTGGTGTTCATGTTTGGCATTCCTGCGCTGTTCTGGCTGTTCGTCCTTTCCACTGTGATGTTCGACAGCGGTTGTTCCAAGATCGCCGGAGGCCGGGAGCAGGTGGTCATCGCTGATCTACGGTCGGCCCTGAGGCGACACGACCCGTCCATTCGTCAGGTCAAGATCGAGGACGGCGACCGTACGGTGACCGTCGCGATCAGGTTCGAAAACGACCGCGACACCGTCCCACCGCCGATCATCGACGAGGCGGTACGACTGTTCTGGCTCAGCCGGCTCTACCCGCTCAAACGCATCGAAATCCACAGCGTGTGCGACACCAAGCCCTACGAACGCGGCTCATGGACGGTACGGCTCGATCGTGCCACGCGCCAACGACTGCGGCACCGGTACGGGCCGCGCCCGTACGGGCCACTGCCGCCCTCCGTAACCTGACGGCTCGGCCGCCGGGCTCCCGTACCTGTTGATCTTTGGGCCTAGGATCCTCTGCTGTGAACCTGGGGTGGTCCGACGGCGGGCAGCATGGCCTGCGTGCGACGAACGACGACCGTGCGGCCGTGGTGCGGATTCTGGACATCGCCCGGGACGAGGGGCGGCTGGACAATGTCGAGCACGCCCGGCGCGTGGACGCGGTGCAGGCCGCGAAGACCCGCGGCGAGCTGGTGGCGCTCACCGCCGACCTGCCCGACCGGCGCGGCGAACACTGGTGGTTCGACCCGGCCCGGGTACGCGGCGACGACCGCGAACGGGCGGTCCACTGGCTGGCGGAAGGATCAGCGCAGGGCCGGCTGACGACCGCCGAATTCGAACGACGGTCGGCTGCCCTGCCTGGTGTCGGCACCTACGCGCAACTGCGGTCCCTGCTGCGGGGCCTGCCCGGCTGGCCGGGCGCGGACGACAACGATCTCCTGGCCGGCACCGCCGACCGCGAGACGGCCCAGGCCCGGCTGACCGAAGCAGTCGTCGACGGCCGAGTGACACAGATTGAGCATCCCGGGCTGGAAGCCGACATCAACCAGGCCCGCCGCCTGCGTGACCTCAACGTCCTGCTGGCCGACCTCGACGCCCGCGCCAGCGACCAGCAACGCCACGACGCCGCAGCCGAGCTGGCCGCCGCCCAGCGCGACGGCCGGCTCGACGGCACCGAACACGCCAGCCGCATCGTCCGGGCACAGGAGGCGGGCACGGCCGCCGACCTGGCCCACCTCACCGCAGACCTGCACGGCACCGCCCGACGACTGTCCCAGGCAGAACGCGACGACGTCGCCCGCCGACTCAAACGCGCCCTCGACGAAGGCCGCCTCGACCTGCCCGAATACGAATCCCGCCTGCGAACCGCCTACGCGGCGGCCAGCATCGCCGAGACCGCGCCGCTCTTCGCCGACCTGACCGACCCGCCCCGACCAGCCCGCCGCGGCCCCCTGGACCGCGTCTTCGACAGGTTCGTGTTCAGCTCCGCGTTGCTGCCCGCACCGACCAACTGGCGGCAGCGCCTGTTCCCCAAACCGGCCTGGAAGATCCTCACCGTAGCCGCGCTGCTGGCATGCTGCCTCGGTACGACGTGGCACGCCGCGCTGCTGGTCGTTGGAACTCTGCTGCTGATCTACCTGCTCTTCATCTACGAAGATATGGTCGACGGCGGCTCCGAAGGCGGCGAAAAGCGGCAGCAAGCGGCCCTCGATGAAGTGGGGGCGGCCCTGAGGGGACACGACCTGTCCATCCGTGATGTCACGGTGTACAAGTCCGCCCCAAAGGTCAGCGACGTGACCGTCGCGATCAAGTTCGAGAGCGATCCCGACACCGTCCCGCCGTCGATCATCGAAGAGGCGGTACGACTGCTCTGGCTCAGCCGGCTGTACCCGCTCAAAAGCATCAACATCCGCAGCGCGGGCGAAACCGAGACCTACACCCGCAGCCGGTTGACGGTAGAGCTCGACCGCGCCCGACGCGAATGGCTGCGGCGCTCATACGGGCCGCGCCCGTACGGACCGCTGCCGCCCACCTCAACCTGACAGCTCAGCCGGGTTCGGTGACGAAGTCGATCAACCGCTCCATCGCGTTGATCAGCGGCGTCTCCACGTCGGCGAAGCTGTTCACCCGGGACAGGATGTGCCGCCACATGTCCGCCGGCTCGGCCACCCCGAGGGCCGCGCAGACCCCCTCCTTCCAGGGCCGCCCGGGCGGCACCACCGGCCAGGCCGGGATGCCCAGCGCCTTCGGCTTCACCGCCTGCCACACGTCGACGTACGGGTGGCCGGTGACCAGCACGTGCGGCGAGGTCACGGCCGCCACGATCCGGCTCTCCTTCGACCCCGGCACCAGGTGGTCGACGAGCACGCCGAGCCGCCGGCCCGGGCCCGGGGCGAACGCGCGTACCTCGGCGGCCAGGGCGTCGATGCCGTCCAGGGGTTCCACCACCACGCCCTCGATCCGCAGGTCGTCGCCCCAGATCCGCTCCACGAGCGCCGCGTCGTGGATGCCCTCGACCCAGATCCGGCTGGCCTTGGCGACCTGGGCCCGGACGTTGTCGAGCGCGATCGAGCCGGAGGCGGTACGCCGTCGGGCGGCCGGCACCGGGGCGCGTACCGGCTTGCGCAGGGTGACCGGCCGGCCGTCGAGCAGGAACGCGGCCGGCAGCAGCGGGAAGTTGCGCCGCCGGCCGTGCCGGTCCTCCAGCACCACGGCGCCGGACTCGAAGCCGACGACCGCACCGCAGAACCCGGAGTCGGCGTCCTCGACGACCAGGTCCGGCTCGGCGTCCACCTCCGGGGTGACCTTCCGCCGCCGCCAGTCCCCCGCCAGCACGTCCATGTCGTATCGCCCCGCCATGTCGATCACGGTAGTCAGCGGTCCGGCACGCCGCTCGGCGACTCGCCGCCCGGCGGGCCACTCGCCGGGCCGGAGCACGCCCCACGAAACGGGCGAAGGGGGTAGTTGGGGGCAGGTCGCGCCGCCGGTGCGGCAGTCGAGACAGGGGCGGTGGGGAGCACGTACCCTTTTCGGCATGTCCTCCCCCGCAGCGGGCGCGGCGACGCTTGCTCCGCGCCGGTCGAGCCGGTTCGTTGCCTGGGTACGCGCCTGGCGGGCCGGCCTGGTGCCCTTCGACGAAGTCGCCGACGAGATCGCCGGCGACGAGGAGCACCTGGTCGCCGACGCCCCCGGCGCCTGGACCGACGTGTCCCTGCGGGAGGCGCTGCCCAGCCTGGCGAAGCTCTCCCCGGACGAGATCCGCCTCGTGCTGCCAGCCCCGGGCGACCCGCGCGGCCTGCCCGGCCCCGGCGACTTCGCCGGCGCGGCGCTGCTCGCCGGCGAGGCGGTGGTGGCCAGCGGGCTCGGCCTCGTCCCCGAGGTACGCAGCCACACCTCCGGCTCGGGCATGACCTGGGAGACCGTGCTCTGGCGGGTGTACCCGCTGCCGGTCGACGCACCGAAGGCGTCCCTCGCGGTGCCCGGCGCGGCGGAGGCGGAAGCCGAGCTGGCCGTCGCGCTCGCCGAAACGACCGCCGCGCTCACCCGGCTCGATGTGGCCCAGTGGCGGCCCGAGCTGGCCGGGGCCCTCGCCGCGCTGCGCCGCCCCGACGGCACCACCGACCTGCCCCCGGGCTTCGACCCGCGAGCCCGCCGGCTGTTCGCCCGCGCGGCCGTGCTCGACCGGGTGCTCGCCCTGGCCGGCGAGAGCGCCCCGGGCGGGGCGGTGAACACCTACGAGGCGCAGCAGCGGGACGCGGCGCTGCGCCCACTCACCACCGCCTGTCGGCAGGCCCTGGTGGCCGCCTGCAACGCCCCACTGTCGGCCTAGGCCGGCTCTCGCAACAGGTGGGCCACCGGGCGCGCCGGCCGCAGCGAGGTCAGAGCTGGTCGATCTCGGTGAGGTCGAAGCCCCCTGTCCTCCACCCGCCAGAAATGGGCATCGCATCGCCGTGTGGCCGACGCCTGCGCCCCGCAGGCGTCGGCGCCGTTCAGATCTCGTCGATCAGGTCGGCGACCGAGTTGACGATCCGGGACGGCCGGTACGGGTAGCGTTCCGCCTCCGCCCGGGTGCTGATGCCGGTCAACACCAGGATCGTCTCCAGCCCCGCCTCCAGGCCGCACAGGATGTCCGTGTCCATCCGGTCGCCGATCATCGCGGTGCTCTCCGAGTGCGCCTCGATGGTGTTCAACGCCGAGCGCATCATCATCGGGTTGGGTTTGCCAACGAAGTACGGCTCCACCCCGGTCGCCTTGGAGATCATCGCGGCGACCGAGCCGGCCGCCGGCAGCGCGCCCTCCACCGACGGGCCGGTCGCGTCGGGGTTGGTGCAGATGAACCGAGCGCCGTCGTTGATCAACCGGATCGCCTTGGTGATCGCCTCGAAGCTGTAGGTGCGGGTCTCCCCCAGCACCACGTAGTCCGGGGCGAAGTCGCTGAGCACGTACCCCACCGCGTGCAGGGCCGTGGTCAGGCCGGCCTCACCGATCGCGTACGCGGTGCCGCCCGGCCGCTGGTCGGCCAGGAACTGGGCGGTGGCCAGGGCGGAGGACCAGATGGCCTCCTCCGGCACGTCCAGGCCCATCCGGTTGAGCCGGGCCTGCAGGTCGCGCGGCGTGTAGATCGAGTTGTTGGTCAGCACCAGGAAGGGCTTGCCGGAGGCGCGCAGCCGCTTGACGAACTCGGGCGCGCCCGGCACCGGCTGGCCCTCGTGCACCAGCACGCCGTCCATGTCGGTGAGCCAGCTCTGCACCGGCTTGCGGTCATGCATGTTGTGGTCCCCCAGGGGTGTCGGGAGGTCGGTCAGGCTGACGGACGACGGGCCGGGGGCACGCAGCACGCCGTCGGGCAGGTGTCCCACATCGGCAGCTCGCCGAGGCGGCGGCGCTCGGTATCCGGGGTGGTGCGTTCGAGGACCAGTTCGCGCACCATCGCCACAAAACGCGGGTCGGTGCCGGGGGTGCCGGCGCGGACGTAGTCCAGGCCGAGCTGCTTGGCCGTCTCCAGGGCCTCGGTGTCCAGGTCCCAGACCACCTCGAGGTGGTCGGAGACGAACCCGATCGGGCTGACCACCACACCGGTGACGCCCTGCCCGGCGAGGGTGGCCAGGTGGTCGTTGATGTCCGGCTCCAGCCACGGCACCTGCGGCGGCCCGGAGCGGCTCTGCCAGACCAGGTCGTACGGCAGGTCCGGCGCGGCGGCGGCGTGCACCAGCCGGGCGGTCTCCGCCAGCTGCGCGGTGTATCGGCCGCCGTGCGGGCCGGCGGTGGCGGCCATCGAGGTCGGGATGGAGTGGGCGGTGAACACCAGCCGGGTGCTGTCCCGCCGGGCCGGGTCGAGCTGGGCCAGCGCCGTGCGCACCGCGTCGGCGTGCGGCTGGACGAAGCCCGGGTGGTCCCAGAACTGGCGCAGCTTCTCGATCACCGGGGCGTCCGGGCCGACCGCGGCCCGTGCCGCGGCGATGTCCTCCTGGTATTGCCGACAGGAGGAGTAGCCGCCGTACGCGCTGGTGACGAAGGCGAGCGCCCGCTTGACGCCGTCGTCGCGCATCCGCGCCACGGTGTCGGCGAGCATCGGGTCCCAGTTCCGGTTGCCCCAGTAGACCGGCAGGTCGACGCCGTTGGTGGCGAAGTCCGCGCGGATCGCCGCGAGCAGCTCCCGGCACTGCTGGTTGATCGGGGACACCCCGCCGAAGTGCAGGTAGTGCTGGACCACCTCTTCGAGCCGTTCCGGCGGCACGCCCCGTCCCCGGGTCACGTTCTGCAGGAAGGGCCGCACGTCCTCGGGCCGCTCCGGGCCGCCGAAGGAGACCAGCACCAACGCGTCGTACGCCATGGCCCCATTCTTCCCCGACGGCCGTGACGGCCCGGCAACGGCCCCGGGCCGGGGCGTTAACAGGGGCCCCTTCGCTAAAGGGGGCCCCTGTTTACACCTCAGGCGCCGATGGCGTGGTAGCCGCCGTCGACGTGGACGATCTCGCCGGTGGTGGCGGGGAACCAGTCCGACAGCAGCGCCAGGCAGGCTCGGGCGGCGGGCTCCTGGTCGGTGAGGTTCCAGCCGAGCGGGGCCCGGTCGGCCCAGGCGTCCTCGAACTGCTCGAAGCCGGGGATGGACTTGGCGGCGATGGTGCGCAGCGGCCCGGCGGCGACGAGGTTGCTGCGGATGCCCCGCTTGCCCAGGTGCAGCGCCAGGTAGCGGGAGGCGGACTCCAGCCCGGCCTTGGCCACGCCCATCCAGTCGTACACCGGCCAGGCCTTGGTGGCGTCGAAGGTGAGGCCGACCACCGCGCCGCCCGCCGACATCAGCGGCAGCGCCGCCATGGCCAGGGACTTGTACGAGTAGGTCGAGACGTGGACCGCGGTGGCCACGTCCTCCCACGGCGCGTCGAGGAAGCCGCCGCCGAGGCAGCTCTGCGGGGCGAAGCCGATCGAGTGCACCACCCCGTCCAGGCCGTCGACGTGCTCGCGCACCTTGTCGGCCAGCCCGGCGAGGTGTTCCGGGTTCGTCACGTCCAGCTCGATCACCGGGGCCGGCTCGGGGAGCCGCTTGGCGATCCGCTCGACCAGGGAGAGCCGGCCGTAGCCGGTGAGCACGACCTGGGCGCCGTTCTCCTGGGCGAGCTTCGCCACGGAGAAGGCGATCGAGGCGTCGGTGATGACGCCGGTGACCAGCAGCCGCTTACCGGCCAGAAGTCCGGACATTGCGCAATTCCTCCGTGTTTCTCAGTGACCCATGCCCAGGCCGCCGTCCACCGGGATGACGGCGCCGGAGATGTACCCGGCCGCGTCGGAGGCGAGCCAGGTGACCACGCCGGCGACCTCGTCCGGCTGCGCGAAGCGGCCGGCCGGGATCGCCTTGCGGTATTCGGTGCGGCGCTCCTCGGGCAGCGCCGCGGTCATGTCGGTGTCGATGAAGCCGGGCGCGACCACGTTGGCGGTGATGTTGCGGCTGCCCAGCTCGCGGGTGATCGAGCGGGCCACGCCCACCAGGCCCGCCTTGCTGGCCGCGTAGTTCACCTGGCCGACACCCCCGTAGAGGCCGACCACCGAGGAGATGAAGATCATCCGCCCCCACCGGGCGCGGAGCATCTTCGTCGAGGCCCGCTTGGCGCAGCGGAACGTGCCGGTCAGGTTGGTGTCGAGCACCCGGGTGAACTGCTCCTCGGACATCCGCATCAGCAGCGTGTCGTCGGTGATGCCGGCGTTGGCGACCAGCACCTCGACCGGGCCCAGCTCGGCCTCGATCGCGGTGAACGCGGCGTCGAGCGACTCGGCGTCGGTCACGTCGCACTTCACGCCGAACAGCCCCTCCGGGGCGTCGCCGCTGCGATGGGTGACCGCCACCCGGTCGCCCTGCTTGGCGAACGCCTGCGCGATGGCCAGGCCGATCCCCCGGTTTCCGCCGGTCACCAGCACGGTGCGGGCCACGGTTCCCCCTCTGCTCAGCTGATCTCGCCGGTCGGAGCCTAGGGGTTACCGGCAGGTAAGCGCTAACGCGAGCAGGTCACACCGGGGTACGACGCCGGGCCTCACCCCGTGGTGGGACGACGTCGACGCCACCGGCCCGTACGCTGCCGCTGGTGGAGCAATCGTGGGTCGGAACCTGGTGGCCGGCGCTGCGACGGGTCATCGCCGGCCCGGACGTCCCACCCGTCCGGCCGCCGCTGGAGCGCTGGCCCCGGCTGGCCCGGTTCCTGCGCCCCGCTGGCCTCTTCGCGCTGGCCGGCCTCTTCGCCGCCACCCTCGCCTGGGAGACCAACCGGCACCTGCCCGGGATCGTGCCGGTGCTGCTCACGGCGCTGACCATCGCCCCGCTGATCGTCCTGCCCCGACGCCCCCTGCTCGCCTGGCGACTCACCATCGTCGCGCTGGCCACCTGCACGTTCAACGCCCCGCCCCGCGCGCCCTGGCCGTGGAGCCCGGTGCTGGTGCTCGGGTCGCTGCTCGTGCTCGCGGTGGTGGCCGCCCGGGTGAACCGGCGGATGCTGGTCTGGGTGGGGCTGATCACGATGGTGCCGGTGCTCACGCTGGTCCACCCGAACAACCGGGCCGGCGTCGCGCTCCTGGTCCTGGCCCTGCTGACGCTCGGCGACCTGGTGCGGGGCAACCGGGTCTCCCGCCGCGCGTTGGCCGAGCAGACCGAGCTCAGCGAGCGGGAGCAGGAACGCCGGGCGGTGTTGGAGGAACGCGCCCGCATCGCCCGGGAACTGCACGACGTGGTCGCCCACCACATGTCGATGATCGCCGTGCAGGCGGAGACCGCGCCGTACCGCCTGGCCGACGTGCCCGACGGCGCGCGCGCCGAGTTCGCCGCCATCGCCGGCTCGGCCCGGGAGGCGTTGACCGACATGCGCCGCCTGCTCGGCGTGCTGCGCAGCGAGTCGGCCGGTCCGCAGACCGCGCCGCAGCCCGGCCTGGCCGACATCGCGCCGATGGTGGAGGCCGCCCACCGCGCCGGCCTCGCCGTCACCCTGGACGCCCCCACGCCGGCCGCCGGAACGCCCGCGCCGGTCGGGCTGGCCGCGTACCGGATCGTGCAGGAAGGGCTGGCGAACGCCGCCCGACACGCGCCCGGTGCGGCGGTACGGGTCAGCGTGCACCCCGGGCCGCACGCCCTGACCGTCCGGGTCGAGAACACCGCCGGTCCGGCCGCCCCGACCAACGTGGAGCGGGGCGCCGGACACGGGCTGACCGGGATGCGCGAACGGGCCCTCGCGCTGGGCGGTACGTTCGCCGCCGGGCCGCTCGACGGCGGCGGGTACGCCGTCGACGCGCTGCTGCCGTACGACGGGGAGGAAAGGCCGGCATGATCCGGGTGTTGATCGCCGACGACCAGGCGATGGTCCGGCAGGGCTTCGGCGCGCTGCTGGCCGCCCAGCCGGACCTGCTCGTGGTGGGCGACGCGGCCGATGGTGCGGCGGCGGTCGAGGCGGCCCGCCGGCTGGACCCGGACGTGGTGCTGATGGACGTGCGGATGCCGGTGCTGGACGGGCTGGCCGCCACCCGTCAGCTGCTCGGCGACCGCCGCGTGGACCGGCCCCGGGTGCTCATCCTGACCACCTTCGACCTCGACGACTACGTCTACGAGGCGCTGCGCGCCGGGGCGAGCGGCTTCCTGCTCAAGGACGCCCCCGCCGCCGACCTGGTGCACGCCGTCCGCGTGGTGGCGGCCGGGGACGCGCTGCTCGCGCCGGCCGTGACCCGCCGGCTGATCGCCGAGTTCGCCGCCCGGCCCGGGCACCGCCGGCCCCGCCCGGCCGACCTGGCCGGCCTGACCCCTCGGGAGACCGACGTGCTGCGTCTGATCGCCCGGGGACGCTCCAACGCGGAGATCGCCACCGACCTGGTGGTCGCCGAGCAGACGGTCAAGACCCACGTCGGGCGGATCCTGGCCAAGCTCCAGCTCCGCGACCGCGCCCAGGCCGTGGTCGTCGCGTACGAGACCGGTCTGGTCGCCGCCGGCGAATAGTTCCCGGGTAGCACGCCGGGAACCACCCCGCGGGGTGACGATCTTCGACCTGTCCGCGTCGCACGCTCCCGCCGGAGAACTTCCGGAGGGAGACGACGATGCACTGGAACCGACCCGCCCGGGCGACGCTGACCGTGCTGCTCGGCCTCGGCCTGCTGCTGCCAGACTGCCCCGTCCCGATGGCACCGGCCGCGTACGTCGAGGCGTACCCGCTGGTCGCGGCCCGGCTGAGAACGGCCGGACCGCCGTACGACGGCTGGGCCTCGGCCGGCCGACGGTTCCTGGTCTTCGATCCGCGCGACGGCCTCGCCGTGGAGGTGCTCGGCGACCTAGCCGCCGCCGACCGGATCGCGGTGCTGGTCCCCGGGGTGGGCAGCACGCTGCGCGACTTCGACCGGGGGCTGGGCGGGGTGGCGCGGCGGGCGCCGGCCCGGCAGGGGGCCGAATTGTACGAGGCGCTGCGCGCGACCGACCCCGACGCCCGGGTCGCGGTGCTGGTCTGGCTCGGCTACCGCCCGCCCGACGGGGTGCCGGCCGCAGCCGGCCCGGCCCCGGCCCGCCGGGGAGCCGCCGCGCTCCTGGCCCAGCTGCGGGTGCTCGCCGACCGTCGCCCGGAGGCCACGGTGACGCTGGTCGGGCACAGCTACGGGGCGCTGGTCGTCGGGCTCACCGCCCGCCGGTCGCCGGCCGGGGTGACCGACGTGGTCACGCTCGGCGGGGTGGGCGTCGGCGTGGACCGGGCCGGCGACCTGGGCCGGGTACGGATCTGGGCGGCGGAGGCGCCGACCGACTGGATCCGCCGGGTGCCGGAGGTACGGCTGCCCGGCCTGGGGCACGGCGTCCGCCCCGGCGACCCGGCCTTCGGCGCCCGGCCGCTGCCCACCACGGGGGTGACCGGCCACGACGGCTACCTGGCACCCGGGAGTGCCACGACGAGCGCGGTGGCGTCGGTCGTGCTCGCCGGCACCGCCGATCGGGCGGTGGCCCCGTGAGCGCGAGGAGCGAGCCGGGCCTGCGAGCCCCGCAGTCGCGAACAGAAGCGCCGCCCGCGACCCGGGACCGGGTGATCGACGCGCTGCGGGCGTACGCGATCGGCGGGGTGGTGCTCGGGCACTGGCTGGTCACCGCCCTGGTGCTGACCGCCGACGGGGCCCTGCGCACGGCCAGCCCGCTGACCGCGCTGCCGGCCCTGGCCCCGGCCACCTGGCTGCTGCAGACCCTCGGACTGTTCTTCTTCACCGCCGGGTACGCGGCCACCAGGTCGCTGGCCGGGTACCCGCACGGTGCCGGGCGCTGGCTGGCGCGCCGGCTGGGCCGGCTGCTCGGCCCGGCGTTGGCGCTGCTCGGCGTCGGCTCCGGGGTGCTGCTGGCCGCGATCGTCCTGGGCGCCCCGGACGGCACCCTCTCGGTGGCGGTCACACTGGCGGCCAGTCCGCTGTGGTTCCTGTTGCCGCTGGTGGCGCTCTCCGCGCTGACCGGGCCGCTGCGGGCGGCCGTACGCCGGTGGGGTCCGCTGCGCTGCGCCGCCCCGGCGGTGACCGTGGTGGCCGCGGCGGACCTGGCCGCCCGGCTGCTGCCGGCGGCGCCTGGGCGGCTACCGGTCGCCCTGCTGGCCGCCTGGGTGGTGCCCTGGCTGCTCGGGGTCGCGCACGCCGACGGACGGCTGACCGGCCCACGCCCCGCCGGGCTCGCCGCGGCCGGCGGCGTGACGCTCCTCGGGCTGGTCGCGCTCGGCTACCCGACCAGCGCCGTGGGAGTGCCCGGCGCGGGCGTGTCCAACCTGAACCCGCCGTCGCTGTTCGCCGTCGCGCTGGGGGTCGGGCAGGTCGGCCTCGCGTTGTTGGCCCGGCCGGCGCTGGCCCGGCTGCTCGACCGACCCCGCCCGGCGCGGGTGGTGGCCGCGGTCAACCGGGAGGCGATGAGGATCTATCTGTGGCACCAGCCGGTACTGGTCGCGGTGACGGCGCTCGCCGCGCACCTCGGCCGGGCCCTGCCGGGGCTGCACACCGCCCCGGCCGGCCCCGGCTGGGTGGCCGCCCGGATCTGCTGGCTGCCGCTGTTCGCCCTGGTCCTGGCCGCGCTGGTGGCGCCGCAGGGCGGCCTATCGGGTAACCGTCGTGGTCCGGTCGCGCCCGCCGGCCGGGGTGGTTCGGGGCAGGAGTTGCGCCAGCACGGCGACCGCCGCTGTGACGACGATCAGGTACCCGAGGCCGTGCTGGAAGGCGGACGTGGTCCCGTTTCGCAAGCTGCCGTAGTAGATGATCCCGACGATTCCCACCCCGACGGCCGCCCCGACCTGCTGCGCCGTGGTCAGCACCCCCGCCGCCGCGCCGGCGTGTCGGGGCGCGACCCGAGCCAGCACGGTGCCCATGATGGGCGCCAGCGCCAGGCCCATCCCGATCCCGTCGACCAGCAGCGCGGGTACCAGCCAGCCGATCGGCCGCTGCCCGGCCACGGCGACGAGCAGCACGGCCAGCGCCACGGCCCGGGTCAGCCCACCGGCCGCGATCACCTGGCGGCCGTACCGGGCCACGAGGCGGGGCGCGGCCAGCGAGGCGGCCAGGTAGCCGACACCGAGCGGCACGAAGAAGAGGCCGGCGCCGAGCGCGTCCAAACCGCGGCCCTGCTGCGCGTAGAGGGCAAAAATCAGGAAGTACGCGGCCATACCCATGGTGAAGGCGAGCTGGGTGAACAGGCCGGCGGAGAAGGCTCGCTCCCGGAACAGCGCCGGGTCGATCAGCGGCTGCTCGTGCCGACGGCGCGCGTACGCCACGAGGAGTAGCCCGGCGAGGGCGAAGAAGAGCCAGGTCCACCACGGCCACCCCTGCTCGCGCCCCTCGATGAGCGGCAGCAGGATGCCCACCAGCGCGGCGGTCACCAGTACGGCCCCGCCGAGGTCGAGGCGCACTCCCGCGGGCCCCCGGCTCTCCGGCACCACCCGCCGGGCCAGCAGCAACGCCGCCACCCCGATCGGGGCATTGATCAGAAAGCAGGTCCGCCAGCCCAGACCGAACAGGTCGGCGTGGATGAGCAGCCCTCCGATGAGCTGTCCGAACACCGCGGCCAGCCCCATCGTCAGGGCGTAGGCGTTGATCGCCCGCAGCTGGGCGGCGCCCTGGTAGGCGGTGCGCAGGATGGCCAGTACCTGCGGGGCGAGCAGCGCCGCCGAGGCGCCCTGGACGACCCTGGCGGCGATCAGCGCGCCGGCGTCCGGGGCGAGGCCGCAGGCGACCGAGGCGAGGGTGAACAGGGCCAACCCGATGGTGAAGACCCGCCGCCGGCCGGCCAGGTCGCCGAGCCGCCCGCCGAGGATCAGGCCGGAGCCGTACGCCAGGCCGTAGCCGGCGATCACCCACTCCACCTGGGCAGCGGTGGCGTGCAGGTCGCGCTGTGTGGCCGGGATGGCCACGTTGACGATGAAGAAATCGAGAATCGTCATGAAGACGCCGGTCAGCACGGTGGGCAAGGTTGCCCACGAGACGGCCACCGCCGGCGTAGATAGAACGGTCGGTCTACTCATGCCGGACATTAGATCGACTGGTTGTTCTACCGTCAAGCCTCGTGCCAGAATCGATGCCGTGACCGATCGACCCGGCCCCCGGGAACGCCTCCTCACCGCCGCCCGCGACCTCACCTATCGGGAAGGGGTGCACGTCGGCGTGGACGCCATCCTCAAGGAGGCCGACGTTGCCCGCCGTTCCCTCTATCAGCACTTCGGCGGCAAGGACGGGCTGGTTGCCGAGGCACTGCGCACGTCCGGGGTGCCGGAGCGCTACCGGGAGGCGATGCGACGCGCTGGTGACAACCCTCGGGACCGGATCCTGGCCGTCTTCGACGAACTGGAGGCGGTCACCACCCGCCCGACCTTCCGGGGCTGCCGCTACACCTCAGCGGAGCTGGCGCTGCCCGACCCGACGCACCCGGCGCACGCCGAAGTCCGGGCGTACAAGGAGGGGCTGCACCGGCTGCTCGTCGACGAGCTGGTCCGGTACGGCCACCCCGACCCCGCCGGCGCCGCCGACCAACTACTCGTGCTGATCGACGGGGTGCTCGTCCACGCGCTGACCCGCCCCGATGCGCATCCCGCGCGGGCGGCCCGCCGTCTGGCGAAGCTTCTCCTCGACGCGGCACGCCCCGCTGCCGAGTGACCCGGCCCGTCCCACCCCTGCCGGCACCGCCGGCGCCCACCGCGGGCCGCGCTGGTGGCGCCGCCCGTCGGACCAAGGCCCGGTGACCCCTGGGTGGGGCAGCGGCAGCCGGTCGGCTGGGTGCGGGGCGGTGGTACGCGTGTGTATGATGTTCTTGTCTTGCGGGCCGAAGCACGCCCGCTTTCGGAGCTCCGCCGACCGCAGGAGGTGATCGCTGTGCGAGATAGCGATCCTCCTAGTCGTGGCCGGGCCCGCCGTCAGCCCCGCTGAGCCACGGCTTAGTCGCTGAGCTGACCCAGTTTCCCGCGCCTCCGCATCACCCATCTCCCCGCCAATTGGCCGGGGCGATCGTGCTGTGCGGCCCATCCGGCTGCCGCGGAGGAGCACCCCGGTCACGACTCTCGTGTGCGTACGCCCTGATCCACCCCCTGCGGTCCGGTCGTCGATCCCGGAACGCCGTCGCCACGGAGCAGTCCCATGAGCCGTTACGTCGCCCCGCTGGGCTTCACCCTCGCCGCCGTCTGGGTGGCCGTCCTCTTCGTCCTGACCGGCGGTCACTGACCCCACCGGTACGGGCGCACGGCCGCATGGCCGGCACTCGACGTCTCAGCGCAACCGGCCCCGCGCCGGGCCGCCTCAGAGCAGGCGGGACGACCAGAGCAGGCTCAGCGCGCCGGCGCAGAGGGCGAACAGCAGCGCGATCCCCGCGTACCACTGGGTGATCTCGCGCGGCTCGGTCCGGTACCCGATCGAGCTGCCCATGTCCTGGTAGACCCGCTTGAGCTCGCTCACCGAGGCGGCCTCGTAGAAGTAGCCCCGGGTGGTCTCCGCCAGCTCCGACAGCGCCGTCCGGTCCACCGGCACCCGCTGGAGCTGACCGCCGATGTCCACCGTGCCCGAGTCGGTGCCGAACGCGATGGTGGAGACCGGCACGTTGGCCGCCTGCGCCGCGGCGGCCGCCTCCTCCACCGACCGACCGGCCGTGCGGTAGCCGTCGGAGAGCAGCACGATCCGGGCCGGCGGGATGCCGGCCGCGCCGTCCGCGGGCACCGAGCGGATCGCCTCCAGGCAGGTGAAGACCGCCTCCCCGGTGGCGGTCGCCTCGGCCAGGACGAGTCCGTCGATGGCGGTGGTCACCGCCGCTCGATCCTTGGAGGGCGGAACCAGCACGTTCGCCGACTTGGCGAAGGACACCAGCCCGACGTTGTAACTCGCCGGCAGCTCCCCGACGAACTGCTTGGCCGCCTCCTGCGCCGCCTCGAGGCGGGTCGGCGCGACGTCATCGGCCTGCATCGACAGCGACACGTCGATGGCGAGCATCACGGTGGCCCGTTCGAGGGGCTCCCGGGTGTCCACCGCCGGCCGGGCCAGCGCGGTGGCCAGGACCAGCAGGCAGAGCAGGAAGGCGGTGGCCGCCGCGTGCCGCCGCCAGCCCAGGCCCTTGGGCGCGACGGTACGCAGCAGGTCGACGTTGGTGAACCGCATCGCGTACGCCCGCCGGTGCAGCTGCCGCCAGACGTACGCGGCGGCCAGGGCGAGCACCGGCAGCACGGCCAGCAGCCACCACGGTTGCAGAAAACGGATCATCGGGTCGTCCCTCGGGTCCGGGCGTGCCGCTGGGCGGCGACGAACCGCACCATGTCCAGCAGCCAGTCTCGGTCGGTGCGCAGCCGCAGGTGGGCCGCGCCGGCGGCACGCAGCTCGGCGGCGATGGCCGCGCGCTGGGCGGTGGCCGCCTCGGCGTACCGGCGGCGCAGGCCCGGGTCGGCGGTCTGCACCTCGTGCAGCTCCCCCGTCTCCGGGTCCACCACCGGCAACACCCCCACGTCGGGCAGCTCCAGCTCGCGCGGGTCAACCACCTCGATCGCCAGCACGTCGTGCCGGACCCGCAGCTTACGGACCGGCCGGCCCCACTGCCGCGGCGGCGCGAGGAAGTCGGAGATCACCACCGCCACGCCACGCCGACGCGGCGGCCGGTTGAGCATGTCGACCAGTTCCCCGAGATCGCTGCGGCCGGGGCGGATCTCGGTCCCGGCGATCGCCCGGAGCAGCCCCTGCGCCTCCTTGCGGCCGGCCCGGGCGGGCAGCCGCAGCAGCGTCCCCGGCCTGGGGGCCGGCGCCTCGCCCCGCCACCGGCCGGTCCGCGTGGGCCCGGGACCGCCCGTGCCGACCACCGCACCGATCCGGTTGCCGCCCCGGACGGTCAGGTGCGCCAGGGCGGCCGCGGCGGCGACCACCACGTCCCGCTTGAGCCACCGCCCGGTGCCGAAGTCCAGGCTCGCCGACAGGTCCACCGCCAGCCAGGTCTCCAACTCCCGGTCGGCCACCGTACGCCGGACGTGCGGCATCATGGTTCGCGCGGTGACCGGCCAGTCCATCCGGCGTACGTCGTCGCCGGGGCGGTACTCCCGGGACTCCCCCGCCTCGCTGCCCGGGCCGGGCAGCAGCCCGGCGTAGTCGCCTTGGAGCAGCCCGTCGAGCTTGCGGGTGACCATCAGCTGCAACCGGGCGAGGACGGCCCCGGACCGGTCGCCGGTGGCCGGCAGCCGAGTGGGTGGGGTCACGGCAGCTGACCGGGCCAGCCGGTCCCGTGCGGGACGGCCGGTGACGGGGTGGCCTGCTGCCGGGGCGCGACCGACGGCAACGGGATGGTCGACATCACCCGGTGCACGACGTGGTCGGCCGGCACGTCGTCGGCAAGCGCGTCGTAGCTGAGCACCAGCCGGTGACGCAGGATGTCCGGGGCGATGTCCTGCACGTCCTGCGGCAGCGCGTAGTCCCGGCCCCGCAGCAGCGCCAGCGCCCGGGTGGCCCGGACCAGGCCGAGCGACGCGCGCGGGCTGGCGCCGTACTGGATGAGCTGCGCCACGTCCGGCATGCCGTGCTCGGCGGGCGCGCGGGTGGCCAGCACCAGCCGGACCGCGTAGTCGACCAGCGCGTTGTGCACGAACACCTGGTCGGCCTTGCGCTGCAGGGCGACCAGGTCCGGGGTGTCGAAGACCCGGGCCGGCTCGGGCGGCGCGACACCCATCCGGTAGACGATCTCCCGCTCCTCGACGTCGGTCGGGTAACCCACCACGATCTTCATGAGGAAGCGGTCCCGCTGCGCCTCCGGCAGCGGGTAGACCCCCTCCTGCTCGATCGGGTTCTGCGTGGCCATCACCAGGAACGGATCCGGCACCCGGTGGGTCTCCCCGCCGATGGACACCTGGTGCTCGCTCATCACCTCCAGCAGCGCCGACTGCACCTTCGCCGGCGCCCGGTTGATCTCGTCGGCGAGCAGGAAATTCACGAAGACCGGACCCAGCTCGACGTCGAACTTCTCGCTGGACTGCCGATAGATCCGGGTGCCCATGATGTCGGCCGGCACCAGGTCCGGGGTGAACTGCACCCGGGCGAACGAACCGCCGACCACCTTCGCCAGGGTCTCCACGGCAAGGGTCTTGGCCACGCCGGGCACCCCCTCCAGCAGGCAGTGCCCCCGGGCGAGCAGGGCGACGAACATCCGCTCGACCATCCGGTCCTGACCGACGATCACCCGTTTGATCTCGAACAGCGCCCGCTCCAGCAGGGTGGCGTCCTGGGCCGGGGTGGTGCTCGGCGGCGGCGGCGCGCCCGGCACGGCCTCGGTCGGAATCGGGGCGTCGGGCGTGGTCGGCTGGGCCACCGGTCCTCCACAGCTTGGTCGTCGTCGCGGCGTGGTGCGTATCAAGACTGTCATGTTCAGCTGAGAGCCGAGGGTGGGAGAGGGACGATTTTCGCCACGCCGTCCCGCCGCGCGGAAAACGCTGAACACGGGTGGACAACCACCGGTCCGGCGTGTGTACGATTCACCCCGTCGCCGGGCGGCTCCCCCCGTGGTCGCCCGGCGCTCAACCTCCCGGGCCGCGACCCCTACACTCGCCCCGGTGACCACTCCCGCCCCCGCCGACGAGCCCCGGATCTGCTCCGCGCGGGGGTGCCGTGCCCCCGCCGTCTGGGCGTTGCGCTGGAACAATCCCCGCCTGCACGCCGCCGACCGGCGCAAGACCTGGCTGGCCTGCGCCGAGCACCGGGAATCACTCGGCGCCTTCCTCGACGCGCGTGGCTTCCTCCGCGAGGTGGTGTCGGTGCCGGAATCGCCTACCCTCTGAGGGGTGAGCGAGCGCAGGGACCACGCCGGTGTACGGTGACGACCTCGCCGGCCGGGCGCCGAGCCCGACCAGCGCCCTTGAGCCCTGGCCGGACACCGTCCGGTGGCAACCGATCTCCCGGGACCTGATCTGGGTCGAGCTGATCCGGCTCGGCATCCTCCTCGCCGTGGTGCTGGTGGTGCTCGCCGTGGCCTGGGCCGTCACCGGTCACTGGCTGCTCGGCACCGCCCTCGGCGTGGTGCTGCTGCTGGCGGCCTGGCGCACCGTCACGATCGTCCGGGCGGTGCGCGCCTGGGGCTACGCCGAACGGGAGAACGACCTGCTGGTTCGGCACGGCCTGCTGGTGCGGCGGCTGTCCATCGTGCCGTACGCGCGGATGCAGTTCGTCGACGTCACCGCCGGGCCGCTGGAGCGCGCGTTCGACCTGGCCACCGTTCAGTTGCACACGGCCGCGGCGGCGAGCGACGCCCGGGTGCCCGGCCTGCGCCCGGCCGAGGCGTCCCGGCTGCGCGACCGGTTGACCGCGCTGGGCGAGGACCGGGCGGAGGGGCTTTGATGCAGGGCCCGGCCGACCCGGGGCCCGGCGCCCCACCGCCGTACCCGGGCGCCGACGACCGGCCCCCGGCCGCGTGGCCGCCGGTGTCGGGCAACACCGCTCCCGGCTGGCCGGCGGACGGCCAGCTGCCGCCCGGCCCGGGCCTGGCCGGTCCCGGCTGGCCGACGAACCCGGTCCCGCCCGTGCCCGCCGGGGAGGAGCCACGGCAGCGGCTGCACCCACTCAGTCCTGTGCTGCACGGCGCCAAGTCGCTGGTCGTGGTGATCGCCGGCCTCTCCTGGTCGACGCTGTCCCGGGTCGGGTTCGGCTGGTTCGCCCTGCTGGTCGCGTTCTTCGCCCTCGGCGCCACCGTGCTGTCCGTGATCAGCTGGTGGAACACCGGCTACCACCTGGTGGGCCGCGAACTGCGGGTGCACGAGGGGCTGATCTGGCGGCGTACCCGGGCGATTCCGCTGGAGCGGCTGCAGGCCGTGGAGGTGGTCCGGCCGCTGCTGGCACAGCTCACCGGGCTGGCCGAGCTGCGGCTGGAGGTGGTCGGCGGGGGCAAGACCGAGGCACCGCTGGCGTACCTGAGCGTGGCGGAGGCCACCGCGCTGCGCCAGCGGCTGCTCGCGGTGGCCGGCCGCGCGCGTGAGACCACCGCCCCGCCCGCCGTCGGCGAGCCGCCCGCGCCCGCGCCGGCAGGGCACCGGCTGCACACCGTACGCAACGACAACCTGCTGGTCAGCCAGCTGCTCACCCCGCAGGCGTTCCTGCTTCCGCTCGGCGTGGCCTTCGTGGTGATGCAGTTCCTCACCGAGCGGTCCTGGTCGTTCATCGCGGTCGCCAGCACGCTGACCGCGATGGCCGGCGTGCTGCTGCAGCCGGTTCGTCGGGTGCTGGACGACTGGAGCTTCCGGCTCGACCGGGACGACGACACACTGCGGGTCCGTCGCGGCCTGCTGGAGACCAGGGCGCAGACCGTGCCGCTGCACCGGGTGCAGACCGTCGGCGTCACCTGGCCGCTGCTGTGGCGGATGAAGGGCTGGCTGCGCCTGCGGCTGGAGGTGGCCGGCTACTCGGCCGGCGAGCCGGACGACCGGAACCGGCCGGATCGGCTGCTGCCGGTCGGCGACGCGCACGCCGCCGAACTGGTCGTCGCGGAGGTGCTGGCCGGCGTACGGCTGGGGGCGCTGCCCACGACAGCGCCGCCGCCGCGGGCGCGCTGGCTGCGTCCGCTGACCCGCACCGCGGTCGGCGCCGGCCTGGACGAGCAGGTCTTCGTCGCCCGGTCCGGGCTGCTGACCCGCCGGATGACGCTGGTGCCGTACGCCCGGATCCAGAGCGTGCGGGTGACCCAGGGCCCGGTGCAGCGGTGCCTGCGGCTGGCCACGGTGCACGCCGACACCGCCGGCGGGTCGGGCGCGGCCGCGCCCGACCGCGACCTGGCCGAGGCGTGGCGGCTGGCGGCGGAGCTGACCGCGCGGGCGCACGAGGCCCGCCGCCGGCGGCGGGGCTGACCCGCGGTCAGTGCTCGGCCGGCACCGCGTCGGTCGCGGCCGGAACGGTCTCCTGCGGGCTCGGGCCGGCCTGCGCCGGAACGGGCGACTGGCGCTCCCCGGTGGCGGCCTCCGGCGTACGCCGGGCCCGCCAGGCCGCCCACCCGCGCTCGGCCAGGTTGACGACCAGGAAGGTCAGCCCGACGTACACCCAGCCGACCAGCACGTCGATCACGTAGTGCTCGCCGCTGTAGACCAGGGTGAAGGTCATCGCCAGCGGGTACGACAGCAGCAGCGGCCACCAGCGCTTGCGGACGGAAGGCAGGAAGTAGAGCACGACGAAGAGGGCGAACGCGGTGTGCAGCGAGGGCATCGCGGCGACCGGGTTGGAGGCGATCTGCCCGGCGTTGAGCACGTTGCCCGCGCCGTGCATGCCCATCTCCTTCCAGCCCCGGGTGGAGATCCGGGCGACCTCGGTGAGCAGGCCGTTCTGCCCGGCCCACCACGGCGGGGCGGCCGGGTAGGCGAAGTAGGTGGCCAGCCCGGCCGCGCAGAGGAAGCCCCAGCGGCGCATGTACGCCGCCCAGCGCGAGCGGTCCCGCATCCAGAGCACCGCCGCGGCGGCGAACGTCGCCACGAAGTGCGAGAAGTAGACCCAGCTGACCAGCACGTCCCACCAGTGCACCTCGGGCCGGTAGAGGTGCTCCTGCAGCCAGACCGTGGGCACCTCGCCACCGGTGGCCCAGCCGAGCAGGAACCGGTCGACGACGATCATCTCCATGGCGTGCGGCGTCGCGCCGTTGGCGGCGAACCCCCGGGAGATGGTGTAGACGGCCAGCAGCACCACCACCGGGATCCAGTCCCGGGCGAACCGCAGGTGGCTGCGCCACGGCCGGGCGGAGTGCCAGGCGATGGTGGCCGCCCAGATCCAGACGAAGGCGTACGCCGGGTCGGTCGGCAGGCCGATGACGAGCCAGGCGGCCACGAAGGCGACCCCCCAGATCGTCATCGCCACCACCCGACGGCGTCCGCCGTCGGGCGCGGAAGGGGCACCGGTTTGGGCAGGGGGCTGGGGGTCAGTCACGACGGGCATCGGGTCAAGGTTAACTGCGGGCGAAGCGGCCTTCGCCAGTGCCCACCGTCCAGCGAACGCATCGACTGACGCCGACCACCCGCCGGGGTGCCCGCGGCCCGCCACTGCGGGCGGTCCGGCCCCGGCTCGTCTAGGCTCGGGACATGCAGGAGCAGCCGGAACCGCCCTTCGCGGCGGGCCTGACCGCCCGGGTCGAGCTGACCGTCACCGACGCCGACACCGCGCAGGCGGTGGGCTCCGGTGACGTTCCGGTGCTCGGCACTCCCCGGGTGCTCGCCCTGGCCGAGGCGGCGACCGTGGCGGCCACCGCGATCCGGATGCCACCCGGATCGACGACCGTCGGCGTCCGGGTCGAGTTGGACCATCGGGCCGCCACGCCGATCGGGCGGACGGTCATCGCCGGGGCGCGGCTCGCCAAGGTCGACGGCCGGCGGCTGCTGTTCGAGGTGACCGTCACCGACGGCGACGAGGTCGTCGCCGATGGGCGGGTCGAGCGCGTGCTGGTCGACCGGCAGCGTTTCGTCGAGCTGGCGTCGCGGGTCTCATGACCGCCCGGTTCGTCGAGATCGCCGACCGCGTCCACGTGCTGCGCGAGCCGCTGCTGCACGTCAACGTGACCCTGGTGGTGGGCGACGGCGCGGCCCTGCTGGTGGACACCCTCTCCACCGCCGGGCAGGCCCGGGAGCTGGCCGAGGCCGCCCGGGTGGTCACCCCGCACCCGTGGACCATCGTCAACACCCACCACCATTTCGACCACTGCTTCGGCAACGCCACCCTGGCCGCCGACCCGCCCCGCCCGGTATACGCCCACCAACTGGCCGTCACCGTGCTCCGCGATCATCCCGACGAGCTGCGCCGGGCGGCGTACGAGGAGATACGCGCCGAGCAGCCGGCGCTGGCCGCCGAGCTGGCCGGGACCGAGCTGCTGGCCCCGACGCACCCGGTACGCACCGAGGCCGTCCTCGACATCGGCGGCCGACGGGTGGTGCTGCGCCATCCCGGGCACGGGCACACCGACGCCGACCTCGTGGTGCACGTGCCGGACGCGGACGTGTTGGTCGCCGGCGACCTGGTGGAGCAGAGCGGGCCACCGGCGTTCGAGGAGTCGTACCCGATCCAGTGGCCGGACGCGGTGGCCGAACTGCTGCGCCTCGTCACGCCCACGACGGTGGTGGTGCCGGGGCACGGCACGCCGGTCGACGCGGAGTTCGTCCGGGCGCAGCACGCCCAGCTGGCCCAACAGGCCTGGCTGATCCGGGCCGGCCACACCGGCAGCGCGCCGCCGGAGCGGGTGGCCGCCGAGTCACCCTTCGGCGCCCGCCCCGGCCTGATCGCCGCCCGCCGCGGCTACGCCGAACTCGACGGGACCGCCTGACGCGTCCGAGCGCCGTCAGGAGGGGAAGCGGGCGGCGACGGCGGCACGGGTGGGCATCGAGGTGGCACCGCCGGGAGACTCGCAGACCAGGGCGGCGACACGCAGGGCGAAGGCGACCCGGTCCCGCCAGCCGACCGGATCCACCGGCTCGCCGGCGGCGAGCAGCTCGGCGATGAGCGCGCCCATCACCGAGTCCCCCGCGCCGGTGGCGTCCACCGCGCCGACCTTCGGAGCCGGCACGCGTACCACGTCGTCGGCGGCGGCCACCAGGGCGCCGTCCGCGCCGAGGGTGACCACCACGGTCCCGGCACCCAACTCCCGCAGGTACGCGGCGACCCCCTCCACCGGCTCGCGGGGATAGAGCACGGCCGCGTCGGCGGCGCTCAGCTTCACCAGGTGAGCGCTCGCGGCGAACTCCGCGACCACCTCGCGCAGCGCGGCCAGGGCGCCGGACCCGTCCAGCAGCCGGGTACGGACGTTCGGGTCGAACACCCGCAGCGCCCCGGCGATCGACCAGGCCCGCCGGGCTGCGGCCAGCACCGGTGGGTGCAGCAGCACGACCGAGCCGCAGTAGAGCACCTGCGCGCCCTCGATCAGGGGGACGCTCAGGTCGTCGGCGGTGAGCAGGCCGTACGACCGGGGCTCGCCGTAGAAGCGGAAGTCCGGTTCCGGGCCGGTGAAGGTGGCCACCGCCAACGCGGTCGGGGCCGGCACGGTGACCGCCCCGGCCAGCCCGACGCCCGCCTCCGCCAGCAGGGCCCGGATCCGCTCCGCGAGCGCGTCGTCGCCGAGCGACCCGACGAACTCGACGTCGCCGCCGAGCCGGGCCACCGCCACGGCCACGTTGAGTGGCCCCCCGCCGATCGCCTGCCGGTAGACGGGCTGCCCGTCGTACTCGGCGTCGAGCAGGTCGACCAGCGCCTCGCCGAGCACCACCGCGTACCCCATCCTGGCTCCTTCCGTCCGTTACCCCCGATCCTGACGCATCGCGGGGGCGCGGCGTGCGGGGACGGCGCCGGCACCATGCCACGAGGCCAATTTCATTGACATGCGGCTATTGCGTGCGCTCGGCGCGACATGGTGGGATGGTGTTTGCCGAAAGTGGCGCGGGGGCTGCCGCGCCACCGGCTGCCGGGTCGAGCCGACGCGAGGGCACACCGGTCCGTGGGCACGGACCGCCGATGGTGCGCGCCCAGGCCGGCCCCGGCCGCACTCCGACCGCCGGGCGTCGCACCGCGATCGTCGCATCCGCTCGTCGCAGCGGGGCAGACCGATGCGCGTCGTGCCCCGCGAGTCAGGAGAACCTCGTGCACCGATCTCGTACGGCCGCGCTGCTCACCGCGGCCGCCACCCTGCTCCTTGTCGGGGCTGCCGCCCTGGTCACCACCTCCGGCCCGGCCGCCGCGCACGGCGCGGCGATGAAGCCGGGCGCCCGGACCTACCTGTGCTGGAAAGATGGTCTCACCCAGACCGGTGAGATCAAGCCCATCAATCCCGCCTGCGCGGCGGCGGTCGCGCAGAGCGGAGCGAACTCGCTCTACAACTGGTTCAGCGTGCTGCGCTCCGACGCCAATGGCCGGACCGCCGGCTTCATCCCCGACGGCCAGCTGTGCAGCGGCGGCAACCCGGGCTACCTCGGCTACGACCTGGCCCGCAACGACTGGCCGATCACCCACCTGACGGCCGGGCGGACGATGGAGTTCGACTACAGCAACTGGGCCCACCACCCGGGCACGTTCTACTTCTACGTCACCAAGAACACCTGGAGCCCGACCCGGGCGCTGGCCTGGAGCGACCTGGAGGACCAGCCGTTCCTGACCGTGACCAACCCGCCGTCGATCGGCGGGCCGGGCACCAACGACGGGCACTACTACTTCAACGGCACCCTGCCGTCGAACAAGAGCGGTCGGCACATCATCTACTCCCGCTGGGTCCGCTCGGACAGCCAGGAGAACTTCTTCGGCTGCTCGGACGTGACCTTCGACGGCGGCAACGGTGAGGTGACCGGGCTCGGTTCCGGCGGCACCACGCCGCCGACGACCGCGCCGCCGACGACGGCGCCGCCGACCACGGCTCCGCCCACGAGCGCGCCCCCGACCACGGCTGCGCCCACGACCAAGCCGCCGACCACCTCGCCGACCACGCCCCCGAGCAGCGGCGACTGCATGGCGGTCTTCTCGGTGACCAACGCCTGGCAGGGAGGCTTCCAGGGCGAGGTGCTGATCATGAACCACAGTTCCCGGACGTGGGGCAGCTGGACGGCGAAGTGGACCTGGCCCAGCGGTCAGACCATCACCCAGGTCTGGAACGGCAAGCTGAGCACGAGCGGGTCGTCGGTGACCGTCACCAACGAGTCCTACAACGGCACCATCGCGCCGAACGGCACCACCACGTTCGGCTTCCTGGCCAACGTCCCCGGCACCAACACCCTGCCGACGGTCACCTGCACCGGCCAGTGATCCACGACAGGTGTTAAGAGGGGCCCCCTGTACAACGCAGGGGGCCCCTTCTTACGGCTCAGCGGACCATGCTGCCGACCACCGGCTTGGTGAGCAGGGCGGACTGGTTGCGCTGGATGCCCGGGTCGAGGGTCTTCGCCACGAAGATGGCGTGCCAGATGCAGAAGATCAGCACGGTCCACACCTTGCGGGAGTGGTCCGCCTCCTCCCGCTTGTGCTCGTCCAGCAGCCGCATCGCGTACGACAGGTCGATCAGGTCACCGGCGCCGGAGGTGGCCAGCACGTGCCGGGCCCACTCGTACATCTCGCCGCGCAGCCAGACCCGGGTCGGGGTGGGGAAGCCGAGCTTCTTGCGGTTGACGATGGCCGGTGGCACGACGCCCTGCAACGCCTGGCGCATGGCGTACTTGGTGGCCTCGGAGCGGGGCGGCAGCTTCAGGTCGACCGGGATCCCGGCCGCCACGTTGAAGACCTCACGGTCCAGGAACGGCACCCGCACCTCCAGCGAGTGCGCCATCGAGATCCGGTCGGCCTTGACCAGGATGTCGCCGCGCAGCCAGGTGTACAGGTCGACGTACTGCATCTTGGTGACGTCGTCCAGCTCCGGGCACTCGGCGTAGATCGGCGCGGTGACGTCGGTATAGCGGACCGAGGGGTCGTAGCGGCGCAGCAGGTGCTGCTTCTCCTCCTCGGTGAACATCCGCGCGTTGCCGTAGTAGCGCTGCTCGATCGGGGTGGTGCCGCGCTCCAGGAAGCTCTTGCCCTTGACGCCCTGCGGGATGGCCTTGGAGACCGCCCGCAGGCCCTTCTGCACGCCGCCCGGCAGGCCATTCACCGAGCTGAGCGAGAGCGGCTCCCGGTAGATCGTGTAGCCGCCGAAGAACTCGTCCGCGCCCTCGCCGGAGAGCACCACGGTGACGTGCTCGGCGGCCTTCTTCGCGACGAAGTAGAGCGGGACGAGGGCCGGGTCGGCGACCGGGTCGTCCAGGTGCCAGACGATCCTCGGCAGCGCCTCCATCATGTCCTCCGGCCCGATCTTCGTCGGGATGGTGGTCACGTCGAGGTGCCGGGCCGAGTCCTGGGCGACGTCGATCTCGGAGTAGCCGGGCACGTCGTAGCCGACGGTGAAGGTGAGGATGTTCGGGTTGAACTCCCGGGCCAGGGCGACCACCGCGGTGGAGTCGATGCCGCTGGACAGGAAGGAGCCGACCGGCACGTCCGAGCGCATGTGCATCCGGACGCTCTCCCGCAGCGTCTCCCGGATCTCGTGGTAGAGCTTCTGCTCGTCGGCCACCGGCGCCGGCCGGAACACCGGCCGGTACCACCGGCGCACCTCGATCCGGCCGCCCGGAGTCCAGGTCAGGTACTCCCCCGACCCGATCCGGCTGATCCCCTTGTGCAGGGTGCCCGGCTCCGGAACGTACTGCAGGGTCAGGTAGTGACTCAGGTTGGCGGTGTCGATCCCGGCGTCGCCCTGGTAGGCCGACTGCGCGAACGGCAGCAGCGCCTTCTTCTCCGAGGCGAGGTAGAGCCCGTCCTGCGTCTGGAGATAGTGCAGCGGCTTGATGCCGAAGTAGTCCCGGGCACCGAAGGCGCGCCGCTCCTGCCGGTCCCAGATCACGAAGGCGAACATGCCGCGCAGCTTGGTGAGCACCTGCTCACCCCAGTAGTGATATCCGGCGACGATCACCTCGCCGTCACCGTTCGTGGCGAACTGGGCGCCGAAGTCCCGGATCAGCTCGTCCCGCAGCTCGATGTAGTTGTAGATCTCGCCGTTGAAGGTGAGCAGGTAGCGGCCGCTCGCGTAGGGCAGCGGCTCGTGGCTGAGCGCCACGTCGATGATCGCCAGCCGCTTGTGGGCGAACACCCCGTCCGCGTACTGCCCGGTGGCGTCGCCGACCACCTCGACCCCGGTCTCGTCCGGGCCCCGGTGGTGCAGGCACTCCAGTGCGTTGGCGATGTGGTCGCGGTGGGCGGCGGCGTCACCGCGCGCGCTGAAAAAGGCCAGGAGTCCGCACATGATGGCCATCTTTCCACGCGGCCGGAGCGGCCGTCCCGGCACCGCAGGCTCTCTCCGCTCGCGTGCGCGCGGTACGGTCTGCACCAGCGACGAGGCTCAGGGAGGGCGGATCATGGCCGAGGAGCGGACGCAGCAGGGGACGCCGGCGGACGGCACCGAATCGCACGACCCGGACTTTCCGGAGGCGTTCCTGACGTTCATGCGGCAGGGCTGGCGGGACACCGAACTGCCGGTCGGCCCCCGCCCCGAGGTGCCCAACCACGCCAAGCGGCGGGCCGCGCTCACCGCGGCGTTCCCCGGGGAGACGCTGGTCATCCCGACCGGCAACGAGAAGGTACGCGCCAACGACACCGACCACCCGTTCCGGGCCGGCAGCGACTTCGCGTACCTGACCGGCGACCTCGAGCCGGACAGCGTGCTGGTGCTGCGCCCGAACGGCGACGCCACCCTGTTCATGCGGCCCCGGTCGTCGCGGGCGACCGACGAGTTCTTCCGCAGCCGCAACGGCGAGCTCTGGGTGGGCCGGCGGCCCACACTGAACGAACGGTCGACCGAGCTGGGCCTGCCCACCGCCGACCTGACCGAGCTGGACGCGGCCCTGGCCGACCTGGCCCCGGGGCGTACCCGGGTGCTGCGCGGTTTCGACGCCCGGGTCGACGCGGCGGTGCGGCCGTACAACGGCGCCCGGGTCGACGGGCAGCCGGGCCGGGACCGGGAGCTGGCGATCGCCATCTCGGAGCTGAAGCTGGTCAAGGACGAGTGGGAGATCGCGCAGCTCCAGGAGGCGTGCGACGCCACCGTCCGCGGCTTCGAGGACGTGGCCCGGATGCTCCCGGCCGACCGGGGTGTCTCGGAGCGCCTGCTGGAGGGGATCTTCGCGCTGCGCGCCCGGCACGACGGCAACGACGTCGGGTACGGCTCGATCGTCGGTGCCGGCGAGCACGCCACGATCCTGCACTGGGTGCACAACCACGGCGCCACCCGCCCGGGTGAGCTGCTGTTGATGGACATGGGCGTGGAGAACCGCAACCTCTACACCGCGGACGTCACCCGGGTGCTGCCGGTCAACGGCCGGTTCACCCCGCTGCAGCGGCAGGTGTACGACGCCGTCTACGCCGCCCAGCAGGCCGGTATCGACGTGATCAAGCCGGGCGTGGCGTTCCGGGACGTGCATCTGACCGCCATGCGGGTCCTCGCCGAGGCGCTCAAGGACCTCGACCTGCTGCCGGTCAGCGTGGACGAGGCCATGGACCCCTCCTCCACCATCTACCGTCGCTGGACGCTGCACGGCACCAGCCACATGCTCGGCATCGACGTCCACGACTGCGCCAACGCCCGCAAGGAGACGTACCGGGACGGTCCGCTCGGCGAGGGCTACGTGCTCACCGTCGAGCCGGGGCTGTACTTCCAGCCGGAGGACGAACTGGTCCCGGAGGAGCTGCGCGGCGTCGGCGTCCGGATCGAGGACGACATCCTGGTCACCGCCGACGGGTCGGTGAACCTTTCGGCCGGGCTGCCGCGCCGCTCGGACGAGGTGGAGACCTGGCTGGCCGAGCAGCGCGAGGCCGGTCCGCGTCTGCCGGGCTGATCCCCGGCCGGACGACCCGAGGGGCGGGCCCCACCGCCGGTGTCTGCGACGTTTTCGTCGTTGTGACGCCGGTGGTGGGGCCCGCCGCTGTTTGCGCTGCTCGACACCCGTCGTCACCGGCACGTGCCAAAGGTCGTCCGCCGCCTGCCTTGAGGCGAATGTGGGGTTTTTTCAGATACGTCCGCCTCGTGAGGATCCTTCTCATACGGTGTTGTTCAGAGGCTACAACCGATTTGTAGCTGGTCGCCCCGCCTGGGGCGGTGCGACCCCTCTGGTAAACCGAAAGGGCGGAAGGCTCTGATGTCCAACGACGTAACCACTTCCGACGGCGGGGCCCCGATGACCCCGCCGACGAACAGGCGGCGGGCGCTCTGGGTCGCCACCGGCGTGGCCGGTCTGACCGGCGTCGTCGGCTTGGCGGCGCTGGGTGGCCTCGCCGCTCGAAACGACAAGTCCGACGACGCGCAGCGCGTCGCGGAGAACCACGCGGCTGCGCCGCAGAACGCCAGCGACGCCCGCAAGGACGGCGAGAATGGCGAGCGCGACGGTGAGCAGAACCGGGCGGACGAGCGCGGCCGGGACGGTAAGGAACGGGAGGAGCGCGGCCACAAGAGGGAAGAGATCGGCCGTAAGAAGGAAGAATCGGAAAAAGAGTTCGGTCGGGTGTTCGAGGTGCCGTGTAGGAACGAGAAGCTGGTCGAGGCCATCGACCTGGCCAACCGGGACCGCGGCGGCACATTGAGGCTGGCTCCGCACTGCACCTACGAGCTGTCCTTCGCCGACCGGAAGAACGGCACGGCCCTGCCGACGATCCGGCAGGAGATCGTGATCAAGGGCAACGACGCCACGATCAAGCGGCGTTCCGAGGCCGACTTCCGGCTGTTCCGGGTCGCCGACGGCGGTGACCTGATCCTGAAGGACCTCACCCTCAAGGACGGCAACGCCGCCGAGTTCAAGTACGGCGAAGCGCCGAAGCAGATGGACGGCCTCAGCTCACCGGACGGCCTCAGCTCACCGGACGGCCAGGAGTCCTCGTTCCCGCAGCAGAACAAGAACGAAGGCGACGCCGACGGCGGCGCCCTGCTGGTCGACCGCGGCGGCAGCGCCCACCTGGACACGGTGAACCTGATCGGCAACAACGCCGAGGGCAACGGCGGCGCCATCGCCAACTTCGGCCGCGTCGAACTCGAAGACAGCAACGTCGAGAACAACCACGCCCGACGCAACGGCGGCGGCATCTTCAACGTCGGCATCCTCACCATCAAGAACTCCTGCATCACCAACAACACCGCCGGCGAGAACGGCGGCGGCATCGCCAACGGCGAGGGCAAGGAAATCAAGGAAGGCAAGGACGGCAAGTACGGCGACGGCATGTACGGCGACGGCAAGGACGGCAAGCACGACGACGGCAAGGACGGCAAGGACGACTCGACCGTCTGGCTCGAAGGCCGCGACCGCGCCGGCAGCGTGGAGATCTTCAAGACCTCCATCGAGAACAACCGAGCCGGCGAGAACGGCGGCGGCGTGTTCAGCTCCGGCGGATTCGTCAAGATCGTCCTGTCCACCGTCAAGCAGAACACCGCCTGCAAGAACGGCGGCGGCATCTACGCCCGCAACACCAACCTCGACCTCGACAAGGTCGACGTCGTCAAGAACCACGCCGACCGCGACGGCGGCGGCATCTACAACACCGGCGGCGAGAAGAAGAAGGACGGCAAGGACGGCAAGTACGGCGACGGCAAGGACCGGAACAACGAGCCACGAGCCACCGCCACCATCAACGAAAGCTCCATCCTCGACAACAGCGCCGGACGCTTCGGCGGCGGCATCTTCAACGGCGAACCCAACGCCAAGATCAAGGACGGCTTCCTCGAGGACTTCGAAGGCAAGGAAGGCAAGGACGACAACAACGCCACCCTCACCATCCGCTGCACCGACATCAAGGGCAACACCGCCCTCAACGGCGGCGGCATCTTCAACAACGAAGGCCGAGTCGACCTGACCAACACCCGCATCAGCAAGAACACCGCCACCGACGCCTCCAAGACCCGCCGCGTCGCCGGCGGCGTCCTCAACAACCACGGCACAGTCCGCTTCGACGAAGCCACCACCATCAGCGACAACGACCCCACCAACTGCGCCGGCACCGTCAAGCGGTGCTTCAACTGAACCACCACATAACCGCGGGAGTCCCTTTCCGCCGCACGACGGCGGAAAGGGACTCCCCGTACCTCACGTCGCTACCGGTTCGGTCGCGGGTCGCCACGGGCCCGCCGGGATGGTCGCCCCGCTTTTCGCCCTGCACGGCGCTCTTCACCCTCATGACACCGCTCATGCATCGCGGTCCGGCGTGCCGCCGACCGCGCCGCCCGCCCCTAATGCGGGGTTTTTTCGCATACGCCCGTCAAGCGAAGAAGATTCTCGTACGGTGGTCTTCAGCAGCTACAACCGATTTGTAGCGAAGGCCGCCTTGCCGTGGCGAAGCGGCCTTGTCGGGTACAAGGAGAGGGCAGAGAGCTCCGATGTCCAACTACCTTCGCAATAACGATGACGCCAGCCGTGAGACGACCTCCCCGATCCGGCGTCGCCGGGTGTGGCTGGCCACCGGCGTCGTGGGCCTGACGGGAGCGGTCAGCCTCGCGGGCGTGGCCTACGCGACCACCGGGGCCTTGGGCCCCCACCGGCTCGCCGACGTGAAGTGGTCGACCGCCCAGCAGCTCACGAAGGACGGCGACCACGGTGAGCAGAACCGGGCGGACGAGCGCGGCCGGGACGGTAAGGAACGGGAGGAGCGCGGCCACAAGAGGGAAGAGATCGGCCGTAAGAAGGAAGAATCGGAAAAAGAGTTCGGTCGGGTGTTCGAGGTGCCGTGTAGGAACGAGAAGCTGGTCGAGGCCATCGACCTGGCCAACCGGGACCGCGGCGGCACATTGAGGCTGGCTCCGCACTGCACCTACGAGCTGTCCTTCGCCGACCGGAAGAACGGCACGGCCCTGCCGACGATCCGGCAGGAGATCGTGATCAAGGGCAACGACGCCACGATCAAGCGGCGTTCCGAGGCCGACTTCCGGCTGTTCCGGGTCGCCGACGGCGGTGACCTGATCCTGAAGGACCTCACCCTCAAGGACGGCAACGCCGCCGAGTTCAAGTACGGCGAAGCGCCGAAGCAGATGGACGGCCTCAGCTCACCGGACGGCCTCAGCTCACCGGACGGCCAGGAGTCCTCGTTCCCGCAGCAGAACAAGAACGAAGGCGACGCCGACGGCGGCGCCCTGCTGGTCGACCGCGGCGGCAGCGCCCACCTGGACACGGTGAACCTGATCGGCAACAACGCCGAGGGCAACGGCGGCGCCATCGCCAACTTCGGCCGCGTCGAACTCGAAGACAGCAACGTCGAGAACAACCACGCCCGACGCAACGGCGGCGGCATCTTCAACGTCGGCATCCTCACCATCAAGAACTCCTGCATCACCAACAACACCGCCGGCGAGAACGGCGGCGGCATCGCCAACGGCGAGGGCAAGGAAATCAAGGAAGGCAAGGACGGCAAGTACGGCGACGGCATGTACGGCGACGGCAAGGACGGCAAGCACGACGACGGCAAGGACGGCAAGGACGACTCGACCGTCTGGCTCGAAGGCCGCGACCGCGCCGGCAGCGTGGAGATCTTCAAGACCTCCATCGAGAACAACCGAGCCGGCGAGAACGGCGGCGGCGTGTTCAGCTCCGGCGGATTCGTCAAGATCGTCCTGTCCACCGTCAAGCAGAACACCGCCTGCAAGAACGGCGGCGGCATCTACGCCCGCAACACCAACCTCGACCTCGACAAGGTCGACGTCGTCAAGAACCACGCCGACCGCGACGGCGGCGGCATCTACAACACCGGCGGCGAGAAGAAGAAGGACGGCAAGGACGGCAAGTACGGCGACGGCAAGGACCGGAACAACGAGCCACGAGCCACCGCCACCATCAACGAAAGCTCCATCCTCGACAACAGCGCCGGACGCTTCGGCGGCGGCATCTTCAACGGCGAACCCAACGCCAAGATCAAGGACGGCTTCCTCGAGGACTTCGAAGGCAAGGAAGGCAAGGACGACAACAACGCCACCCTCACCATCCGCTGCACCGACATCAAGGGCAACACCGCCCTCAACGGCGGCGGCATCTTCAACAACGAAGGCCGAGTCGACCTGACCAACACCCGCATCAGCAAGAACACCGCCACCGACGCCTCCAAGACCCGCCGCGTCGCCGGCGGCGTCCTCAACAACCACGGCACAGTCCGCTTCGACGAAGCCACCACCATCAGCGACAACGACCCCACCAACTGCGCCGGCACCGTCAAGCAGTGCTTCAACTGACCTACGGCCAACGCAACGGATCGGCACAGAGTCCGGCCCCCTGCCACAAGAGTGGCAGGGGGCCGGCTCGTCCTCGGATCAGCTCTGCACGTAGACCGCCACGCTGCGCGCCGGCACCGTGAACGTGCCGGTCGCACTGTCGAACGACGCCGTACGCAGCATCGGGTCGGCGGAGTTCCGCAGCACCGGGTGCAGCGCCACGTTCGACCCGCGCAGGCCGGTCACCGTCTGCTTCGCCGCCTCCGGCGTGGCGTTGAAGACCACCGTGACCGACTTCCACGATCCGCCGAGGCCACGGGCGTCCAGGGTCATGGTGAGCACGCCCGGGGTCTCCCGCTCACCCGAGAGCGGGAAGGCGACCCGCTGCTGCACCTGGTCCGCGGTGGTCAGCCCGAAGACCGGCGAGGACCGCCGGATCGTCAGCAGCTCCGCGTACCGGGCGTCGGCCAGGTTGATCGCCGCGCAGTCCGGCACCAGCCTCGGGTCGGCCAGCAGCGGCCTCGCGTACGGCCACTTGCTCTGGTTGTCCGCCGCCGGGGGGAGACCGACGCCGAAGCCGTTGCCCTGGGCGCAGTTCCAACGGATCTGGTTGAACCAGTCCCCCGAGTTGTACGAGTTGCGGTCCAGTGACTTGGACCGCAGCCGCTCCGAGCCGGCCGTCACGAAACCCGTCCCCTGCCCCATCACCACCGTGCTCAGGGCGAGCACCTGCATCCGGGCCCGGTCCTGCGCCGAGGTTCCCTGCGGCAGCTTGTACGCCAGCGCGTCGTACAGGATCTCGTTGTCGTGCGCGTCGACGTACGTGACCGCCTCGCCCGGCGCGGCGGTGTAGCCGGCCGGCGAGCCGTTGTAGTCGACCTGGGCGCCGTTGACCTGCCGGCCGGACGAGTCGGTGAACCGGTAGCCGCGCAGGTTGCCGGCGAGCCCCACCTTGATCAGGTCCTGCTGGTGCAGCAGCCGGGCCTTCTGCTGCGCCGCCGACCCGTTGACCGCGTCACCGTTCGGGTCGCTCCACAGGCCGGACGCGAAGCCCTGGACCCGCGGGTTGTCGTCGAACGGGCCGCCACCGCGCACCGCGTCGCGGAGCCGGTCGTTGAACGTGCCGATCCCGGTGCCCGCCATGTTGGTCTGAGTGGCCTGCACGAACCGGGCGTCGCCCGCGACCTCGCCGAAGTCCCAGCCCTCGCCGTAGAGCAGGATCTTCTTACCGTCCACGCCGTCGCGCGCCAGGGTCAACCTGTCCAGCGCGGCGCGTACGGCCAGGATGTTCGCCTTCGGGTGGTGGCCCATCAGGTCGAACCGGAAGCCGTCCACCTTGTACTGCCGGGCCCAGGTGACCAGGGAGTCGACCACGAGCTTGCCCATCATGGCGTGCTCCGGGGCGGTGTTGGCGCAGCAGGTCGAGTTGGCGACCGTGCCGTCCTCCAGCAGCCGCTGGTAGTAGCCCGGCACCACCTGGTCGAGCACCGACTTCGGGTCGGTGCCCGCGGCAGAGGTGTGGTTGTAGACGACGTCCATCACCACGCGCAGGCCCGCCTGGTTGACCCCGGCGACCATCTGCCGGAACTCGGTGGTCCGCGTCGCCCCGGCCGGGTCGACGGCGTAGCCGCCCTCCGGCACGGTGTAGTGCAGCGGGTCGTACCCCCAGTTGTAGCCGTCGGTGTCGGCCACGGCCGCGACGCACTTCTGCTGCTCGTCGGAGTCCGCCGGCAGCGCGGCCAGGTCGCAGGCGGGCTGCCGCTGGTCGGCCCGCCGCTCGGGGATGGTGGCGAAGTCGAACACCGGCAGCAGGTGCAGGTAGTTGACCCCCGCGTCGCCGAGCGCCTTGAGGTGTTTCATGCCGGCGGTGTTCGGGTCGGTGAAGGCTAGGTAGGTGCCCCGCCGCTGCGCCGGCACGGTGGTGTCGGCGATGGAGAAGTCGCGTACCGACAGCTCCTGGATCTGCGCCTGCGACGACGGCACCGCCGCCGGCTTGCGCAGCTTGGCCCAGCCGGCCGGCGCGAGGGCCGGGTCGTCCAGGTCGACGATCTGGCTGTGTGTCGAGTCCGGCGCGAGGGCCACCGCGTACGGGTCGGTCACCGACGCGGTGACCATCCGCTGCGCCGCCGGCTGCCACGCCTCGACCCGGTACCGGTAGTACTTCCCGGTCCAGGCCTTGGTGCCGCGCACCGACCAGACGCCGGTGGTGTCGTCGCGGCTCATCGACACCGTGGTCGGCTGGGCCGTCGGCGAGTCGAAGAGCTGGAGCGACACGGTGCGGGCGGTCGGCGCCCAGACGGCCAGGGCCGGCACCTTGCCGGTGAACGTCGGGCCGAGCACGGCCTTGGTGGCGGCCCGGTAGACGTCGTCTAGCACGCCCGGGATCTGCACCCCGGTCGCGCCGAGCAGGTGCCCTTCCGCGTCGCGCTCGGTCACCACGAGTTGCCCGCGCAGCGCCGCCGGCACCTTGGCCAGGTCACCCCGGTCGAGGGTGAAGGTCTGGTACTCCCACAGGTGCGGCCAGGCCGCGCGCTGGGCCTCGGTGAGCCCGTTGCGCTCCGCCCGCAACGGCAGCGTGGCGTACGTCCCGGACAGCTCCCCGTCGACGATGCCCAGCCCGCCGGTCGGGGCGGTGACCAGGTCGTACCGCTTGCCGTCGGTCGGCCCGGTCCGCCAGGTGACGGTGGCCCGGTCGATCCACTGCGCCTTCTGCTTGGTGATGTCGAGGTCCTTGGCGGTGCCGGAGGAGGTCGCCGGCAGCAGTCGACCCGTGACCCCGGCCAGCAGCCACACCTCACGCCCGGCGGCGGAGAATTCCAGCCGCTGGTCCTCCGGATGGTCCTTCTCGTCGCCCCGGTGCACGATGTAGCTCAATCCGGTGGCCCCGGCCGCGAGAGGCACCCGTAACACCGCGCCGAAGGCGTCGACCCGCTCCGGCTTGAGCGGGTTGCCCCAGTCGGTCGGGTTGGCGGCGCCGTCCCACAGGTGCAGGCCCCAGCCGTCGTAGGTGTTGTCGGCCCGCCGCCAGTGGATGACCGCGGTGTTCGCGTCGGCGGGTGGATCGGGCTCGCCGGTGGCGGCCTGCCGGCTCGGGTAGAGCGTCGGGTCGCCCTGCTTGACCCAGACCTCGCCCGTCTGCGTCACGTCGACCGTGCGGTCGCTCTCGACGTCCTTGGTGCCGTTCCGGTCGACCACCAGGAACCCGATCGACTTGGCGCCCGGGTTCAGCTTGACCCAGGCGAACCGGCCGAAGGAGTCCTCACCGGCGAACGGCTGCCCCTTGGGCCACTCGGTCTGGTACGCCGGGTCGATGTCGCCCCAGGTGTAGAGGCCCCAGTCGGCGTACCCGCCGGCCGGGCGCTGGTAGTGCACCACCACCCAGTCCCGCGACGCGCTCTGAGCCGGGGTGCCGACCACACCGGTGGCCCGGGTGCTGGCGACGCGGCCCTTGCCGTCGCGGACTACGGCCTTGTACTCGACCCTGGTCCCGCCGGGCAGGCCGGCCAGGTCGTGGTGGACGGTGTACGGCGCCTCGTGCGCGCTGCCCAGCAGGGTCCACTTGCCGCCGGGCACCCGAGCGGCGAAGGTGACGGTCGCGAGGGGATCGCCGGTGACCTGCGCGGTCACGGCGGCCCTGGTGGCGACCGGGGCGTCGCCCGGCTCCGTGACGGTGATCCGCGGCGCCGCGCCGGTCTGCGGGATCGCGCGGTTGGCCCGAAGCACCACGGCCGACATCGCCGGCACGGTGAGGCTCAGCCTGCCGTCGGCGCCGGCCGTCGAGGCCGCCGAGCCGCCGCCGTAGACGCCGGTGAACGTGGCACCGGCCGACCAGGTGTCCACGGTGACAGTCTGCGCGGTGCCGGCGTTGTTCACCGCGACCACGTACTCGGTCCGGTCCTTGGGCAGGACCCGGGAGAAGGCGAAGACGCCCGGGCCGTCAGCCGCGTACCGGGTGACCTGGATGCCGTCCCGCAGCGCTGGGTGGGCCTGCCGCAGCCGGCCCAGCTCGGCGATCGTCCGGTACAGCGGGTGGGTGGTGTCGTACTGGTCGCTGGCGTGGGTGCGGGTCGTGCCGATCAGGCGGTCGGCCAGGTAGTCCGGCGTCCGGCTGGCGAACATGTCCTGTCGGGCGTCCTTGTCCCCGCCGGGGCCGGTGAAGCCCTGCTCGTCGCCGGAGTAGACGACGGGCTGCCCGCGGGTGAGGAACATCAGCTGGTGGGCGAGCTGGTCGCGGCGCAGTTGGGTGGCGTCGTCACCGCCGGCGGCGGCGACGAACGAGCCGATCCGGCCCATGTCGTGGTTGCCGAGGAAGGTGGTCAGCCGGTTGGCGTCGGTGTCGCGGGCCGCGTAGAGGTCGTCCCGGGCGTACACGTCGGCGAGCGCCCTGGCCGACCCGCCGGCGGCGGCGTAGCCGCGCGCGGCCTCCTGGAAGGAGAAGTCCAGGGTGGCGGGCAGGCCGCCGCGCCGCACGTACGTCGACTCGATCTCCTGGTCGGCGCTGTACACCTCGCCGAACATGAAGAAGTCCGGCTTCTTGGCCTTCTCCGCGGCGGCGTTGATGCCATTGACGAACTGCGGCCAGAACTCGAGGTTGCTGTGCTTGACCGTGTCGAGGCGGAAGCCGTCGACGCCGGCCCTGCCGATCCACTGCGCGTAGATGTCGGTCATGCCGCGGACCACCTCGGGGCGCTCGGTCCACAGGTCGTCGAGGCCGAAGAAGTCGCCGTACTCGCTGTTCTCACCAGCGAAGGTGGAGTCGCCCCGATTGTGGTACATGGTGGGGTCGTTCAGCCACGCGGGCACCTTGACCTTCGCGTCGGCGGCACTGGCGAAGGTCGGGGTGTACGGGAACGACTTCTCGTTGACCTGCGGGAACGCCCGCGTGCCGTCGGCGTAGTTGCGGTCCTCGAAGGGCCGGCCCTGCGCGTCCCGATACGGCGCGGTCTTCTTGTCGACGTAGCCGTACCGGTTCTCGGCGTACCGGATGACGTCCGCGGTGTGGTTGACGATGATGTCGAGATAGACCTTGATGCCCCGCTGGTGGGCGAGGGTGACCAGGCGCTTCAGCTCCTCGTTGGTGCCGAAGTGCGGGTCGACCTGCGTGAAGTCGGTGATCCAGTAGCCGTGGTAGCCGGCGGAGACATCCGCGCCGGTGCCCTGCACGGGCCGGTTCTTGAAGACCGGGGCCAGCCAGATGGCGGTGGTGCCGAGGCCCTGGATGTAGTCCAGCTTGTCGATGACGCCCTTGAGGTCACCGCCGTGGTAGAAGCCTTTGTCCGTCGGGTCGAGGCCGGTGGTGAGCCGGTCACCGGTCAGGCCGCCGGTGTCGTTGCGCTTGTCGCCGTTGGCGAAGCGGTCCGGCAGGAGGAAGTAGAACTGTTCCGCCCGGGCGTTGTTGCTGCCCGCCTTGAGCAGCTCGTCGGCGGACGGCTCCTTGCTCCACTGGGGTGCGCCGGTGGCCGCGAGGACGTCGCCGGTCACGGTGCGGTCGTCGGCCTGGGCGCCCGACTGGGGTGCGGCGACCAGGACGAGGGTGAGCACGGCGGAGGAGATCAGGGCGAGCAGGGACTTGGCAGATATCGGCGGGCGTTTCATCGACGGCCTCTCTCTGGTCGCTGATTCGCCCGCACGCTAGTGCTTGCCGAAACGTTCTGCAATAGTTTGCAAGCCGAGTCGCAACAAAGCAGCCGGCTTGCGCAAATTGACGTGGGGAAGCCACGCCGCCGCGACGCCGGTCGGAGCAGCCGTCAGAGGCCAGAGCAGTCCGCAGCGTCGACCGTGCAGCGGGTCGGCCGGGTGGTGTCGGTCTTCTCGAAGTGGAACCGCAGCCGCACCGACGCCCTCGGCACCAGGTCGAACCCGCTGCGGTACGTGAAGACCCCGTCGACGAAGCTCGCCGTGCCCTGCTGCGCGCCCTCCACCCAGGACGAGACGAGGCGCCCCCGCGCGAAGCTCACCGTCACGGTCCAACCGCTGGGCGTGTCGCCCGTGTTGACCAGCAGCACCTCGCCGATGAAGCCACCGTGGAAGGTGTTCACCACCCCGTACCGCCCGGTGACCGGCGCCGACGGGGGCGGCGCGATCAGCGGTGCCGGCGGCGACTCGGGCGCCGGGCTCGGCGGCCGGCTGGCGCTGGCCGCGCTGGTGGCGCTGGCCGACGGGCTCGGCGCCGGCCGGCTCGGTGGCACGGTCGCCGTGGGCGACAGCCCGGGCGACACCGGCCCGGCGGCCGAGCTGGGCGGAGCCGAGGTCGTGACAACCGGCAGCCCCGGCAGCGGCAGCGCCGGCTCCGGCGGTGCGTCGTCGGCGTACGTCCGCCGACCCCGCGCCGAACCGAGCGCGACGACCAGCAGCACCACCATGACGATCGCGCCGATCGAGACGACAATCCAGGGTGAGGAGGTGACGGCGGCGCCCAGTGACGGACGTGCGCGACGCGTGCCGGACATGACCCCTCCCCCTGTCGACTCAGCCGCAGAGCGTAGCGATCGGGGAGCCACGCCGGAAAGCACCCGGCGATGGCCGGCACGCCGCCGCAGGTCAGCGTGGCGGGATGCGTACCTCGATCTCCGTCCCCAACTGGGCGCCCCCGGCGAGCGCAAGGTCGTCGCCGCTCCAGAACCGTCCCGGGTCGTACCAGTTGGGCCGGCGTCCGGCCGGCAGCAGACCCATCGCCTCGTAGGTCACGGCCACCACCTCCGCGCAGTACGCGGTCTCCAGCGGCACGGCCCCGCCCTCGGGTGTGGACGGCCGACGACGGTGCCGGGTGGGCACCCGGCCCCGCGCCCAACGCCAGGCGAGCTGGGCGGTGGACGGAAACGGAGTGCCGTCGAGGCGCGCCACGGCCCGCAGCACCGCCTCCTCCATCGCGGCGTCGGCCGGCGGTTCGAGCTGACGCAGCCAGGCCCGCTGGCCGTACCGGTTGGCCCAGACGCTGACCGCGTCCCGCAGGTCGTGCAGCTGCACGCCGCGCTGGTGGCTGCCGGTCCACCGGTCCGGCAGCGAACGGCCCAGCTCCGCATGCCACATCAGCGGCGGCAGGTCGTCGAGCACCACCGCCATGCCGACATGGTTGACCGGGCTGTTGGTGGTGAGCTGGATAGCCCGGTCGGGCACGCTGCGCCCCCGGAACACCCACACGTCTCCGGTGCGGGTCAGCTCCACGGCCTCATCCAGGTTGATCGAGCTCACAGTGGACTACCCTAGGTCGATGCGGCGACGGTTGCGGTGGTGGAAAGTGCTCGGCCTGGCCGGCCTCGTCGGCGTCGCGGCGACCGGGGTGGTCGTGGCCCGAGCGGAACGACGCCGGCGGACGTACACCCCGGAGGAGGTCCGGGAGCGCCTGCGCGAGCGGCATGGCCGCGCGACCGGGAGCGCCGCCGACACCGACAGCCAGTCCTGACCCGCGCGCGGCTCACCGCTCCGCGCGACGCACCGCCTCACCCAGCGCATCGGGGGTACGAGCGACCAGCGCGCCGCCGTCGTCCAGCAGCAGGATCGGGCGCTGGACGAGCTCCGGGTGCTCGACCATCGCGGCGATCCAGCGTGGCTCGGCGTCGTCGTCGCGGGACCAGTCCGCGATGCCCAGGGCCGCCGCGACCGGCTCGCCGGTGCGGCAGATGTCCCACGCCCGGGCGCCCAGCCGGCGCAGCACGTCGGTCAGCTCGACCGCGCTCGGCGGCTCGGCCAGGTACGCCCGCAGCCGATAGGGCACCCGCGCCTCGTCGAGCGTCGCCCGGGCGGTGGCGCACTTCGAGCAGGACGGGTTGTGCCACATCTCCATGGCCGACATGGTGGCACGCCTGCGATCCGCTCGTCAGGTCGCGGGCTTCGCCTCCTGCGGCGGAGCATGGCTGCCGCGGGCAGCCGATGCGGGCGGGGTCAGTCGGACCGACAACACGTACGCCACGACCGCCGACACGATCACCAGCGGCAGCACGGTCAACCCCTCGGCACCGAGGAACAGCGTGGTCAGCAGCACCGCCGACAGCGGCAGCTTCAGCATCCCGGCAATCATCGCGCCGATCCCCATGCCGGCGGCGGACACCAGCGGCAGGCCCGGCAGATGTGACAGCGCGATCCCGCCAGCCGCCCCGATGAACATCGCCGGGAAGGTGGGGCCGCCCCGAAACGCGCTCAACGCCAGGCAGTAGGCGATTCCCTTGCCGATGACCAGCAGCACCAGCGCCGGCACGGAGTACGCGGCGCTGTCGGTGAGCAGTTGGGGCAGGGAAAACTGGCCGGAGAAGAGCAGGTCCGAACTGCTCTTGCCGGTCACCGCGGCGTACCCGATAGCGAGTGCGGCGATCACCGCCCCGGCCAGCGTGGTCAACACGACCACCTGCCGCTCCACCTGTGCCCGTAACAGCAGTGCCAGCCGCCGCAGCGCCCAGCACAGCACGCCGGCCACCAGTCCGATCGCCAGCGCCCACAGAAACTGGGCGACGGTGGGCCGGTGTGCCGGCGGCAGGTGCGGGATCGCCAACGAGAACGTCCCATGCCCGGTGAGCGAGTCGAGGCCGAGGAAGATCAGGCTGCCGGTGCCGGCGGCGAGCAGGCCGGGCACCAGCACCGCGGCCGCCGTCGCCCCGCCCAGCCCGGACGCCTCCAGCAGCAGGAACGCGCCGGCCAGCGGCGAGCCCAGCAGGGTGCTCACCGCGGCGAAACTGCCGGTGGCGGCCACCGCCGCGCCGGTCCGCTCCGGCACGTCCCGCCGCCGCAGCCACACCACCAGGTATGCGAGCCCGCCGCCCAGCGCGATCAGCGGGGCTTCCGGCCCGATCACCACCCCGAGCCCGATGCCGGTCAGCGCGGCGAGCGCCACCCCGGGGAGCGCGTCTGGCCGGGTCACCCCGCCCGCGTGGAAGCCCTCCGCCGGCGACTCCCCGCCTCGGCCGGGCAGGTGCCGGACGGTCAGCCCCACCACGAGCCCGGCGAGCAGCAACGGCACCAGCGGCCACCACAGCGGTTCCCGGCCCAGGCCGAGCCCGCGCGGCAGATCTGTGTAGACCCACTTCTGAATGAGGGCGATGAGTTGGAGGAACCAGTACGCCACCGCCGCGATCGGCACCCCGAGCAGCGCGGCCAGCGCCAGCAACCCGAGGTACGACCTGCTCCGCAGCGGCGCGTACTCGTCGGCCGGCGCCGCGTGTGTCCGGCCGTCCCCGGCCGCGGCCGTCACCGGCTACGCCGCCTCGGCGTGCCGGGCTGCGGCGCCATCGTCATGATCGCCTCCCCCGTGGTCCATGCCCCGTATTGCACTAACTCCGAAATTCATGCCTCGACCTCTCGACGGGCGCGGGGAGTAAATCGGCACGCCAGGCGGCTTTCGGGTCAGCCGCGATTGCGAAGTTGTGAGAATGCGCGGGCCGGTGCGGCGACACCCCGGCCCGATCGGTGGGTCAAATATCCGGATTGGGAGGGTGGCTTGCACGTCGGGTGTCTGGAGTCGCCCCGTCTGTCCGATTAGCGGTCCCAGCCAGCCGGAATCGGGTCGGGGTCGGGGGCGTTGTACATGGCTGACCGCGCCGCATCCCCGCGCCGGTCACCCGGCCCGCCAGTATGGGCCGCTCGGCCCGGCGGAATGATCCGCCACCGGCCGTCGTTACATCCCCCGGACCCGTCGAGCAGGCCCACCGGCCCGCCGGCCGGTCCCCCGGCCCCGGCGGAATGACCCGCCACCGGCCGTCGTTACATCC